>RXJW01000196.1 GCA_003963005.1 Burkholderiales bacterium
GCCCGCACCCACGAGATCATCCGCAGCGGCTTCGACCGCAGCCCGATGTTCACCGGCGTCATCGAGGGCGTGGGCCCGCGCTACTGCCCGAGCATCGAAGACAAGGTCAACCGCTTCGCCGACAAGGACTCGCATCAGATCTTTCTGGAGCCGGAAGGCCTGACCACGCACGAGTTCTACCCGAACGGCATCTCCACCTCCCTGCCCTTCGACATCCAGCTCGCCGCGGTGCGCAGCATCCCGGGGCTGGAGAACGCCGACATCCTGCGCCCCGGCTATGCCATCGAGTACGACTACTTCGACCCGCGCGGGCTGAAGGCCAGCTTCGAGACCAAGGTGATCCAGGGCCTGTTCTTCGCCGGCCAGATCAACGGCACGACGGGCTACGAAGAAGCCGCCGCTCAGGGCCTGTTCGCCGGCCTGAATGCGGCACTGCAAGTGCGCGGCGACGGCCCGTGGACCCCGGCGCGCGACCAGGCCTACCTCGGCGTGCTGGTGGACGACCTCATCACCAAGGGCGTGACCGAGCCCTACCGCATGTTCACGAGCCGCGCCGAATTCCGGCTGCAGCTGCGCGAGGACAACGCCGACGCGCGCCTGACCGAAGTCGGCCGCCAGCTCGGCCTGGTGGACGACGAGCGCTGGGCGGCCTTCAACCGCAAGCGCGACGCGGTTTCACGTGAAACCGAAAAGCTCAAGCGCACCTGGGTGCACCCCGGCATCCTGCCCGCGGCCGACGCCGAGCGGCTGGTGGGCAAGGCGTTGGAGCGCGAGTACAACCTGTCGGACCTGCTGCGCCGCCCCGGTGTGAGCTTCGACACGGTCGCCGAAGTGGCGGCGATTGCAAAGCCGGAGGCGGGTGTTTCACGTGAAACACTGACCGCCGAGCTGGGTGCGGAGCTGGCCGACCTGGTCGCCGAGCAGGTGGAAATCAGCGTCAAGTACGCCGGCTACATCAACAAGCAGGTCGACGACGTCGCCCGCGCCGCGCACTTCGAGCACCTGAAGTTGCCGGAGGACCTGGACTACAGCCTCGTCCACGCCCTCTCCTTCGAAGCCCGCCAGAAGCTGAACACCCACAAGCCTGAGACCCTGGGCCAGGCCTCGCGCATCTCGGGCATCACGCCGGCGGCCATCTCGCTGCTGCTGGTGCACCTGAAGAAGGGCAAGTTCAAGGGGTTCACCGAGGCGGAGGCGGCATGAACGTGGCCGTCGCTGCAAAACAAAGCCACAGAGACACAGAGGCACAGAGGCAGCACCACGTGCCATCGTCTCTGTGTCTCTGTGCCTCTGTGGCTGTGTTCGGGAGCGGTCGATGAGAGGCGCCTTGGAACAGGCGGCACAGCAACTCGGCCTCACGCTCAGCCCCACACAAGTCGACCAGCTGCTGGCCTACCTGGCCCTGCTGCAGAAGTGGAACAAGGTCTACAACCTGACCGCCGTGCGGGATCCGGCGCAGATGCTGAGCCACCACCTGGTGGACAGCCTGTCGGTGATCCCGCCGCTGCTGCGCCACGGCACACCGGCCCGGCTGATGGACGTGGGCGCCGGCGGTGGCCTGCCGGGGGTCGTCATCGCCATCTGCTGCCCGGGCACCGACGTGACCTGCGTGGATGCCGTCGCGAAGAAGGCCACCTTCATCCAGCAGGTGGCGGCCGAGCTGAAGCTGCCCAACCTGCATGGCGTCCACAGTCGGGTCGAGCAACTCAGCACCGAGCCCTTCGGCGTCATCACCTCGAGGGCGTTTGCGTCGCTCGTGGACTTCACGAGCCTGACCCGCCAGCACCTGGCCCCCGGCGCGGTGTGGCTGGCCATGAAGGGCCAGCATCCCGCGGACGAAATCGCCGCGCTGCCCGCCAACGTCGAGGTGTTTCACGTGGAACAACTCAGTGTGCCCGGGCTGGATGCCCAGCGCTGCATCGTCTGGATGCGGCCCCGGTAGAAACAAAGCCACAGAGACACCGAGGCACAAAGAAATTCCCGCCCTCTCCCTCTGTGTCTCTGTGCCTCGGTGGCTGTGTTCGCGCTTATCCTCCCGCTTCGACTCAGCGCCCGGCACAACAAGAGATGGCCAAGATTTTCTGCATCGCCAACCAGAAGGGTGGCGTCGGCAAGACCACCACCACCGTCAACCTGGCCGCCGGCCTCGCCCAGATCGGCCAGCGCGTGCTCGTCGTCGACCTGGACCCGCAGGGCAACGCCACCATGGGTTCCGGCATCGACAAGCGCAAGCTGGAGACCACGGTCTACGACGTGCTGCTGGAGTCGTCCTCGATCGCCGAGGCCAAGGCCCGAGCCGAGAAGGCCGGCTACGACGTGCTCGGCGCCAACCGCGAACTGGCGGGCGCCGAGGTGGAACTGGTGGAACTGGAGCGCCGGGAAGCCCGACTGAAGGCGGCCCTGGCCTCCGCGGGCGCCGACTACGACTTCATCCTCATCGACTGCCCGCCGTCGCTGTCCATGCTGACGCTCAACGGCCTGTGCAGCGCGCATGGCGTGATCGTGCCGATGCAGTGCGAGTACTTCGCCCTCGAAGGCCTGACCGACCTGGTCAACACCATCAAGCAGATCCACGCCAACCTGAACCCCGACCTGCAGATCATCGGCCTGCTGCGCGTCATGTTCGACCCGCGCATCACGCTGCAGCAGCAGGTCAGCGACCAGCTCAAGGCGCACTTCGGCAACAAGGTCTTCGACACCGTCATCCCGCGCAACGTGCGCCTCGCCGAGGCGCCGAGCTACGGCCTGCCGGGCGTCGTGTTCGACCCGTCCTCCAAGGGCGCGCAGGCGTTCGTCGATTTCGCCAAGGAAATGGTCAAGCGCATCGAGACCATGAAGTGAGCGCGCCGGCGTTGCGCCCGATGACCCCGGCGGACGCGGATGCCGTCGCCGCCCTGCACGCGGCCAGCTGGCGCCACGCCTACCGCGGCGTGTTCACCGACCACTACCTCGATCACGAAGCCGACGCGGAGCGGCGCACCGCCTGGCAGGCCCGGCTGAACAGCCCCACCCCGCCTGCCGATTGGGGCATCGTCGCCGAAGACCCCGCCGGGCGCCTGCTCGGCTTCGCCTGGGTCCTGCCCGACCACGACCCGACCTGGGGCGACTACATCGACAACCTGCACGTCGCGCCCGACGCCAAGGGCGGGGGCATCGGCCGGCGGCTGATGCAGGCCGTGGCCGAACGGCTGCAGCGCGACGGCTCGACGCGGCCCCTCTACCTCTGGGTGCTGGACGCCAACACCGCCGCCCGCGCCTTCTACGAGCGCCTCGGCGCCGAAGTGACCGACCCGCAGCTCAGCGACCCGCTCGGCGGCCGGCAGCACCCCGTGTGGCGCTGCGTCTGGCGCCAACCGGCGACACTTCTGGCCCATGCCTGAACCCATTGCCCCGGCCCTCGCCCTGCGCGCCGAGCTCGCCGGCCTCGACGCCTCCGCCCCGCCCCAACAGTCCGACATTGACGGCTGGCTGATCCGCCTGTCGCCGGGCAAGGCCAAGCGCTCCCGCTGCATCAATGCGCTGCGCGAAGGCACGCTGCCGCTGGACGAACTGCTGGCCCGCTGCCAGCGCGCTTACGACGCCGCCGGCCTGCCGCTGGCCGTGCGCGTGACGCCGTGGAGCCAGCCCGCCGACCTGGACGCCCGCCTGGCCGCCAAGGGCTGGGGAGCCTTTGACGCGGCGGACGTGATGCTGCTGGACACCCTCACGCCCGACCCCGCCCTGGCCGAGCTCCAGACCCTGGACGCGCCCGCCTATGCCGCCCTCGTCGGCGCCCTGCGCGGTTCGACCGCGACGGCCATTGCCGCCCATGCCGAGCGCATTGCCGGCGCGCCGGTCACCTACCAGGGCTTCGCGCTGAACGACGCCGGAGGCCAGATGCTCGCCTGCGGGCAGATGGTCGTCGACGGCGAGCTCGTCGGCCTGTACGACATCGCCTCCGCGGTGCCACGCCAGGGCCACGGTGAGCGGCTATGCCGGGCCTTGCTCGCACTCGCGCACACCCAAGGCGCCCGGCACGCCTACCTGCAGGTGGGCAGCGACAACGACGTCGCCCAGCGGCTCTACCGGCGATTGGGCTTCGTCTTCGCCTACCGCTACCACTACCGCAGCCCCGAGGCGGTCCTGAAATGAAACAAGCCCCTCGCCCAGTCTTGCGCCGGCTGCACGCCGGCAAGCCCGGTCGGTCCCCCGGGGGGACGGCGATGCTCGCGGCGTTGAGCCGCGAGCACATCGCCAGCGCGGGCCGGCTTGGGAGCGGCCCGGCGCTCGGCCCGCAAGATACCCGTTTCATGCGCCGCGGTTGCCGCGAACGCGGAATGGATCACTGACATGACGCTGCGCCGCCTGCGCCCCGACGACCTCGCTGCCTTCCAGGCCTACCGGCAAGACCCCGAGGTCCCCCGCTGGCAGGGCTGGCAACCGCAGCCCGATGCCCAGGCGCTGGCCTTCCTGACCGAGATGGCGGCGGCACCGCTCTTCGTGCCGGGCACCTGGTCGCAGCTCGGCATTGCCGACGCCGTGACGGGCGGGCTGGTCGGGGACGTCGGCATCCACATCAGCGAGGACGGCCAGGCGGCCGAGTTCGGCTTCAGCCTCGCACGCGCGGCGCAGGGCCGGGGCCTGGCCAGCGCCGCCGTGCGCGAGGCCATCACGCTCGTCTTCGCGCAGACACCGGTGCAATGCATCCACGCGCAGACCGACAGCCGCAACCTCGCCTGCATCCGGCTGCTGGAGAGGTTAGGGGCGAGCCAGCTTGCCGAGATCGCGACCGAGTTCCGCGGCGAGCCCTGCGTGGAGTTCCGCTACGAACTGGCACGC
The DNA here is from genome assembly GCA_003963005.1 of Burkholderiales bacterium. Lineage (GTDB taxonomy): Bacteria > Pseudomonadota > Gammaproteobacteria > Burkholderiales > Burkholderiaceae_C > Pelomonas. The sequence continues at coordinate 4,819 of RXJW01000196.1, forward strand.
CGGCCGATAGCCGGGGCGTGAAGCGCTCGCCAAGGGCGATGACCGCTGCCTGTCGCCGTCGTCTGCGCGGTGCCGCCGCGGCGCAAGCCATCTGCCAGCCGGTCGGGGGCGCGGGGCGAGCCACGCCCCCCCTGATGGATCATTCATCTTGGGCGCGATGCACCATGGCACGTGGCCGACCGAACAGCCACGCGAAGACCAGGGCTACCACCGCAGCAAGTCCCAAGAGCGCCGTCGCAGCCACCCACAGCAGGAAACTGCCCCACAGGACGAAGAGCCGCTCGGCGGGGTCATTGCTCTGAATGGGTGAGCCGAGCAAGGCCATGAAGACTTGCCAGGCAGCAAGCGCGGCGAGCAGAGCCGCCAACAGCCACAACCCACGCCAGGCGCACGGCCGATCGCGTGCGAACCCCGCGACCGCGCCACAACCGGCCAGCACCAGCAAGCTCGCGACAGGCGCTGGCACCACAAATGTGGCGTAGGACCGCCGAGCGGCGATGCAGACAAAGGCCAGCAGCGCGCAGGTCATGCCACACACCAGAAACGGCGCGAGACGACCACGGGAGGGCTGCATCCTGGGCTCCGGACGCATCACGGCCCGCCTTGTCCCGGCCCCGATGACGGTCGGCGGTCCTGACCTGCGAGCCACGTTGAACGGCTACCCCAGGCTGCGCTCATACATCTCTCGGTCCAGCACCTGGTCTGCGGATACACCGGCAACAGACCTGCTTTCCGCAGGGAATGATTGAACAAATCTCACCACCTCTGACGGCGGCTCCAAGTAATTCAGGCTGATGGCGCCGTCGTCGGTTCGGGTGCCATGCCTCAGCAGCACCGGGAGTGCCTGCTCCCAGGCAACGAAGGTTGTGTCCTCCTTCTTGCGAAAGAATCGGGTTGGCGCCAATTCCTTGCGGGGCACACAAAGATAATCGACGGCTGGAACCACCACGGGAATCCCATCAGGCCAGACGGCAGCCGTTCTCGTCGTACCGCCCAGATTCACAAACATGATGCGCGGAACGAATTTCGACGCGCCAACTCGTGCCTGACGTTCAGCACGTGACAGGTTCCATCGCCACGCCTGGTGAAGCTGATCGGTCGGCAAATGAGAGACACCCGCCCTGTTTTTCTCTTCGCCAAGAATGGCGCCGTATCCGAATTCATTCCCGCGATGCCAACCGGAAACGAGCTTGTCTGCCCGGTACTCACCGTCGCCCATGCCTCCGAGTTGCGGGTCTGAGACGAGCAGGTCGAAGTGCGCGACGAACGCGGTCACCTCCATTTCGGCCTCAAGGATGAAATAGCTCGGCCGCAAGCAGTTGATATTCAGGGCGACAGGGCAATGCCGGGAGGCCTCAGGGTGATCTTCGTCAGGCGGCGGGTCGGCCTGGAATTCGAAGACGAAATAGACCCCCGTGTCCTCATTGCGATACCACGCTTGGGATCCCTCGCATTGATAGTTTGGCCTGCCGCGGAAATACGCATCCAGGCGTTCAGCGGTCAAGGATCCTGTGCGCGGCTTGAAATACAGGTCGTAGCTCATCTCGGCGATCGTTGTTGCATTCGAGCATGTCTTGAAGGCCGGAACCAAGCTGTCGCGGATCCGTCATGCCCCGACAAAGCCTCCGCCCGGCCGCCGCCGGATGTGCCATCCGGCCTCACCGCAGCCGCCGATCCAGCCACGCCAGCACTCGCAGGTCCTGGAAGTAGCTGCAGTGGTGCGTCGTGGCGCTCACGCCGAGGTCTTCCCAGTGCGGCGCGCCGAGCACGCGCGGGCCGGCCTGGTTCATCGACGCGCTGTCGACGACGAGGTCGTTGGGTTGGTCGAAGATCAGGTCGGCGCCGTAGTACGTCGCCTGGCCCTTCAGGTTCGTCACGCGTTTCCAGACCTTCCACAGCGGCTCGTTCACTTCGCTGGGCATGAAGCTGCCGCCGATGGCATGCAGCTCGGCGCGCGTGGGCAGCGGCCAGAGCTGGTCGAGCTCCAGGTTGTTGCCCACGCGCCCCTGCGCAAGCAGCCCCGGCACGAGGCCCACCGCCGCATCGGCCAGCGGCGTGCGGGCGCCCAGCTGCAGCACCTTGCCCAGCACCGTGGCGAGGCCGCCCACGCCAAGGGCCAGCGGCTGCAGGCTGGGCAGCACCTGACCCGTCTTGTCAGCCACCTCGGCCAGCGCATCGGCAATGCTGGCGAGCGTGTCGAGGGCCTGGCGGAGCTTGTCGGGCGCGGCCAGTGACGTGCCGGCCAGTGGCGAGCCGACGAACAGCGCCTGGCGCACCGGCAGCGTCGGCGCGATGCGCAGCAGCCAGGCGATGACCAGGCCGCCGCGGCTGTGGCCGACGAAGTCCAGCTCGGCCGTGCAGCCGGCCAGCGCATCGTTCAGCGCGAGCGCGTTCAGCCAGGGGCCGACGCTGAGCGTGGGGTGGTCGAAGGCCAGCACCGCGCGGTAGGTGCCGCCGGCGCGCGTGAGGCGGTCGAAGAGCGTCGCGCCGTCGGTCGTGGCCGCGAACTCCTTCGTGTACATCGCGCTTTCGCTGAAGGTACCGTGCACCAGCACCAGCACGCGGCCCTGCAGCGCAGCCACGTCGCCCGGCGCCAGCGGTGACCAGCCCTGCCCGTTCCACCGGCGCAGCCCCTGCAACGGCGACGTCAGCGTGCCGAGCACCGGATTGAGGTGCGCGTCGAGCTTCTGCAGGCCGCGTGTGACCGCGTTCTCGCCCAGCTCGGGGAAGGCGATGCGCTGCACCGTCTCGCGCGGGTCCACGCCGAAGGCGCGCCAGTTGCGCCGGCCGGCATCCGCTCCGCGCGCGCGGACCGGCGGCTCGTAGACCCAGCGCAGCAGGCCGCCCTCGCCCCCATCCCGCACCAGGCGCACCGCGGCGCGGCCATCGCCCGCCTGAGGCTCGAAACCGCGCCGGCGGCGCTGCTGCAGCGGCACGCTGTGGCCCGCGCGGGCGGGCTCGCTGAGCTGCGCACTCACGGCCCTCCAGAGGTCGTTGGCCCCGCTCATGCGTCGTCTCCGAGCAGCGGCAGCGGCGTGACCTGGGCGCGCCGCGCGGTGATGATGTCCAGCATGGAGTCGTAGTCGCTGCGCTCGGACAGCGCCTGCACGCCGGCCTCGATGGCCTCGATGAAGCCGCAGTGCTCGGTCAGCCGCACGGTCTCGATCGGCACGAGCTTGCGCTCGCGCACCCAGCGCGCCACCTCGGCCCAGCTCGCCTCGCCGGTGTGCCAGCTCTTGGCCTGCGCATTCGCCGCCGAGTTGCCGCTGGCGTCGGCGTCCACGACCTCGCTGTAGTTCGCCGCACTCATCTTCTGATACTCCTGCTGGTAGCTCGGATGCCGCCACCAGCCCGGCAGCGCATGGCCCTTGAGCAGGAAGATGACCGGGTGCACGTCGATCAGCTCCAGACAGGCCGCGAACAGCAGGGCCAGGTCGATGCAGGTGCCGGCGCCGTCGGCCTTCACGCGCGAGGGCACGCGCAGGCGCTGCGAGTCCAGGTCGCCGCTGTAGCTGGGCGGTGGGTTGATGTAGCTCAGCCGCCAGTCGTGCAACAGCGTCGCCCACAGCGCCTCCACCTGCCGGTCCACGCCGCGCAGGGCTTCCTCGTCGATGGCGTCCGCCGTGGTGGGCTCGGGCACGCACTGGTAGCCCTCGAAGCCGGCACTCGGGTCGTCGCGCAGCACGCGGTTGTAGCGCTGCGCCATCGACACCGCCTGCATGACGGCCGGGTCGCGCGGCAGCACGAAGGACGGCAGCCAGCGGCCGTCGCGCCGGTTGTCGCGCCACTGGTCCACCGGCAGCAGGCGCAGGCGGTGGCTGTCGTGATAGAGCACGTCGTCGCCCTGGCGCACGCACACCGACAGGCTTGTGTTGATGGCCTCGTGCACGCGGCGTGCGACCTCGGCGGTGAGGGGCACGTGGATCTTGTCGGTCAGCCGCTCGCGGGGGTAGCGCAACTGCACGCGGCGCTGGAAGCGGGCGACCTCGTCGCCCAGGTGCACGGCCACGTCCACGTCCAGCGGCGCGGCCTGGTCGGGCAGATCGCAGGCCAGCACGAAGCGGCGGAACAGCGGCTGCGCGTTGTGCAGCACGGCGTAGTTCAGCTCGGGGTAGGGCTCGATCTCGCAGCGCACCTGGGCGGTCAGCGCGCGGTCCTGCGCGCGCTCGCCACGCTGGCCGCGGGCCCGACGGGCCTTGGCCTCGGCCGTGCGTTCATGGCGCTCGCGAGTCGCCGGGTCCACGAACACCGGCGCGCCGACCCACAGCGTGACGCCCGTCGCATCCACCGACTCCGGCAGCGCCCGCACCTCCTCCCAGGCCGTGCGGAAGGCCGCGGGCAGGTCGAAGCGGCTGTCGAACAGCGCCCGGCGCAGCTGCGCGAGGAAGTACTCGGCGAGCGAGTCGTCGAACGCATCCTGAAAGCCCACCGCCGCCAGCGCGGCGCCCTCCGCCACCAACATCGGCGCGACCCGCGCGGCGCTGTTCCAGACGTTCAGCGTCGCGAGATACGCGGGTGCCTCGGCCTGGGCCAGCGCCAGCGCCAGCACCTGGGCGGGCACGAGCTGCGGCAGGCCCTCGGGGCCGCGCAGCAGCAGGCCGTCGACGATGCGCCGCGTGTCGGCCAGCAGCTCGCTCACGCGCTGCACGCCCGCCGTGCTGCCAGGCGTCTCCAGCACGTCCACGCGGGCGGCATCGCCGGCGGCCGTGGCCAGTTCGCGCAGGCCCTGGTGGCTGTCCATGCCGGCGATGTGCAGCAGATGCGGCCGGTGCTGGCGCACGGCGGCCTGCAGCTCGGCCAGGCTCGGGTAGTCCAGCACACGCACCTCGGCGATGCCGGCCGGCAGGGTGCGACGGAACTTGGCCAGCTCTTCGTCCACGCTCCAGCGCTCACGCAGCTCGGTGGGCACGGTGTTGACGAACATCACCTCCAGCGCCGTCCAGGCCGGCAGGTCCACCGCGCTGCGCGGCACCGGCGCCCAGCGCCCTTCCACCTCGTGCTGCACCTGCAGCTCGCGGATGACGGTCAGCGGGTTGGGCCGCCCGGCCGCGCCACGCCGCTGCTCCCGCGTGGCGGCGGCCAGCACGTACTCCCACGGGAACACGCGCGCCTCCCAGCCCACGGCCTCGTGCTGGTAGGGCACGCGCACGACCAGCGTGGGGGCACGCGCCAGGGCGCGCAACTGCGCCGCGCCGAGCCCGAACTGCGACAGCGTGGCGGCGGCATCGGCCTGATGCTGCTCGCGGACCCGCGCGTCATGCACCCAGCGCTGGCGGGAGCGCAGCACATAGGTCCAGCGCAGCGCCTCGCGCGCCAGGCTCTGCCGGGTGCGGCCGTCGGCGTCGGTTGCGACCGCCTGCACGGGCAGGCCGCGCAGCTCGGCTTGGCTGGCGATGTGGACGCCGTCCAGCAGGTCGTTCTGCGGTGATTCCCTGTCGCTCATGCTCCCGGCCCATCGATCTCGGATGGGCGCGAGTATCACCAGCCGGACGGGGTCAGACGAGCCCTAACGTCTCCTCGACCCCGAGGTGCACGTTCATCGCCTGCACCGCCGCGCCACTCGCGCCCTTGCCGAGGTTGTCCAGGCGGCTGACGACGAGCACCTGCGTGTCCGACGCGAACACGAACAGGTCGACCCGGTTGGTGTCGTTGCAGGCCTGCACGTCGAAGAAGCCGGCCTCCAGCGTGGCGGCGTCGCGCAGCGGCAAGACGTTGATGAACCGCTCGCCGGCGTAGTGGGCCGCGAGCGCGGCCTGCACGGCCTCGGGCGTGGTGCCGGGGGCGAGCTGGCTCAGGTGCAGCGGCACGCTGACCGCCAGGCCCTTGTAGAAGTTGCTGACGATGGGCATGAACACCGGCGGCGTGGCCAGGCCCGTGTGGGCCATCATCTCCGGCAGGTGCTTGTGCTTCAGGCCCAGGCCGTAGGGGCGCGGGGCTTGCAGGGGGGCCGGCAGCGGCTGCTGCTGGTAGTCGGCAATCATGCTCTTGCCACCGCCGGAGTAGCCGGTGATGGAGGTCGCGGTGACGGCCGCATCGCGCGGCAGGAGGCCGGCGTCCACCAGCGGGCGCACGGCCAGGATGAAGGCACTGGCGTGGCAGCCCGGGTTGGCGATGCGCTTGCTCGCCCGGATGGCGTCGCGCTGGCCCCGGGCGAGTTCCGGCAGGCCGAAGGCCCAGCCCGGCACCGTGCGGTGGGCGGTGCTGGCGTCGATCAGGCAGGTGTTGGCGTTGTCGATCATGGCCGCGGCCTCGCGCGAGGCCGCGTCCGGCAGGCACAGGAAGGCCACGTCGGCGGCATTCAGCAGGCGCGCGCGCTCGGCGGGGTCCTTGCGCTTGTCGGCGTCGATCTTCAGCACCTCGATGTCGCTGCGCGCGGCCAGGTATTCATGGATCCGCAGACCCGTCGTGCCTTCCTGGCCATCCACAAACACCTTGAACGTCATCGCCGCTGCTCCAACCGCTGAAAATCAGCCCGTCAGGATAAGGGCAAACCATGAATCCCACGCGCGTCTTGCTGCTCCCCGGCTGGCAGAACTCCGGCCCCGACCATTGGCAAAGCCGCTGGGAGCGGCTGCATGGCGATGAACGCGTGCACCAGCACGACTGGGACTGGCCCCGGCGTGGCGACTGGATGGCACGGCTGGACGAGGTGCTGCTGCAGGACGACGCCCCGGCCGTGCTGGTGGCGCATTCGCTGGGCTGCCAGCTGGTGGCGAGCTGGGCCGCCCATTCGCAGCACACGGGCCGGGTGAAGGGCGCCCTGCTGGTGGCCCCACCCGACACCGAGCGCGAGGACATGCCGCCGCAGGTGCACAACTGGCGCCCCATCCGCCGCCCGCGCCTGCCCTTCCCGAGCATTGCCGTCATCAGCAGTGACGACCCCTATGGCAGCGCCGAGCGCAGCACCCAGATGGCGGCGGACTGGGGCAGCAGCGTCGTCATGGCCGGGCCGCGCGGGCACCTGAACGCGGACTCGGGCCTCGGCGACTGGCCCGAGGGCCGCGAGCTGCTGAAGAGCCTGCTGCAGCCCTGAACGACAATCCGCGCCCATGGCGACCAAGAAACCCAAAGGCCTCGGCCTCGGCCTCGAAGCCCTGCTCGGCCCCAAAGTCAGCGACACCCCGGCCCCGGAGCGCGACGGCTCGCCCGGCACGCTCAAGCTCGAACAGCTGCAGGCCGGCAAGTACCAGCCGCGCACGCGCATGGACGAGGGCTCGCTGTACGAGCTGGCCGAGTCCATCAAGTCGCAGGGCATCATGCAGCCCATCCTGGTGCGGCCGATCACGCCGAACGGCGCGGTGGGCTACGAGATCATCGCGGGCGAGCGACGCTTCCGGGCCGCCCGGCTCGCCGGGCTGCGCGAGGTGCCGGTGCTGGTCAAGGCCGTGCCCGATGAATCGGCCGCGGCGATGGCCCTCATCGAGAACATCCAGCGCGAAGACCTGAACCCATTGGAAGAGGCCCAGGGCCTCAAGCGCCTGACCGAGGAGTTCGGCCTCACGCACGAACAGGCCGCGCAGGCGGTCGGCCGCTCGCGCAGCGCCGCGTCGAACCTGCTGCGCCTCTTGAACCTGGCCGCCCCGGTGCAGAACATGCTGATGGCCGGCGACCTGGACATGGGCCATGCCCGCGCGCTGCTGCCGCTGGACGGCGCGACGCAGATCACCACGGCCAGCGAAATCGCCGCCAAGAAGCTCAGCGTGCGCGAGGCGGAGAAGCTGGTCGCCAAGGCCCAGGGCGCGGCGCGCCAGGCCCCGCTGCTGCGCGTGAAGAACGACAAGAGCCGCGACGTGCTGCGGCTGGAAGAAGAGCTGGCCGATGTGCTCGGCGCGACGGTGGAGGTGCGCGTCAAGAAGCGCACGAAGAAGGGCGGGCAGAGCGGCGAATTGGCCATCCACTTCGATTCACTGGACGCGCTGTCCGGCATCTTGGACAAGCTGCGGGGCAGCTGATCCGGCCGGGCGCGCCGCGGGATGCGGCGCCGCCCGCCATGGCGCACGGCGTGACCCGCGCCACCCAGGTTGGCGCTTGCAACAGTTGTTCACCACCTGGCTGTCGGGGGCTCACCACAAGGCCCCCGTGTTCGTGTGGTTTGACCACGCCGTGCCAGGTCTTGCCGGAAGCGCGGGCGTATGCTGGACCGCACCCTGTCAACGAAAGACCGAGCTGATTTGTTGGTGGGCTTGCCGAGGCTTATTCTTGTGATTGCCGCCCCCGGCGGCGGAAGAAGCTGACAGCCAGATGATGAATGGAGAGTTCTGATGACGCCTTGCAGTTGAGGCGCGATCAGAACCCCCCAGACCCCGACGGGCACGGATCGTGCCTGTGGTCCTGTGGAGTTCACACTGCAGGAGATCGGGCATGGACGTCATCAGCCATTTCGCTGCGCGCTACGAGCGCAGCAAGGTCGAGGAACTCACGCTGGAGGAGTATCTCGCCGAGTGCAAGCGCAACCCCCTGGCTTACGCCACCGCCGCCGAGCGCATGCTCAAGGCCATCGGCGAGCCGCAGATGCTGGACACGCGCAACGACCCGCGCCTGTCGCGGCTGTTCGCCAACAAGACGATCAAGATCTACCCGGCATTTGCCGAGTTCTATGGCCTGGAAGAAGCCATCGAGCAGGTCGTCTCCTACTTCCGCCACGCCGCCCAGGGCCTGGAGGAAAAGAAGCAGATCCTCTACCTGCTGGGCCCCGTGGGCGGCGGCAAGAGCAGCATCGCCGAGCGGCTCAAGCAGCTGATGGAGCACGTGCCCTTCTACTCGCTGGCCGGCTCGCCGGTGAACGAGTCCCCGCTGGGCCTCTTCGACCCCGCCGAAGACGGCCCGCTGCTGGAGCGCGACTACGGCATCCCGCGCCGCTACCTCAACCGCATCCTCTCGCCCTGGGCCGTGAAGCGCCTGGACGAGTTCGGCGGCGACATCCGCAAGTTCAAGGTCGTGAAGCGCTACCCGAGCGTGCTCAAGCAGCTCGGCGTGGCCAAGACCGAGCCGGGCGACGAGAACAACCAGGACATCTCCAGCCTGGTCGGCAAGGTCGACATCCGCAAGCTCGAAACCTACGCGCAGGACGACCCCGACGCCTACAGCTACTCCGGCGGCCTGTGCCTCGCGAACCAGGGCCTGCTGGAGTTCGTGGAGATGTTCAAGGCGCCGATCAAGGTGCTGCACCCGCTGCTGACCGCCACGCAGGAAGGCAACTACAAGGGCACGGAAGGCTTTGGCGCCATCCCCTTCGACGGCATCGTGCTCGCGCACAGCAACGAGAGCGAGTGGAAGACCTTCCGCAACAACAAGAACAACGAGGCCTTCCTCGACCGCGTCTACATCGTGAAGGTGCCCTACTGCCTGCGCGTGAGCGAAGAGGTCAAGATCTACGAGAAGCTCATCCGCGGCTCGTCGCTCGCCGAGGCCAAGTGCGCGCCCGGCACGCTGAAGATGATGAGCCAGTTCGCCGTGCTCACGCGCCTGAAGGAGCCGGAGAACTCGTCGCTGTATTCCAAGATGCAGATCTACGACGGTGAGAACCTGAAGGACACCGACCCGCGCGCCAAGAGCTACCAGGAGTACCGCGACTACGCCGGCGTGGACGAAGGCATGAGCGGCATCAGCACGCGCTTCGCCTACAAGATCCTGTCCAAGGTCTTCAACTTCGACCCGGCCGAGGTGGCCGCCAACCCGGTGCACCTGATGTACGTGCTGGAGCAGCAGATCGAGCGCGAGCAGTTCCCGAAGGACCTGGAGGAGAAGTACGTCGGCTTCATCAAGGAGCAGTTGTCGCCGCGCTATGCCGAGTTCATCGGCAAGGAGATCCAGACCGCTTACCTGGAGAGCTACAGCGAGTACGGCCAGAACATCTTCGACCGCTACGTGACCTATGCCGACTACTGGATCCAGGACCAGGAGTACCGCGACACCGACACCGGCGA
>RXJW01000081.1 GCA_003963005.1 Burkholderiales bacterium
TTGTCGAACTTGCCCGCCACGGGGGTCAGCGCGCGGACGATGTCCTGCGCCACGCTGGGCTTCTCGGCAATGATCAGGGTCTTGCTCATCGGGTCGTTTCTCTCGGTCTTCCCTGGCTGCGGGACGTCATCATCCCTTGCCTACAATCCGGGCCTCGCGCGCACGCCTACGCACGCGCACCCATGAAATCACCGTACCACAGCGTTTGATGCCCACCAAAACCCCCAGCCGCAAGATCGAAGTCCGGGAGTCCGGTGTGCACGGCCGCGGGGTGTATGCCACGGCACGGATTGCCGCCGGCAGCCGCATCATCGAGTACACCGGCGAGCGCATCGACTGGGACGAGGCGGTCCGCCGCCACCCGCACGACCCGACCCAGCCCAACCACACCTTCTATTTCCACATCGAAGGCGGCAAGGTGATCGACGCCCTGTTCGGCGGCAACGATGCCCGCTGGATCAACCACGCCTGCGAGCCGAACTGCGAAGCCGACGAGGTGGACGGCCGCGTCTTTATCCAGGCCCTGCGCGACATCGCCCCCGGCGAGGAATTGTTCTACGACTATGGCCTCGTGCTGGACGAGCGCCATACCCCCAAGTTGAAGAAGCAGTTCGCCTGCTGGTGCGGCGCGGCCACCTGCCGCGGCACCATGCTCGCGCCGAAGCGTCGTTGAGCGGTCACGCCGGATGGAGCGTCGTCACCTCGCCGAATGCGGCTCCACGAACACCGAGGCCCTGGCCCACCTGCGCCAGGGCGGCGGGCCGTTGCTGGTGTCGGCCAGCCGCCAGACGGCGGGCCGCGGCCGGCTGGGCCGCGTGTGGCAGAGCGACGACGCGGCGCTCACCTTCTCCGTGGCCTTGCCCGTGCCGGCCGAACTCGACCTTGCCGGCCTGTCGCTTGCGGTGGGCTGCACGGTGGCCGACACGCTGGACCCGGGCGGCGAGCGCATCCGGCTGAAGTGGCCGAACGACCTGTTCCTGGACGGCGCCAAGCTCGGTGGCATCCTGATCGAGACCGCCCCGCTGCCGGCGGGTGAGCGCGGCGTGGTCATCGGCGTCGGCCTGAACCTACAGCCCCTGCCGGCCGACGCAGACCGCCGAGCCTTCACCAGCGGCCATGCCGCGCTGCACACGCTGGACCCCGACGCCACCGCCACGAGCGCACTGGACCGCCTGGCCCCGGCGCTGCGCGCGATGCTCGCCGACTTCCGGACGCTCGGCTTTGCCGCCTGGCAGGCCGCCTTCGCGCGGCGGGACCTGGCCACGGGTCAGCGGGTCCGCGTGGGCGAACTCACCGGTGTCGCCCGAGGCGTGTCACCGCGCGGTGAACTGCTGCTCGACACCCCCGCCGGCGTGCAGGCCTGCCACGGCGGCGAACTCAGCCTCAGACTGGACCCTGCCCCATGATGCGTCTGCTCGTCGTCGTGCTGCTGGTGGCGAATGCCGCCTTCCTTGCCTGGTCCCAGGGCTGGCTGGATGCCGTGACGGGCATCCCCTCGCACGGCGGACGCGAGCCGCAGCGTCTGGGCCTGCAACAGCACCCCGAGCGCATCCAGCCGCTGGCTGCGAGCGCGGCCGCCGCACTCGCCCAGCGCGTCTGCCTGGAACTCGGCCCACTGGAGGGCGACGCTGCCCTCGCCGCGGCTCAGGCCGCACTACGCAGCCTGGGCGCCGACCCGCAGGTGCGCAGCACCGAGCAGGCAGGCGTGTGGGTTGTGGCCACGATCAAGCTGGCCGACCCGGAGTTCCGCGCCCGCAAGGAAGCGACCTACAAGGGACTGCGCCTGAACTTCGAACCGCTGGAAGGCCTGCCGGCCGAGCAACCGGCCTTCGTGCTGAGTCGCCATGGCACAGAAGCGGCTGCCAATGCCGACCTGGCAGCGCTGGACAAGCGCGGCTTGAAGGGCCTGCGCGTGCTCCCGCTCAAGACCGCGACGAACCGGCACACGGTCGTGCTGCCGCAGGTGGACGGGCTGCTGGCCGGCAAGCTCAAGGCGAGCAAGGACACCGCCTTCGCCGCCGGCTTCCATGCCTGCAGCGCCGCTGGTGGCGCGACATCCGGCCCGGCCGCCAGCGCGACCGCGACCCCGCCTTCAGGCGCGAGCCGCTGAGCGCCGCAGCGCCAGGGCAGCCACCAGCAGGCCGGCCAGCCAGGCCGCGCTGACCGGGCCGCCCCCGCCCCCGCCACTCAATGAGCCACCGGAAGACCCGCCCGACGAGCCGCCACCGCTGGCTGCCGCGGTGACGCTCACCGTGACCGACTGGCTGTAGGTCGCGCCTGCGCTGTCGGTCACGTCGGCGCGCACCGTGAAGCTGCCGGCCGCCGACGGGGTGATCGTGGCGGTGGCCGCGTTGGCCCCCGAGGCGAAGCTCGTCACGATGCCGCCCCCGTCGACCACGACCCACGCGGTGGACGCGACCGTGCGCCCCGTGGGCAGGCCGGTTGCCGAGGCGGTCAGCGTCAGCGTCTGGCCGGCCGTCAGGCCGCTGGCCGGGCTCTGCGTGATGGCCACGGTGACGCCGTTCAGCGCGGCGGCAGCGGCCACTGCAGCGGCGGCGTCCACCATGCCGGCGCCGCAGGTGCTGGTGGTGCAGTAGCACTCGTCCTGGACGACGCTGCTCGGCGCCTTGCACTGCGGCGGATTGCCGTCGGCCGCGCTGCCGCCCCCGGTCGTCGGGAAGGGACGCGCGGTGCTCTTGAGAATCTGGATGGCCTCGGCGGACGTCAGGCCCGGTCGCACCGAGGCCATCAGGCCGACGATGCCGCTGACGATGGGCGCCGAGAAGCTGGTGCCGACCGATGCGCTGCTGCCGGTGTAGGCCGCGTCGTTGAGCACGGGCGTGGTCGTGCCCGAGTTGGTCGTGCTGACCATCGGGTACAGGCAGGGCTGGCCTGCGCCGGTGTTGATGCAGTTGCCGCCCGGCGCCGCGATGGTCACCTCCGGGCCCAGGCTGGAGAAGCCGACCTTGGTGCCCACGTGCCGCAGCGCCGCCACGGCCACCACGCCGGGGCAGTTGCCCGGCAGGCCCACCGCCAGGCCTTCAGAGTTGCCGGCCGCGGCCACGATCGTGGCGCCGGCGGCATTGACCTGGGCGATGGCATCGCGGTAGAGCTGCCCGGTGCCACTGGTGCCGCAGGCGCCGTCACTGCCGAGGCTCATGTTGAGCACCTTGGCCTTGTTCGGGTTGGCCGGCAGGCCGGGCACCGTGATGCCGGCAGCCCATTTCATGCCCGCGATGATGTCGCTGTCGTAGCCGCCGCACTTGCCCAGCACGCGCACGGGCAGCAGCTTGAGCTTCCAGCCGACGCCGGCCATGCCGGTGCCGTTGTTCGTGAGGGCCGCGATCAGGCCGGAGACCCGCGTGCCGTGCCAGGAGCTGTTGCTGATGTCGGAGGTGGTGCAGCCGCTGATGCGGCCGGCGTTGATGTCGGCCTGGCTGACCCAGTCGCCCGGGTCGGAGGGGTCGCTGTCCGCACCGTCGCCATCGTTGGCGGTGGCGAGTGCCGATGAACTGCTGCTGCTGAAGGCGACCAGGTCGTAGCCCGGCAGGAACTGCCCCGCCAGATCCGGATGATCCAGGCGCACGCCGGTGTCGAGGACTGCAACGACCGTGGTGGCCGTGCCCGTCGTGATGTCCCAGGCCGCCGGTGCATTGATGCTCGACACGACCTGGCCCGGCGTGCTGCTGGGCTTCTTGAGATACCACTGGTCGATGGTGCGCTGCTGCACGCCGCCGACCGTCGTTTCGGGGTTCACATCGGCGCCGCCGAACAGCGGGTCGTTGGGCAGCAGCGTATGACGGCGGCGCTGGTCGACCGCCACCAGCTCGACCTCGCTGTCGGCCGCGAGCTGCCGCGCCAGCTGGGCCGACGTCACGCCCTTGGCCAGTACCACGTGCGTGCGCTCGTCCAGGCTGATGCCGGCTGCCAACTTGCGGCCCGCACGCAGGCCCAGGGCCGTGGCGCGCGTCTGCGCGATTTCACGGGCCTCGCCGCGCGTGGCCCGCACGCTCAAGGCCTTGGCCCGCACGCTGTCCGCCTGCGGCTTGAAGCGCACGATGACGCGGGCTTCGTCCGTCGCCGTGTCGGCCTGGGCGGTGGCGGCAAGGAGGGCCGCCAGCAAGGCGGCGGCAATCCGACGGGGGCGAAGAAGCGTCATGGCAGTCACGGCAGAGAGGGAACGGCAAGCGGCGCGCGCAGTTTGTCCTGCGCGGCGCCCCGATGTTCCCAGAGACAACGCCGGCGAGGACCAAAAAAATGCCTCGCTTTGCGAGGCATTTGCGTTTCCGAAGGTTTCCGGTCAGGCGGCGACGACGCGCACCATCTCCAGCACCTTGTTGGAGTAGCCCCATTCGTTGTCGTACCAGGACACCAGCTTGATGAAGGTGCCGTCCAGCGCGATACCGGCGTCGGCGTCGAAGATCGAGGTGCGCGGGTCGCCGCGGAAGTCGGTCGCGACGACCTTGTCCTCGGTGTAGCCCAGCACGCCCTTCAGCGCGCCTTCGCTCTGGGCCTTGAACTCGGCGCAGATCTCGTCATAGGACGCGTCCTTCAGCAACTCCACGGTCAGGTCGACCACCGACACGTCGCTGGTCGGCACGCGGAAGCTCATGCCGGTGAGCTTCTTGTTCAGCTCGGGGATGACCTTGCCGACGGCCTTGGCCGCGCCGGTGCTGCTGGGGATGATGTTCTCCAGGATGCCGCGGCCGCCGCGCCAGTCCTTGTTGGACGGGCCGTCCACGGTCTTCTGCGTGGCGGTGGCAGCGTGCACGGTCGTCATCAGGCCGCGCTTGATGCCCCACTTGTCGTTCAGCACCTTGGCCAGCGGGGCCAGGCAGTTGGTCGTGCAGGAGGCGTTGGAGATGATCGCTTCGCCGGCGTACTTGGTGTGGTTCACGCCGAAGACAAACATCGGCGTGTCGTCCTTGGAGGGGGCCGAGAAGATGACCTTCTTCGCGCCGGCGGCCAGGTGCTTCTCGCCGCCGGCCTTGTCCAGGAAGATGCCCGTGGCTTCGACGACGATGTCGGCACCGACCTCGGCCCACTTCAGCTCGGACGGGTCCTTCACGGCGGTCAGGCGGATCTTCTTGCCGTTCACGACCAGTGTGTTGCCGTCCACCGCCACGTCACCCTCGAACTTGCCGTGCACGCTGTCGTACTTGAGCATGTAGGCGAGGTAGTCAGGCTCCAGCAGGTCGTTGATCGCGACGACCTCGATGTCCTTGAAATTCGCAATGGCGGCGCGGAACACCATGCGCCCGATGCGGCCGAAGCCGTTGATGCCGATCTTGATGGTCATGGGAGAGTCTCCAGGAGGATGAGGAATCTTGTCGGGGGTGGATTCTCGGCCATCCTGGGCGGGGTGGGTTTCGGGGCGATTTCAGCGATTCAGCTCGCCCGCGACCGCGCCCCCAGCCACCAGCCCACGGCGCCGAGCACGGCCATGATCCCGCCGATCAGCCGCACCTGGCCGCCGTCTTCCAGCTGGCTCTGGGCGGCCGCCTTCTTACGCTCGGCCACCGACGCATAGCTCACCAGCTCCTTGGCACCCGCCCGCAGGCGGTACAGCGCGTTCGCATCGGTCGGGTCGAAGGCGGCTTCCAGCGTCAGGCCGCCCATGCCGGTCAGCACCGAGGCCTCGGTGCCGCTGTCCAGCCGGAGTGTGACCGGGCCGGTGCCGGGGTCCAGGTCAAGTTCGATGTGCTTGCCCAGCGGGATGCGGCTCTTCTTCGTCATGCGCGTGATCTCGCGCGCCGCCACCGCCTTGCCCGCCACCACCTGGAGTGCCCCCTCGGGCGGCACGGCCAGCTTGCGGGCGCTGCGCTGGCGCTCGATGACACCGACCACGATCACGAGGATGCCGATGACCAGCAGGGTCTTGGAAATTCCGGATGCCATGTGACGATCTCCCTCCACTCGTCGTGAACTGCACCCACGGCCACGGTGACGCGGGGTGGCTCGGCGCGGTGGTCCGGCGTGTGTGCCCGATCGGGCGCACGGTGCCAGCCCCGTCTGTCCGGAGCAGGCGCGTTTGTAGCGCAGGATCAAGGCGGCCCGCCGCTCGCTCGTCACCCACTTGGGGGACGAAGTCACGCGGCGCCGCCATCGCGCCCCGCAGACGCAGAGGGCCGCATCAGCGGCCCCCGGTCAGGTGTGGCGGCCGGGCCGCGTCGACCTCACTGCTTCTTGAGCACGGCCTTCACGGTCGCGGCCACGTTCTCGGGCGTGAAGCCGAAGTGCTTGAACAGCACCGGCGCGGGCGCCGATTCGCCGAAGCTGTCGATGCCGACGACGGCGTCCACGCCGTACTTCCACCAGAAGTCGGTCACGCCCATCTCGACGGCCACGCGCGGCAGGCCCTTGGGCAGCACCTGCTTCTTGTAGTCCTTGTCCTGGCGGTCGAAGACGTTCGTGGACGGCATCGACACGACGCGCACCTTGATGCCGTCGTCGGCCAGCAGCTTCTGCGCGGCCAGCGCCAACTGCACCTCGGAGCCGGTCGCGATGATCACGGCCTTGGCCTTGCCCTTGGCCGGTTCAGCCAGCACGTAGGCGCCCTTGGCGATCTCGTCGACATTCGTCTTGGGCGCGTAGGCCAGGTTCTGGCGGGAGAGCGCCAACAGACTCGGGCGCTGGGCATTGCCCAGGGCCATCGTCCAGGCGACCACCGTCTCGGTCGTGTCGGCCGGGCGCCAGACGTCCAGACCCGGGATCAGGCGCAGGCTGGCAACGTGCTCGATGGACTGGTGCGTCGGGCCGTCTTCACCCAGGCCGATGGAGTCGTGCGTCATCACATGGATGACACGCGTCTTCATCAGCGCAGCCATGCGGATGGCGTTGCGGCTGTAGTCGCTGAAGGTCAGGAAAGTGCCGCCGTAGGGGATGAAGCCGCCGTGCAGTGCGATGCCGTTCATGATCGCGGCCATGCCGAACTCGCGCACGCCGTAGTTGATGTGGCGGCCGTTGTTGGGCGTGCCGTCGGCTTCGATGCGCAGGTTGGGCGTGGAGCTGGTGTTGGTGAGGTTGGAGCCGGTCAGGTCGGCGCTGCCGCCGAGCATCTCGGGCAGCTTGGCCGTGAAGGCTTCCAGCGCGATCTGGCTGGCCTTGCGGCTGGCGACGGTCTGGGCGTCGGTGTGGGCCTTCACGACCGCGTCGACGGCGATCTGCGCGAAGTCGGTCGGCAGCACGCCGGCCATGCGGCGCTGGAACTCGGCGGCCAGTTCGGGGAAGGCTTCGGCGTAGGCGTCGAAGCGGGCGTCCCAGTCACCCTCGGCCTTCGCACCGGCCGCCTTGGCGTCCCAGGCGGCGTAGACCTCGGCCGGGATCACGAAGGGCTCGTGCGTCCAGCCGAGGGCTTCGCGCGTGAGCTTGATCTCTTCGGCACCCAGCGGTTCGCCGTGGGCCTTGCTGGTGTTGGCGCGGTTGGGCGAGCCCTTGCCGATGTGGGTCTTGGCGATGACGAGCGTGGGCTTGTCGGCGCTCTGGCGGGCCTGGGCGATGGCCTGGTCCACCGCGTCGACGTCATGGCCGTCCACCGGGCCGACGACGTTCCAGCCGTAGGCCTGGAAGCGCTGGGCGGTGTCGTCACCGAACCAGGGGCCGACCTGGCCGTCGATGGAGATGCCGTTGTCGTCGTAGATGGCGATCAGCTTGTTCAGCTTCCAGGAGGCGGCCAGCGCGGCGGCTTCGTGGCTGATGCCTTCCATCAGGCAGCCGTCGCCCAGGAAGACATAGGTGCGGTGGTCGACGATGGTGTGGCCGTCGCGGTTGAAGTCGCGCGCCAGCAGCTTCTCCGCCAGGGCCAGGCCCACGGCGTTGGTGATGCCCTGGCCGAGCGGGCCGGTCGTGGTCTCGACACCGGCGGTGATGCCGACCTCCGGGTGGCCCGGCGTCTTGCTGTGCAGCTGGCGGAAGGCCTTCAGCTCCTCGATCGGCAGGTCGTAGCCGGTCAGGTGCAGCAGCGCGTAGATCAGCATCGAGCCGTGGCCGTTGCTCAGCACGAAGCGGTCGCGGTCGGCCCAGTGCGGGTTGGCCGGGTTGTGCTTGAGGTGACGCGCCCACAGCGCCACGCCGATGTCGGCCATGCCCATCGGCGCGCCCGGGTGGCCCGAGTTGGCCGCCTGCACCGCGTCCATCGCGAGGGCGCGGATCGCGTTGGCCATGAGAGTGGGGGAGGCGGTCGTTGCTGTCATGGCCGGGGCTTTCCTTGGGGCAGTGGGCAAAACCCGGGATTTTACGGGGGTGGCGTGACGAGGCTTGATCCAGCGCAACATGCCGGCGCAGCGCCCGCGCGACGCTTCGTGCCATGCCCGCCTCGACGATGCCCCTGGCCGTGCGTGTGATCCGCGCCGAACACGACGCCCTGGCCGCCATGCTGCGCACGGTGCCGCTGCTGCTGGACGCCCACCGCCGCGCCGGCACGGCGCCGGATTTCGGCGCACTGCGGGCGATGCTGTTCTACGTGGACGAGTTCCCCGAGCGGCTGCACCACACGAAGGAGAGCGAACTGCTCTTCCCCAAGCTGCGCGCGCTGGCCCCGGACCTGCGCGGCGTGCTGGACGACCTGGACGCCGACCACGCCCAGGGCGAACGCGCCATCCGCGAGCTGCAGCACAGCCTGCTGGCCTGGGAGCAGATGGGCGACGCGCGGCGCGACAAGTTCGAGCAGCAGCTCAAGGTCTACACGGGGCGCTATCTGCGCCACATGAAGCGCGAGGAGACCGAGATCCTGCCGCGCGCCGCCGCGCTGTTGT
Organism: Burkholderiales bacterium; assembly: GCA_003963005.1. Classification (GTDB taxonomy): domain Bacteria; phylum Pseudomonadota; class Gammaproteobacteria; order Burkholderiales; family Burkholderiaceae_C; genus Pelomonas. The sequence goes on from RXJW01000081.1 coordinate 8,754, forward strand.
CGGCCAGCGACTGGCACGACCTGGACGAGGCCTTCGGCAGCCACCAGGACCCGCTCGCACCGCGCCCCGGGCAGCCGGTGGACGAAGCCTACGCGCCGTTGCGCCAGCGCATCCTGGCCGTGCTGCCGGCCCCGTTTGGCTGGGGCGCGGCGCTCGCCGGAGCCCCCGCGGTGCTCAGCCGGCCTTGACCCGCTGTGCCGCGCAGGGCTTGGCCGCCACCAGCCCGCGCAGGAAACCGCGGCGCACGCCGCCGGCCGTGATGGCGGCGCTCACATGCCGCGCATAGCGCTCGGCGCCGCTGAGCTTGCGCACCCAGCCGCGGAACGGGATCACGCCCTCGGCCGTGCGCTGCAGCGCGCCGGTGGCCGCGTCCTCACCGCGTTCGAGCAGCCCGGGGTTGCCGGCACCGGCAGGCACGTCCAGATCGGGCCCGAGCACGTCGTCGAGGGCCCGGATGGAAGCGGCCAGGCTGGCACAGCTCGTGTCTTCCGGCACGGCGTAGGGCGCGGCGACCGCGGCCTGGAGCACTTCGGGGATCTCGGCACGCACGACGTTCAGGTCGGACAGCGGGGTCGTGGCCGCCGTTGCGACCTTGTCGGTGTTGGTGGAGGCGCAGCCGGCCAGCAGGGCGGTCGCAAGAAGACTCAGGCAGAGGTTTCGCATGACGCGCATCCTCTCACCGCCCGGCCGGTGCCGGCATCCTGAAGAGCACGGAGGCCGCCACCGTGACGGCCCAGCAGATCCAGCCCGTCCACATCGTGTGGCTGGGGTAGTGTGCCCCGCGCAGCCACTGGCCCAGGCCGTACACCGCCCCCAGCGCCACCACGGCCACGAGCCAGCCCACGGCCGCCCGCGGGTAAGCCCGCGCCATCGCCCAGCCGCCGGCCAGGTAGGCGAACGCCGCGCTCGCATGCCCCGACGGGAAGCAGTGTCCGCCACCGCCATCCTGCACGCCAAACGCCCAGTGCGACACGTACCGGGCGGCGCCACCGAACTCCGCGAGGTCCCACGGGCAGCTCGTCAGGCTGACGCGCTTGAGCAGCGAGATCACGGCCAGGCACACCAGGGTCGTCACCAGCCACCAGGTCCGCTCCCGCCGCGTCAGCGCCGGCAACAGCCGCGGCCACAGGCTGACGGCCACGATGAAGGCCATGGCCACGTAGCTCGCCAGCCGCCCGCCCTCGTGGACCAGCCCGCGGGTGACCCAGGCCTCGCGCAGCGCAAAGCCGCTGGCGTCGCCCACCAGGCGCATCGCCCGGAGATCGAGGGAGCTGGCGTCCCAGGCCAGCAGGAGCAGGAGAGCCAACAGCGGCCAGCGCAGCGTCATGAGCATCGGGGCATTGTCTACACTGGCTCGATGTCTTCCGAAACCTTCGCCGCCGACCGCGCCATCGCGATCGGTCGCGCGGCCCTCGAGGTCGAGGCGCGTGCCTTGACCGACCTCGCCCCCCGCCTGGGCGACGCCTTCGTGCGCGCGGTCCAGACCGTGCTCGCCTGCCGTGGTCGCGTGGCCGTGATGGGCATGGGCAAGAGCGGCCATGTCGGCCGCAAGATCGCGGCCACGCTGGCCTCCACCGGCACGCCCGCGCTGTTCGTGCATCCGGCCGAAGCTGCGCATGGCGACCTCGGCATGGTCACGGCGGGCGACGTGGTCCTGGCCCTGTCCAACTCCGGCGAAAGCGACGAGCTCAACGCCATCCTGCCGGTGCTCAAGCGCCTGGGCGTGCCCATCCTGGCCATGACCGGCCGCGCCGAGTCGAGCCTGGCCTCGCATGCCGACGTCGTGCTGGACAGCGCCGTGGCGGAAGAAGCCTGCCCGCTGCAGTTGGCCCCCACGGCGAGCACGACGGCGCAGATGGCGCTGGGCGACGCGCTCGCCCTCGCACTGCTGGACGCCCGCGGCTTCAAGGCCGAGGACTTTGCCCGCTCCCACCCGGGCGGCGCGCTGGGCCGCAAGCTGCTGACCCACGTGCGCGACCTGATGCGCAGCGGCGACGCGCTGCCCCGCGTCGCGGCCAGCACGCCCTTCACCGACCTGATGCGCGAGATGAGCGCCAAGTCGCTCGGCATGGCCGTCATCGTCGATGCCGAGGACCGGGTGCAGGGCATCTTCACCGACGGCGACCTGCGCCGCCTCATCGAGCAGGGCCGCGACCTGCGCGCGCTCACCGCCGCCGAGGTGGCGCACCCGCGGCCGCGCACGGTCGGACCCGAGGCTCTCGCGGTCGACGCGGCCGACCTGATGGAAGCGGCCCGCATCACCGTCGTGCTGGTGGTGGATGCCGATCAGCGGCTGTTGGGTGCCATCAGCATCAACGACCTGATGCGCGCGAAGGTGATTTGATGACGGCCCTGCGTTTCCCCCCCGAACTCCTCGTCAAGGCCCAAGGCACCGGCCTGGGCATCAAGCTCGCGATCTTCGACGTCGACGGCGTGCTGACCGACGGCCGCATCTACATCAGCGACGCCGGCGAGGACTTCAAGGCCTTCAACACGCTGGACGGCCACGGCCTGAAGTCGCTGCAGCAGGTGGGCATCGTGCCGGTCATCATCACCGGCCGCGACAGCCCCGCCGTGCGGCGCCGCGTGGCCGACCTCGGCCTGGACCATGCCGTCTACGGCGCCCGTGACAAGCTCGCCGCGGCCGAGCCGCTGCTGGCCGCCCTGGGTGCGAGCTGGGGCGAAGTCGCTGCGATGGGCGACGACTGGCCCGACCTGCCGCTGATGACCCGCGCCGGCTTCGCCTGCGCACCACCCGGGGCGCACGCCGAGGTGCTGGCCATCGCCCACCACGTCACCCGCGCGGCTGGCGGCCATGGCGCGGCCCGCGAGTACTGCGACCTGCTCCTGATGGCCAGCGGCCACTACGAGCGGCTGCTGCACGCCCACCACGCGACGCTGGACGGAGGGCGGCCGTGAGCACGGTGCTGCCGGCGCCGTCACCGCGCGCTGCCAAGCCGCGCCCGTGGCTGTGGCAGGCGCAGAGCCTGCTGTCCAACTACCTGCCGCTGCTGCTGATGGCCCTGCTGGCCAGCGGCACCTGGTGGCTCGTCAAGAACACGCCCCTGCTGGACACGCCCGGCGAGCTGGCGCCACCGCGGCATGTGCCCGACTACCGCATGGCCAACTTCGAGCTGCAGCGCATCGGCGCCGATGGCCGGCTCAAGGTGCAGATCGCCGGCGCCGAACTGCGCCATTACCCCGACACCGACACGATCGAGATCGACCAGGTCCGCGTGCGCGCGATCGCGCCGGACGGCAGCCTCGCGATTGCCGAGGCCAGGCGCGCACTCAGCAACGGTGACGGCAGTGACATGCAGCTCATCGGCGGGGTGCACCTGCGCCGCCTGCCGCCCGATGCCGGCGAGGGCGCACCGGCGCAGTTGGAGGTCCGCGGCGAGTTCCTGCAGGCGCTGTCCAACAGCGAGATCCTGCGCTCGCACCTGCCCGTGAGCATCCGCCAGGGCAGCTCCACGCTGAACGCGCAGAACTTCGAGTACCGGCACCTGACGGGCCAGGTCAGCTTCAGCGGCAAGGCGCAGGGTCAGATCATCTCCAAGGCGCCGAAATGAGCGAACTCGTCTTCATCACCGGTGCCTCCAGCGGCATCGGCCAGGCGCTCGCGCTGCGCTACTACCGCGACGGCGCACGGCTGGCGCTGGTGGCGCGCCGCACCGCGGAGGTCGAGCGCTGGGCGGCCGAGCAGCAACTCGACGCCGCGCGGTTCCACGTCTACGGCGCCGACGTGGCCGACCTGGAGGCCATGGCCCGCATCGGTCGCGAGTGCATCGCCGCACAGGGCCTGCCCGACGTGGTCATTGCCAACGCCGGCATCAGCGTCGGCATGGACACGACGGCCTTCGACGACCTGGCCGTCATGCAGCGCACCTTCGCGACGAACAACGTGGGGCTGGCGGCCACCTTCCACCCCTTCGTCGCGGCGATGAATGCCCGCCGTTCGGGCACGCTGGTCGGCGTGGCCAGCGTGGCGGCCATCCGCGGCTTGCCCGGGCATGGCGCCTACTGCGCGAGCAAGTCGGCCGTGGTGGCCTACTGCGAGAGCCTGCGCGGCGAATGCCGGCCGCACGGCGTGCGCGTCGTCACGCTGCTGCCGGGCTACATCGACACCCCGCTGACCCGCGGCAACCGCTACAGCATGCCCTTCCTGATGCCGGTGGAGGACTTCGCGGACCAGGCCGTGCGCGCCATCCGCGCGCAGGTCAGCTACCGCGTCATCCCCTGGCAGATGGGCGTGCTGGCCAAGCTGCTGCGCCTGCTGCCCAACGGCCTGTACGACCGGCTGCTCAGCAAGCGGGCCCGCAAGAAGCGGGCGGGGGAATAACGCCAGCCCTGCCGGCACAGGTGGCTGAAGTCACGCCTTGGCAGCGTCTGCACGCGTCACTACACTGCGCGCCGTCACGCCGAATGCCGCACGCCGATGCGGTGAAGGAGGATCCCATGGCCCAGGTGCTTCACCCCTGCTAACGCCCGCGCACTGACGCTGCCGTCAGTGCCACTCGCCGGTTGCCCGCCACGTCGCCGCGCGCAGCCCTGCCCGATCCTCACGGCCCCTGGCACAGGTGGCCGCCGCTGAATTCCCACATGACCAGCCAACTCCGCGGCCTGGGCTTCGCCCTGGGCCTGCTGCTGGGTCTGCCCGTGCAGGCCCTTCCTCTCACGCCCCCGGTGCCCACCGCCCTGCGCCTCGCGCCTGGCGAGGCCGCACCGTCCATCGATGGCCGCCTGGATGACCCCGCCTGGCAGCGGGCACCGGTGTACGACCGCTTCGTGCAGTTCCTGCCCGCGGACAAGCAGCCCGCGCGCTGGCGCACCACCGTGCAGGTGCTGGTGACGGATGACGCGCTCGTCTTCGGCGTCCGCGCCTGGGACCCGGCGCCCGAGCGCATCCGCGCGCCGCTGGCCCGGCGCGACCAGGTCAAGGCCGACCAGGACTACATCACCGTCTTCATCGACCCGGTCGGCCGCAGGCGGGCGGCGCAGTTCGTGCGCGTGAGCGCCGCCGGCGGCATCGAGGACGGCCTGTACAGCGCCGAGGAAGACAGCGACGACTCGGCCCCCGACTTCGACGTCGAAGCGGCGGCCGTGCGCCTGCCCGACGGCTACAGCATCGAGCTGCGCTGGCCCTTGGCCGCGCTGCGCTTCCCGCACAGCGGCGGCGCACCGTGGCGCGTGCAGGTGGCGCGCAACATCCCGCGCGAGGACCGCACCGTGGTCGTCAGCGTGCCGCTGCTGACCAAGGACACGCTGAACTTCATCGCCGAGATGCAGCCCTTGGAGGGCCTCGGTGACCTGGTGGAGCAGGTGCGCGAGCGCAGCTTCCTGGCCTTCCGCCCGGAGCTGACGCTGCGCAGCACGCGCGAGAGCAGCGACGCCGACGGCACGCGCCGCAGCCGCAAGGCCTCGCTGGGCGCCGAACTCAAGTGGCGCCCGCGGGCGGACTGGGTCGTCGATGCGACCTTGAACCCTGACTTCTCGCAAGTCGAGGTCGACGCGCCGCAGCTCGCCGGCAACACCCGCTTTGCGCTGAGCGTGCCGGAGAAGCGGCCGTTCTTCCTGGAGAGTGCCGACGTCGTCGGCCCGACGCAGCCGGACGAGTCGGGCGAGAACCGCAGCCTCGCGGCGTTCTACACCCGCGCCATCACCGACCCGGACTGGGGTCTGCGCGCGACCTGGCGCGGCTCGGAGGCCGAGGCGACGGCCCTGCACCTGCGCGATGCCGGCGGTGGCACCCTGCTGCGCGCAGGCGCGTTTGCGACCCGCAGCGGTGTGCAGCCGCGGGACTCGCAGGCGAGCTTTGCCCGCGGCCGGCTGCAGTTCGGCACGCTCGGCGTGGCCGGGCTTGTGTCGCGGCGCGACTTCGGCCACGGGCTGCTGACCGAGGTCGTCGGCACGGACGGCGTCTGGCGCGCCGGCGAGAGTGACCAGTGGCGCGGGCACGTGCTGGCGTCGTCCACCACGCTGGGCCTGGACGGCCAGGGCGACGTGCGGCGCGTGGGTCGCGACCGCGGCCACCGCGCGTGGCTCGGCTGGCGGCACCGCGACGGCGATTGGGTGGCCAACGTCAACGTCGAGGAAATCAGCCCGCGGTTTGCGAACGACAACGGCTTCGTCAGCCAGAGCGGCGTGCGCCGGGCCTCGGCCTTCGGCTACCTGCGCCTGGGCCCGCGCGAATTCGCCGGCCTGGACGTGCACGACCACGAGCTGCAGCTCAAGGTGCAGGAGACGCGCACGCTGGCCGACCCGCTGCTGGGCGTGGCCGCAGGCCAGATCGTGGACCGCCTGGTGCAGCCGGGCTTCTGGTTCGCCGCGGCGCGCAACACCGGCGTGTGGGGCCACATCGGTCTGGACAGCCACCGCGCCCGCAGCGGCGGCCCGCTCCACCCGACGCGCACGCTGCTGCTGGGCTTCGAGTCCAACCCGGGTGAGTTGCTGAACTTCATCAACGGCGAAGTGGAATGGGGCCGTCGGCTGGATGTCGAGGCCGACCGCGTCGGCCTGGGTGCGCAGGCGCAGATGCAGGCGCAGCTGCGCACCGCGCTGCCGGGCGGGTGGTGGCTGGAGCTGGATCAGCGCTTGGGCCTGGGCTGGGTGGACGGGCCCGATGGCCGCCGCGCGTTCACGGACCGCAGCGCGCAAAGCCTCGTGGTGCTGCACCTGAGCCCGCGCGACTCGCTGCGCCTCATCCACCAGCGCACCCGCTTCACGCGGCGTGCCGACATGGCCGCCCACCTTGGTGAGCAGGAGGACACGGGACGGGTGCTGTCGCTGATGTTCCAGCACCGGGTGGGCATCGCCCGCGTGCTGAGCGTGGGCCTGAACCGCGGCCGGGCGCAGCCCGGCGCGCTGCGCTCGAACGAAGTGTTCGCGAAGGCCACGCTCGGGTTCTGAGGCTGGGGGTCTCTGGCCCCTTCCGCGGCCGTTCAAGCGGCTGTTTCAGAGACCGTTTCAGAGGCCGGAAATGAACAAAGCGCCCGAAGGCGCTTTGCTCGTGTGTTGCCGTGTGGCTGGAGATCAGTAGCCGCCCGAACGGCCACCGCCGCCGTAGCCACCACCGCCACCGCCGTAGCCGCCGCCACCGCCGGAGCGGCCGCCGCCACCACCGTAGCCGCCGCCACCGGAGCGGCCACCGCCACCACCGTAGCCGCCACCGCCGCCGCCGCCGTAGCCACCGCCGCCACCACCGTAGCCGCCGCCGCCGGAGCGACCGCCGCCACCGTAGCCACCGCCACCGCCGTAGCCGCCGCCGGAGCGACCGCCACCGCCGAAGCCACCCGGACGCTCTTCACGAGGACGGGCTTCGTTCACCACGATGGCACGGCCTTCGAGGGCCTGACCGTTCATGCCGTTGATGGCAGCCTGGGCTTCGGCGTCCGAGCCCATTTCCACGAAACCGAAACCCTTGGAGCGGCCGGTTTCACGATCCATCATGACCTTGGCAGAGGTCACGCTGCCGAATTGACTGAACGCTTCCTGCAGCGATTCGTCACGCACGCTGTAGGCGAGGTTGCCCACGTAAAGCTTGTTTCCCATGGGGAAGCCCTTCTCTTCTCAAAACCCAAAAAACCGTGTGGTGCTTCAACCCATCGTGAACCATTCAAGCGAAGGTGCGGCGTCCAGACACAGGCAATTGATTATGGTGGCCGGTGCCCTGATTGCGGGACGGCACTCTGGCAAGTGTTGTTTTTACGAGCTAGCACAAACCCTGGCGATTTCCGGGCGTCATGGCGTGGTCATCGATACCATGCCGCGCCACGTACCAAAACCATGACATCCAGCCTGCTTTCTCCCCTGGCGCGCGTGCTCGCCAGCATCGATGCGCCGCGCAACCTGCGCGCGCTGTATGCCCTGCTGGCGAGCTTCTGCATGGCCGGCCTGCTGCTGGCCTCGGCGCAGTCGGCGCTGGCGCGAGAGCAGTCCCTGCTCAGCGCTTTCTGGATGGGCCTCGGGCTGGCTGTCGCCTTTTTTGGCGTCAATGCCACCGGCTTGATGCTGATGGACCAGGCGCGGGGCCTGCCGGTGCGCGATCCCCAGGATGCGTTCGCCGATGCCCTGCGTTGCGCCCACCGGGTGCTGCTGACGCTGGGCACCTGCCTGAGCCTGGCCCTGCTGACCGCCGCGGCGCTCTCTGCCCTGCTCTGGGCGACACGCTGGCCGGGCGTGGGTGCACCGCTACTGGCGGTCGTGCTGCCGGTGGCCGTGCTGCTGCTGGGTGGCACCGCCTTCGCACTGGTGGTGCTGGTGGGGCCGCTGGCCGGCCCGTCGGTCTGGGCCGGCCGCAGCACGCGCGGTGCGCTCGCCCTGCTGCGCACCCAGCTGCGCCACGGTCTGCCGGAGACGACGCTGCTGATGGCCACCGTCTACCTGCTGACGGCGCTGGCCACCGCGGCGGTGAGCTTCGTCGTCGTCAGCGGCGGTCGGCTGATGGCGGGCCTGGCCATCCTGGGCGCCGGCGTCGAATTGCCAGCCGGGCAGTTGTTGGCCGGCCTGATGGGCCTGGGGCCGCGGGGGCTGGGCGCCAGCGGGGTGACCCTGGAGGGCGGCGCGCTGGGTACCGCGGCGCTGGTGGGCGGCGGCGTCGTGTTCGCCATCGCCCTGGTGCTGCCCACGCTGGTGTGGCTGCGCGGCTGCTGCGCCGTCTACCTCGCCGTGACCGAACCGCAGTGAGCGCGCCGCGCATCGCCAGCCTCGTGCCGAGCGCCACCGAAACGCTGGTGGCCCTGGGCCTGGCGCCCTGGCTGGTGGCGCGCACGGGGTTCTGCATCCACCCGGCGGACGTGCTGCGCGAGGTGCCCAAGGTCGGCGGCACCAAGGACGTGAATTTGCACAAGTTGCGCCGCCTCTCACCGACCCATGTCGTCCTCAATGTGGATGAGAACCGGCGCGAGACGGCGGACGCACTGCGCGATTTCGTGCCCGAACTCATCGTCACGCACCCGCGGCGCCCCGAGGACAACCCGGCGCTGTTCGAGCAGCTGCGCGCCGCCTTCGCGCCACTGCCTGGCGTGAACGCCCGTGCTGCCGCCCTCACGTCGGCGTTCAACGCCGCCCTGGACCGCTGCCGCCAGCGACCCCGGGCACCGCAGCGGGTGCTCTACCTGATCTGGCGCGACCCGTGGATGACCGTCGCCCGTGACACCTACATCTCGACCCTGCTCGCCGAAGCCGGCTGGCAGACCTGGCCCGACGTGACCGGCGGCGAGACGGGCGCCGCGCGCTACCCGGCGCTGACTGGCCATGAACCCTGGCTGGCCGAGGTCGACCGCGTGCTGCTCAGTTCCGAGCCCTACCGCTTCGGCCCCGAGCACCTCGCCGAGGCCCAGGCGCTGTGCCCGCGGGCGCAGGTGCAGCTCGTCGACGGCGAGCGGCTGAGCTGGTGGGGCGCCCGGGGCGCCGCCGGACTGGACTACCTGTGCGATCTGGCCGGCTCCGGCACCCGGTGAGCCGCCACAATCGCCGCCCATGGACATCTACAAGCCTCTCGTTGCGCTGCTGGCCATCGTCAACCCGGTCGGCGTGGTGCCCTTCTTCATCCACTTCACCGCAGCGTTCGGCCGCCAGCAACGGCGCAAGACCATCCTGGTCAGCGCCTGCACGGCAGGCATCGTCATTGCGCTGAGTGCGCTGTTCGGGCTGAAGATCATCGAGTTCTTCGGCATCTCGCTGGCCAGCTTCCAGGTGGGCGGCGGCTGCCTGCTGCTGATCAGCTCCTTGCAGATGCTCAACGCCCAGCCGGCGGAAGCCCGCAAGGAAGACGTGAACGAAGGCAACACCAAGGCCGACGCCGGCGCGAGCATCGCCGTCGTGCCGCTGGCCATCCCGCTGCTGACCGGGCCGGCCACCATCTCGACGATGGTCATCTACGCGGACAAGACCCGCTACTGGTGGGAACTGGCCATCCTGTGCGGCTACGGCGTCATCGTGGCGCTGGTGACCTTCATCGTCTTCTCCGCCTCGGGCCGCATCGCCAAGGTCCTGGGCCAGACCGGCATCAACATCATGACCCGGCTGATGGGCCTGATCCTGGCGGCACTCGCGGTGGAGCTGCTGTCCGACGGCCTGATCAAGCTCTTCCCGGTACTGGCCGCGCGCACGGTCGGATGAGCCCGCGCATCCCGGGGCGAGCCGCGTGATCCTGCTGCTGGAAGACGACCCGGCCATCGCCGACACCGTGGCCTTCGCCTTGCGGCGCGAGGGCTTCGACGTGGAGCACCGCGCCTGGCTCGCCGAGGCCCGGGAGCGGCTGGCCCGCGGGCCCGCGCCCCAGCTGATGATCCTGGACGTGGGCCTGCCCGACGGCCACGGCCTGGACCTGTGTCGCGAGCTGCGCGCCGGGCCGCTGCAGCACCTGCCCGTCATCGTGCTGAGCGCCCGCAGCGAGGAGATGGACCGTGTGCTCGGCCTGGAGCTCGGCGCGGACGACTACCTCGCCAAGCCCTTCAGCCCGCGCGAGCTGGTGGCGCGCGTGCGGGCCCTGCTGCGCCGCGCCCAGACGGCGCCGCCGGCCGCCCCGGGCTTCGTCGTGGACGGCAGCCGTGTGCTGCTGGACGGCGTGGCGCTGAACCTCACCAAGCTGGAACTCGGCTTGCTGACGCACCTGCTGCGCGCCCCGCGGCGCATCCACACGCGCGACGCGCTGCTGGATGCCGTCTGGGGCAGCAGCGCCGAGAGCACCGACCGCACGGTGGACACCCACATCAAGACGCTGCGCGCCAAGCTGCGCGAGGCCGCCCCGGCGCGCGACCCGATCAAGACGCACCGCGGGCTCGGGTACTCCCTCGAACCCTGACCCAAGGGGCACGGGCCATGAACACAGCCACAGAGACACAGAGGCACAGAGAGAGCACCAGCAGCTCTGTGCCTCTGTGTCTCCGTGGCCGTTCGAGCCTCTCCAGGGCGGGCTGACGTTTTCCGATGCGGCTCGGCCTGCGCGTCTTCTTCGGCTTCTTCCTGATCGCCGGCCTGTCGGCCGTGCTGCTGCTGAAGGTCTTCCTGGCCGAAGTGAAGCCCAGCGTGCGCGAGGTCATGGAAGACCTGATGGTGGACACCGCCCACCTGCTGGCCGAGACCGCCGTGCCCGAGTTCGCCGACGGGCCGCCGCGCGCCGACGGGCCACTGGCCCAGTCACTGCGTCGCTATGCACAGCGGCCAGTCGATGCCGTCATCTGGGGCCTGCGCAAGCAGACGCTGGACCTGCGCATCCTGGTGACCGACGCCAGCGGCCGTGTGGTGCTGGATTCCGGCGAGCCCTCGGCCGTGGGGCAGGACTATTCGCAGTGGCGCGACGTGGCGCTCACGCTGCGCGGCGCGTACGGCGCACGCGCCAGCCCGGTGGTGGCACAGCACGACCGCAGCACCGTGCTGTTCGTCGCCGCACCCGTGATGCGGGACGGGCGCACCGTCGGCGTGGTCAGCGTGTCCAAGCCGGTGGCCAGCGTGCAGGCCTTCATCGACCGCGCCGAGCGGCGCGTGTTCTGGGCCGGGGCGCTGCTGCTGGCCGTGAGCCTCGTGACCGGCGTGGCCGTCACGCTGTGGCTCGTGGCCTCGGTGCGCCGGCTGCGGCGTTATGCCCAGCAGGCACAGGCCGGTCAGGCCATCGCGCCACCCGACATGCCCGGCGAACTGGGCGACTTGGCCCACGCGATGGACGACATGCGCCGCCGCCTCGAAGGCCGGGAACAACTGGAGCATGACGTGCGCGCGCTGACGCACGAACTCAAGAGCCCGCTGGCCGCGCTGCGCGCCAGCGGCGAGCTGCTGCAGGACGACCTGCCTGCCGCCGACCGCCAGCGCTTCGCCGGCCAGGTGCTGGACCAGACGGCGCGGCTGCAGACGCTCGTGGAGCGCGTGCTGGCGCTGTCGCAACTGGAGGCCCAGGTGGGGCTCGGCGAGCGCCAGCGGATTGCGCTCGACGACTGGGCCGACGCGCAGCTCGATCGCCAGGCGCCGCGCCTGGCGCAGCGGGGCCTGCACGTGGCCTGGGCGGTGCGCGACACCGTCAGCGTGAACGCCGACCCGGCGCTGCTGGAACTCGCCTTCGGCAACCTGCTCGTCAACGCGATCGACTTCGCACCGCCGGGCTCGACGCTGGAACTCGGCGTCAGCGCCACGGCAACCCAGGCCCGCCTGACGCTGCGGGACCACGGCCCCGGCGTGCCAACGGCCGGCTTTGCACAGCTCGGCAAGCGCTTCTTCTCGACGGCCCGCCCCGGCAGCCTCGTCAAGGGCTCGGGCCTGGGCCTGGCGATCGCGCGGCGCGTGGCCGAGCTCCACGGCGGGCGGCTCGCCTTCGAGGCCGCCGAGCCCGGCCTGCGCGTGAGCCTCGTCCTGCCGCGCTGACTTCACGCCGGCTTCACAGACTTCGTCAGGGCCTCACGGCTGCCGGGGATGCTGGCGGCATGAAACTCAACCCCACCTTCACGAAGCTGGCCATCCTGGCCGTGGTCACCCTGCTGCTTTGCTACGTTCTGGCGGAAATCGGCGGCCTGGCGCGCGAACGGCAGTTCCGCCAGCGCGATGCGGCCGAGAACGTCGAGCAGTCATTCGCAGGGCCGCAGAGCCTGTCCGGGCCGGCGCTGACACGCTTCTGCCGCGAGACCTGGATCGTCCCCGGCCCGGACAAGAAGACCACGACAGAAACCCGGGACTTCTGGTTGTTTGCCGCGCCGCGGACTCTGAACGTGAAAGGCGGCATCAGCCCGGAAGTCCGCCACCGGGGCCTCTTCAAGGTGAACACCTATGCCAGCCAGCTCACGATGGACGCTCAATGGCCGCAGCTTGCCGCGCTCGAAGGCAAAGCCGAGCATGCGAGCGGCAAGGTGGCCTGCGAACCCGTGGTGGCCTTCGTTGCGCTCAGCGACACCCGAGGCATCCGCGCCGCCGAGACCCTTGTCAACGGCCAATCCGTGACTGTCTCGCCGGGTGGACTTCACCCGGACTACGCGTCAGGGCTGCACGCGGTGTTGCCTGAGCTGCGACTGGACGCGCCTGTCGCGCTGTCGATCAAGCTGACCCTCGTCGGCAGCAGAAAGCTTGGTCTCGTGCCGGCCGCCGAGAACACGACCGTGTCGCTTCAATCCAGCTGGCCACATCCCAGTTTCTTCGGTCAATTCCTTCCCACGCGGCACCAGATCGGGGTCAGCGGCTTCTCCGCCGAATGGCAGGTGTCGTCCCTGGCCAGCACGGCGATGGCCGACATGAAGGCAGGCCGCCCGCTATCCACGCTGGACGCGCTGGACGGAGACGTGCCGCAGCCGTATCACCCGGCCATCAAGGCGCCGGCCAAGCCTGGGCTGGATGTGCTCGCCGTCGAACTGATCGACCCGGTGAACCCCTACGTCATGAGCGACCGCGCCATCAAGTACGGCCTGATGTTCATCGCGCTCACCTTCGTCACCGTCGGCCTGACCGAACTGCTGACCGGCCGGCGCGTGCACCCGGTGCAGTACCTGCTCGTGGGCCTGGCGCTGAGCCTGTTCTTCCTGCTGCTGCTGAGCCTGTCGGAGCACCTGCCCTTTCTCGTGGCCTACCTGATCGCTTCCTCGGCGGCGGCCGCGGTGCTGACCCAGTACGCCGCGGCGATGCTGGGCAGCTGGTGGCGCGGCCTGGCCTTCGGCGGCGGCATCGCGCTGCTGTACGGCGCGCTCTACGTGTTGCTGAGCCGGGAGCAGACCGCCCTGGTGATCGGCGCGGTGCTGCTGTTCGGCGTACTCACAATTGTGATGACGCTGACGCGCCGGATGGACTGGTATCGCCTGGGTGCCAACGCATCGGTCGCAGGGTGAATTACGCTTGGGGCATGTCCCAAGGCTTCGACTACATCATCGTGGGCGCCGGCACGGCCGGCTGCCTGCTGGCCAACCGCCTCAGCGCCGACCCCCACAAGCGTGTGCTGCTGCTGGAAGCCGGTGGCAAGGACGACTACCACTGGATCCACATCCCCGTCGGCTACCTGCACTGCATCGGCAACCCGCGCACCGACTGGTGCTTCAACACCGAGGCCGAGCCCGGGCTCAACGGCCGCAGCCTGCGCTACCCGCGCGGCAAGGTGCTCGGCGGCTGCTCCAGCATCAACGGCATGATCTACATGCGGGGCCAGAGCCGCGACTACGACCACTGGGCCGACATCACCGGCGACGACACCTGGCGCTGGGACCGCGTGCTGAAGGCCTTCCGCCGCCACGAGAACCACTGGCGGCTGGACGACCCCAAGACCGCCCCCGAAGGCTTTGCTGACATGCACGGCCACAAGGGCGAATGGCGGGTGGAGCAGCAGCGCCTGCGCTGGCCCATCCTGGATGCCTTCGCTGCCGCGGCCAACCAGGCCGGCATCCCGACCACGAGCGACTTCAATGCCGGCACGAACGAGGGCGTGGGCTATTTCGAGGTCAACCAGAAGAAGGGCTGGCGCTGGAACACGGCCAAGGCCTTCCTGCGGCCGACCTGCCTGGGCCGCCCGAACTTCGAGCTGTGGACCGGCGCGCAGGTGCGCAAGCTGCGCCTGCTGCATGACGACACGGGCCTGCGCTGCGGCGGCGTGGAAGTCATGACGCCGCACGGCCTTGAGAAGCCCTGGCTCAATGCCGGTGGCGAGGTGATCCTGGCCGCCGGCGCCATCGGCTCGCCGCAGATCCTGCAGCTGTCGGGCATCGGCCCGGCGCCGCTGCTGCAGCGACTCGGCCTCACGCGCGAACTCGACCTGCCGGGCGTGGGTGCCAACCTGCAGGACCACCTGCAGATCCGCGCCGTCTACAAGGTGCAGGGCGCGTCCACCCTCAACACGCGGGCTGCCTCGCTGTTCGGCAAGGCCATGATCGGCCTGGAGTACGCGCTGCGGCGCAGCGGCCCGATGAGCATGGCCCCGAGCCAGCTCGGCGCCTTCACGCGCAGCAGCCCCGACAAGGTCTGGCCTGACCTGGAGTACCACGTGCAGCCGCTGTCGCTGGACGCCTTCGGCGAGCCGTTGCATGCCTTCAACGCCTTCACGGCCAGCGTCTGCAACCTGAACCCGACGAGCCGCGGCTGGGTGCACATCACCTCGCCCGACGCGACCGTGGCGCCGGCCATCCAGCCCAACTATCTGTCCACCGAGGAAGACCGCCGCGTCGCAGCCCAGAGCCTGCGCCTGACCCGCCAGATCGTTGCGCAGCCGGCACTCGCGCCCTTCCAGCCGGAGGAGTACAGGCCCGGTCCGCAGTACCAGAGCGATGACGACCTGGCGCGGCTGGCTGGCGACATCGCCACGACCATCTTCCACCCGGTGGGCACCTGTCGCATGGGCCACAAGGCCGACCCGGGTGCGGTGGTCGACTCCCGCCTGCGCGTGCGCGGCGTGAGCGGCCTGCGCATCGCCGACGCCAGCGTGATGCCCACCATCACCAGCGGCAACACCAATTCACCGACGCTGATGATCGCCGAGAAGCTGGCCAGCTGGCTGGCGCCCTGATCCCCCGGCGGCCGGCACCGCGACAATCGCGGCCATGTCGTCCCCGTCGCTTCGCGTGCTTGCCGTCATCCCGCCGATGACGCAGCTGAACACGCCCTACCCGTCCACCGCCTACCTGACCGGCTTCCTGCGCTCGCGCGGCGTGGAGGCGCAGCAGGTGGACCTCGCGCTGGCGCTGGTGCTGGACCTGTTCTCGCCGCAGGGCCTGAGCGCACTGCGCGACGCGGTGCAGGCCGTGCCGGCTCCCAGGCGTACGCCGCAGACGGCGTGGTTCGATGCTGAGTTCGACACCATCGCCGCCGTCACGCCGCGGGTGCTGGCCTTCCTGCAGGGGCGCGACCCGACGGTAGCGCACCGCATCAATACACGGGCCTTCCTGCCCGAGGGCGCGCGCTTCGCGTCGCTGGAGCACTACATCGGCGAGGAGGGCGAGGACCCGCTCGCCTGGGCCTTCGGTGCTCTGGGCCTGCAGGACCGCGCACGTCACCTGGCCACGCTGTTCCTGAACGACCTCGCCGACGTGCTGCGCGACGCGGTGGACCCGCGCTTCGAGTTCGTGCGCTACGCCGAAAAGCTGGCGGCCGCCCAGCCGCATTTCGACCCGCTCGCCGTGGCGCTGGCGACACCGCCGCATCTCATCGACACGACGCTGCAACGCCTCACCCGCGAGGCACTCGTCCAGCACGCGCCCGACGTCGTGTTGCTGTCGGTGCCGTTTCCCGGGTCGGTGTACGCGGCCTTTCGCATCGCCCAGACGATCAAGACGGAGCGCCCCGACGTCGTCACCGTGCTGGGCGGCGGTTATGTGAACACCGAGCTGCGCGAGCTGGCCGAGCCGCGGGTGTTCGACTTCTTCGACTTCGTCACGCTGGACGCCGGTGAGCGTCCGCTGCTGGCGCTGCTGGAGCACGTGGCGGGCAAGCGGTCCCGGTCGCGCCTCGTGCGCACCTTCCACCGGGAGGCCGGCGAGGTGAAGTACACGAACTTCGTCGAGCCCGACATCCCGTTCGACGAGGTCGGCACGCCGACCTGGGACGGCCTGCCGCTGGACCGCTACCTGTCGCTGCTGGACATGCTCAACCCGATGAACCGGCTCTGGAGCGATGGCCGCTGGAACAAGCTGACCGTGGCCCACGGCTGCTACTGGAAGAAGTGCAGCTTCTGCGACGTGAGCCTGGACTACATCTCGCGCTACGAGGCCGCGAGCGCCAGCGTGCTGGTGGACCGCATCGAGGCCATCGTGCGCGAGACCGGCCAAACGGGCTTCCACTTCGTCGACGAGGCCGCGCCCCCGAAGGCGCTCAAGGCACTGGCCGAGGAGCTGCTGCGGCGGGGCGTGGCGATCAGCTGGTGGGGCAACATCCGCTTCGAGAAGACCTTCACGCCCGAGCTGTGCCAGCTGCTGGCCGACAGCGGCTGCATCGCGATCTCGGGCGGGCTGGAGGTGGCGTCAGACCGGCTGCTTAAGCTCATGAAGAAGGGTGTCAGCGTCGAGCAGGTGGCCCGCGTGACCAAGGCGTTCGCCGATGCCGGTGTGCTGGTGCACGCCTACCTGATGTACGGCTTCCCCACGCAGACGACGCAGGACACGGTGGACGCGCTGGAGTACGTGCGCCAGCTGTTCGAGAACGGCTGCATCCACAGCGGCTTCTTCCACCGCTTCGCCTGCACGGTGCACTCGCCGGTGGGCTTGAACCCGGCCGAGTACGGCGTGACGCTGCAGCCCATGCCGCCGGGCCGTTTCGCGAAGAACGACATCGCCTTCATCGACCCCACGCCCACCGACAACGACGGGCTCGGCCAGGGCCTGAAGAAAGGCCTGTACAACTTCATGCACGGCATCGGCATCGACAGCGACATCCGCAGCTGGTTCCCGGTGCGCGTGCCCAAGACCACCGTACCGCGCCGCTTCATCGAGCGGGCGCTCGCCCCCCGCTAGGAGACCGACGATGCAACGCCGCCAGCTGATCACCCTTGCTGCCCTGCCCTTCGCCTCATCGGCTGCCCGGGCGGCGCCCACCACCGTGCGCACACGGGTGGACACGCCGCTCGGGCCCTTCGTCATCGAGGTGGACACCACGGTGGCACCGATCACGGTCGCCAACTACCTCGCCTATGTGGACGCACACCAGCTCGACCGGGCCTGGGTCTACCGCCTGGTCACGCTGGCCAACCAGCCGCAGAGTACGCACAAGATCGAGGTCGTGCAGTGGGGGCTGAACCTCAAGGACGACGCCCCGCCGCTGCGCCCGGCCATCGCCCACGAGACGACGAAGCAGACCGGCCTGCGCCACCGCGACGGCACGATCTCGATGGCCCGCGGCGCGCCCGGCACCGCCACGGCCGAGTTCTTCATCTGCCTCGGCGACCAGCCCGAGCTGGACTTCGGCGGCCGGCGCAACCCCGACGGCCAGGGCTTTGCGGCCTTCGGCCAGGTGGTGCAGGGCATGGAGGTCGTGCGTGCACTGCACGCCCGGGGCGGCGCGGAGCAGTGGCTCGCTGCGCCGATCGCCATCGGCCCCGTGAAGCGGGTTTGACGCGCCATTGCTGCAGTGCACAATTGCCGCATTCCGACGGAGGTGAACGATGCGGCGTGTGGTGTTCAACCAGAAGGGTGGCGTGGGCAAGTCCACGATCACGAGCAACCTCGCCGCGATCGCGGCGGCTGCCGGCCAGCGGGTGCTGGTCATCGACCTGGACTGCCAGGGCAACACCTCGCGCTACCTCCTTGGCGAAGCCGCCGATGAGGGGCATGCCGGCTCGGCTGACTTCTTCGCGCAGTCGCTGAAGTTCAGCGTCAAGGAAGTCGACACCAGCGCCTACATCGTGGCGAGCCCGTGGGAGAACCTGGACGTGATGCCGGCCTCGCCCGACCTGGACGAACTGCACAGCAAGCTGGAGAGCCGCTACAAGATCTACAAGCTGCGCAACGCGCTGCAGCTGCTCGACGACCACTACGACGAGATCTGGATCGACACGCCGCCGGCGCTGAACTTCTACACACGCTCGGCGCTGATCGCTGCCGAGGGCTGTCTGATCCCGTTCGACTGCGACGACTTTTCGCGCCGCGCGCTCTACGGCCTGCTGGAGGCCGTGGAGGAGATCCGCGCCGACCACGCGCCCGAGCTGTCGGTCGAGGGCATCATCGTGAACCAGTTCCAGGCCCGCGCCTCCCTGCCGCAGCGCGTGGTGCAGGAGTTGCTGGATGAAGGGCTGCCGGTGCTGTCGCCCTACCTGTCGAGCAGCGTCAAGGTGAAGGAATCCCACGAGTTGGCCCGGCCGATGATCCACCTGGACGCCCGCCACAAACTCACGCAGGAGCTCGTGGCCCTGTACGAATCGCTGGGCTGACGCCCGCGGCCGCGCCTCAGCGGCAGGCCGCAGCCAGCGCCAGACCCTGCTGGCGGGCCGCGGCGAGCGCGGCATCGTCGATCGGTTCGGCCAGACGGTCGCGCAGGCTCGCATCGCTCGTCGGGCGCCCGCGCAAACGCCCCTCGGCCACCGCATAGGCCACGGCCAGGCCCGGGTCCCGCGGGGACAGCTCGCCGCTGTCGTACTGTGTGGCCAGCACCCCGGCGGCCAAGGGCTCGCAGCGGGCTGCCGCCGCCTGCAACCCGGCGAGGGCCTCGGCGCGCCAGGCCTGCAGGGAGGCGGCATCCTGAGCCTGGCCCAAGTCAGGGCCTTCGAAGTAGAAATCGAGCTGCGCCTGGGGCAGGCCTGCGTGCATCGCTTGCGCGAGAAAGCGCATCCGCTCCTGCAGCAGCGACGCCGGCAGCCCCGGGCAGCGGGGCGCGTCGGGGCCAAGGCAGGCAGCCAGGCCCCGGTACGCCGCGTGTGCCGCCTGCGCGTCGCCCTGGCGGGCGGCCGCGATGAGCGCGTCGAGCGCGGCATACCGATCCATCGTGCGGCGGCCCTCACGT
Source organism: Burkholderiales bacterium (assembly GCA_003963005.1). GTDB lineage: Bacteria > Pseudomonadota > Gammaproteobacteria > Burkholderiales > Burkholderiaceae_C > Pelomonas. The sequence continues at coordinate 28,137 of RXJW01000081.1, forward strand.
GCCGGCGTGCTCGCTGCGGGCTCGGCGGCCAGCGCCACCGGCAGCATGGCAGGAGACGCCCGCGCCAACCGCGTCGCGGGTGCCGCCTCCGCCGGTGCGGTCGCCGGCGGGCCGCCCGACGGCGACCTCGGCATCCACCAGGCACCCAGGACCAGACCCGCGGCGAGTGCCACGACCCCCAGGCCGCCCCAGCGCCGCGTCATCGGCGCCTCAGTTCCAGAGGTAGCAGTAGGTCTGGCTGCGCTCGATGTTGCTGCCCACGCTGCCGCCGGCCGAGAAGCGCTTGACCCAGCCGTTGGGGGCACTGGTCGTCGGCACATTGCCGCAGTTGGTGTGCACCCAGTGGATGCCGATGCCGCTGGTGTACTTGGCACCGCACAGCTCCAGCCGGTCGTTCACCTGGATGGCCGCGAGCGAGGCCGGCACGGTGCTGGCGTTCTTGACGTAGTCGACGGCGAAGACGTTGTCGATCGCGACGTCGTAGACCTTGCCGTCCTGGTCGGCCCGCAGGCTCAGCTTGGTGTGGGAGAGCTGGATGCCCTGGATCGTCTGCGATGCGGCAGCGAACTTGGGCGCGGAGGTGACCGTGCCGGTCAGGAAGCTCCCCTTGGCGGCGGTGCACAGGCTCTGTTCGCTGGCCGAAGCAGAGGTGGCCAGAGCCAGCAGCAGGCTGGTGATGAGTACGGTCTTCAATGCGGTTCCTTGGTCGTCGACATGAATCCCGGCCGGTGCCGGGGCGGGCGGAGCGACCGAGAACCGGCGAGCCCCGCAGACACGCTAGCCTGACCGTGCGGCATTGCGCGCCCGTGACATCACGGCCCCGAAAAAAGGGACGTCGTTGCCGTTGACATTCGCGTTTCTTGCGCGTCGGCGCGGCACCAGAATGCGCGCATGAGCGATACCCCTGCCGTGCACGTCGTCGGCGCGACCGTCCAGACCGACCTGCCCATCGTCATTGCCGAACTCGGTGCGGTGGCGGACCGTCTGCACCTGGCTCGCGAGGCCATCGACGAGCTGCGCGTGAGTCACCCGCAGCCGCCGACCTCCAACGTGAAGGCGAGCTACATGAGCCCGTGGAAGAGCCACATGCTCAACCCGAAGCTGCTGCCGCTGTGCGCGAGCGTGCTGGACATCGCGAAGGAAGCTGCGCCCAAGGCCTGGTCGGGCCACCTGGACGGCCTCGGACTGGATCTCTTCGTGACCGATTGCTGGGGCGCCATCTACGAGCAGGCTGACCATACCGAGCGCCACAACCACTGGCCGGCGGACCTGAGCTGCGTCGTCTACCTGGAGGCCGAGCCCGGCTGCGCGCCGCTCGTGTTCTCCGGCAAGAGCGCTTTCCACCCGCGGCCTGCCACCCTCGTCATGTTCCCCGGCATCGCGATGCATGAAGTGCCGCCGACACCCGGGCGGCGGGTGATCGTGGCGATGAACCTGTTCAAGACGATGGCGGCACCGGCGGCAAGCTGAGGCGGGCCCGCAGGCCGGGGCCGGCTTGTGCGTCGAGCAGCTCGAGCTGCCCGCCGTGGCGGCTTGCGATGTCGGCGGCGATCGCCAGACCCAGGCCGCTGCCGGAGCCGCTGGCCGTGCTGCCACGCCGGAAGCGCTGCATGGCGGCGGCGCGCTCCGAAGGCGGGATGCCCGGGCCGTTGTCCTCGACTTCCAGCCAGGGGCCCTCGGGCGAGGTGCCGCAGCGCACCGTGATGCGTGCGCCGCTGCCGGCATAGCTGACGGCGTTGTGGATCAGGTTTTCGAGCAGTTCGCGCAGCAGGAAGGCATGGCCGATCGCCGGCGCCTCGGCCAGCTCGAAGCCCAGGTCCACGCCGCTGGGCAGGCTGCGGTGGGCCCAGTCCTGGCCGGTCTCGGTCGCGATGTCGCGCAGGTCGATGCGCTGATGCACGTCCATGCTGCGGTCTTCCGCACGGGCCAGCGACAGCAGCTGCTGCGCCAACCGCGCGCTGCGCATGACCCGGTGCCGCAGGCGCTGCAGCATCGGGTCGGCACGTTGGTCGTGCGGCTCCAGCATGGCCAGCTCGATCTCGGTCTGCAAGGAGGTCAGCGGGGTGCGCAGCTGATGCGCGGCATCGGCGAGGAACTCGCGCTGAGCCCCGGCCGCCCGCGCCAGGCGCTCGAAGAGCCGGTTGAACGCCGCCTGCAGCGGCACCAGCTCGCGCGGCAGGCTCGCATCCAGCGGCGTAAGGCGGTGCAGGTCGCGGTGCTCGAGCTCGGCACTCAGCTCGGTCAGCGGCGACAGCCCCTGGCGAATGGCCCACCAGCCCGCCAGGGCAAGCAGCAACGCAAGGCCGGCGCCATTCAGCATCACGAGCGTCACGATCTCCCGCTGCAGGGCATCGCGCTTGTGCAGGGTCTCGGCAGCGAGGATCTGGCACTGACGCCCACCCCCACAGTCATGCCCGAGCTGCACCAGGCGCAAGGCCCGGTCGCGCAGCTTCACGTCGCCGTACCAGGACTTGCCGGCCGGCTGCGGCGCCGGGCGCGGCTGGAGATCGACCAAGCCGGCATCGCCCTGCAGCACCTCGCCGTTCGGCGCCAGCACCAGGTAGAAGACGTCATCCTGCCGGTCGAAGCGCAAGGCCCGGTCCATCGTGGCACTGATTTCGATGCGCGGCTCGCCGCCGCGGGTATCGATCTGACCGGCCAGCGTGAGCGCCGTGTCTTCCAGACCTTCGTCGAGCCAGCTTTGCGCGCTGGCCTGCACCTGCTGGTACAGGCCCACGCCGAGCAGTGGCGTGCCCACCACCAGGGGCAGCATCAGCCAGCCGAACAGCCGTCGCTGCAGGCTGGATGGTGAACGCTCAACCAATTTCTTCGAGCAGGTATCCGAGGCCGCGGACCGTGCGCAGCTGCACGCCGCCGGGTTCGATCTTGGCGCGCAGGCGCGACAGGCAGACCTCGATGGCGTTGTCACTGACGCCCTGATCCCAGGCATTGCTGGCCAGCGCGATGTGCTCCTTCGGCACGACCTTGCCGGCGCGCGCCATCAGGAAGCCGAGCACATCCCACTCGCGGGCGGACAGGGCCAGCGGCTCGTCCTCGATGTAGGCACGGCGTGCCTCCTGGTCGATGCGCAGGCGCGCCAACTGCAACTGGTTGCTCGTGCGCGCCTGGCTGCGGCGCACCAGCGCACGGGCCCGGGCAACGAGTTCGGTCAGCGCGAAGGGCTTGACGAGGTAGTCGTCGGCGCCACCCTCCAGGCCCCGTACCCGGTCCTCGACGGCGTCACGCGCCGTGAGGATGAGCACCGGCACGGCGATGCTCTCGGCGCGCACCCGGCGCAGCGTCTCGAAGCCGTCGATGCCCGCCAGGCCGATGTCCAGGATCAGCAGGTCGTAGGCATCCTCGCGCAGCGAACGTGGCACCGGCTCGCCGCGGGCGGTACAGTCCACGACCCAGCCTTGGGAGCGCAAGGCGCGGGCGGTGGTCTCGACGAGGTGTTCGTCATCTTCGACGAGCAGGATGCGCATGGTCACAAGTATGGCGCGACATGGCCCATCCTGCTGACACGGGACTGTCAAAGCCGGAAAGCCGCCGGCAAGGAGCGCGACAAGCGGATGACGGGCAGCCTGCCGACAATACTTCACATGAACTCGTCTCCTGCGCAGCGCCCGGCAGTGCTGCTGTTTCATGGCCTGTGTGCCAACCCGCTCGAACTGGCGCCTGTGGCCAAGTCTCTCCGAGAGGTCGGTTATGTCGTCGAAGTCCCGGCCATGGCGGGGTACGGCGTCAGCAGCAGCACCGGCGAGCAACTGCCGGTACCGCCCTTCGAGCACTGGCTGGCCGAGGCCGAAGCCGCCTTCGACCGCCTGGCGGCGACCCATGGCCGCGTCGCCGTCGGCGGCCTGTGCATGGGCGCCGTGCTGGCCCTGGCCCTGGCAGCCCGGCGCCCTGCCGCTGCAATGGTGCTGATTTCCACGACGCTGCACTTCGACGGCTGGAACGTCTCGCCCTGGCGCCGCCTGCTCCCGCTGGCCTACCTGCCGCCGCTGCGCCGGCGCATGAGCTTCCGCGAGACCGCACCCTTCGGCCTCAAGAACGAGCGGCTGCGTGCCTGGGTCGAGCAGGCCATGGCCACCTCCCAGGTGTCGGCCGTGGGCGCCGCGCGCCTGTCGGCCGCATCGTTGTACGAGGCCTCGCGGCTGATCCGCCACGTGCGGGCACGGCTGCCGCGGCTGGCTGCGCCGACCGTGGTGCTGCATGCGACCGAAGATGACGTCGCCAGCCCCCGCACGGTGCACGAGCTCCAACAGCGCCTGGGCCAGACGCCCGAGGTGCACTGGTTCCACGACAGCTATCACATGCTGACGCTGGACAATGAGCGCGTCGCCGTCGCACGCACGGTGCGCGATTTCCTGCTGCGCAGCCACCCGCTGGCCACGCTCTCCTCTCCTTCTGCCGTCACCGCCCATGAGCAACACGCTTGAACAACTCTGCACCATCGCCCAACGCGAGCTCGGCGCGGAAGCCCTGACCGACAAGGTCAACACGCCCTTCTCCGAACTGGGCCTGGACTCCCTCGGGCTGGTGGACTTCATGTTCACGGTGGAGGACCACTTCCACATCAACATCGAGCACGACAAGGCGCTCGCCAACCCGACGCTGTCCGGCCTGGCAGCTCTGGTGGACGAACTGCTCGCTGCCAAGACGCAGCCTGCGGCCGCCTGATGCGCATCTGGATCACCGGGCTCGGCGCAATCAGCGCGCTGGGCACGGGCGCCGAGGTGCTGGCGGACAGCCTGCAGGCCGGCCGATCCGGCATCACGGCACAACCGGGCAGCGAACCGCACACGCTGCGCCCTTTCGCGGCCGCCGTCGTGTCGACCCCGGTCGGCGCCCACCTGCCGCCGGCGCAGCGCAACCTGTACGACCGGCACAGCCTGCTCGCGCTCGAAGCGGCTGCCGAGGCCTGGGCCCAGGCGGGCCTGCCGGCCACGGCACCTGACCCCGACCGGGCGGCCGTGGCCTGGGGCACGGGCCTCGGGGGCGCAGGCTCCATCGAAGCCTCGTATCAGCAGATGTTCACGGCCCATCCGCCGCGAGTGCACCCGTACACCGTCGTGCGCGTGATGGCCAACTCCGCCGCCTCGCACCTGGCGATGCGGCACCAACTGCGCGCCGCACAGCTCGCGGTATCCAACGCCTGCGCCTCATCCGCCCAGGCGATCGGCGAGGCCCTGTGGCTGCTGCGCAATGGCCGCGCCGACGTCGTGCTGGTCGGCGGGTCCGAATCCATGCTCAACACCGGCAGTGCCCTGGGCTGGCAGGCGATGGGCGTCATGGCACCGCTGGATGCGGCTGAGCCCGGGCAGAGCTGCCGACCGTTCGACGATGCTCGCCAGGGCCTGGTGCTCGGTGAAGGCGCTGCGGCGCTGGTGCTGGAGACCGAGGCCCACGCGCACGCCCGTGGCGCCGTGCCGCTGGCTGAACTCGCAGGTTACGGGCACAGCGTCGACGCGACGCACTTGTCCCGACCCGATGCGGCCGGCCAGGCGCGCGCCATGCAGGCGGCCCTGCGGGATGCCGGCTTGGCGCCTGAGGAGGTCGGCTACATCAATGCCCACGGCACCGCGACAGAGGTGGGTGATGCGGTGGAGGCCAGCTCCATCGAGGCCGTCTTCGGCACCCGTGCCGTGCCGGTGTCGGCCACGAAGGCGCTGCACGGCCACCTCATCGGCGCCGGCGGCGCACTGGAACTGGTAGCGACCGTGCAGGCGCTGCGCCGCGGCCTGCTGCCGGCCAGCGCCCATGTGCGCGCCAGCGGTCTTGCCGCCCAGGTCGACCTGATCCTCGGCGCCGCTCGGCCGACCAACGCCACGGTCGCCCTGTCCAACTCCTTCGCCTTTGGTGGCAGCAACGTCACGCTGGCGGTGCGCCGCAGTTGAGGGGTCGCCCCGGGGCACCCGCCGCGCCCGGGGCTTGTGAGCGATTCACCGGGAACCTGCACCTGCCGAGCGGTTACTCAGCGGGATCGACGGACTACCATTGCCGACTCGCTGCCCGAGTCCGCCCGAGTCCTCCAGGGGCCTACCGATGAAACTGCTCGCCAAGTTCAACCTCGTCTACCTGCTCGTCATGAGCCTGGGCATCGCGCTCAGCGGCTACATCGCCCGCAGCCTGCTGCAGGAAAACGCCCAGCAGGAGACCGTCGCCAGCGCGCGCATGTTGATGGAGAAGGCGCTGGCCGTGCGCAACTACACCAACACGCAGATCAAGCCGCTGCTGGTGGGGCAGATGGCGCAGGAGTTCCTGCCGCAGACGGTGCCGAGCTATTCGGCCACCGAGGTGCTCGGGACGCTGCTGGCCAAGCATCCCGAGTTCGCCTACAAGGAGGCGACGCTCAACCCGACCAACCCGCGTGACCGTGCGACGAGCTGGGAGGTCGACATCGTCGGCCAGTTCCGCTCGTCGGCCGAGCTGAAGGAGACGGTCGGCACGCGCGACACACCGGCGGGCCCGTCGCTGTACATCGCCCGGCCGCTGCGCATCACCGATCCCGCCTGCCTCGCCTGCCACAGCAGTGTCGACGCGGCGCCGGCCACGATGGTGGCGAAGTACGGCCCGGCCAACGGCTTCGGCTGGAACCTCAACGAGGTCATCGGGGCGCAGATCGTGTCGGTGCCGCTCGGCGTGCCGCTGCAGCGGGCCGACCAGACCTTCAAGGTGTTCATCAGCTCGCTGATCGGCGTGTTCGTGGCGGTCGGCATCGTGCTGAACCTGATGGTGTGGCTGCTGGTGGTGCGCCCGGTCACGCAGCTGTCGGCGCTGGCCGACCGCGTCAGCCAGGGCGAGCTGGACGCGCCGGAGTTCCAGACCCGCGGCCGCGACGAGATCGCGACGCTGTCCGACTCCTTCTCCCGCATGCGCGCCAGCGTCGTGCAAGCGATGAAGCTGCTGGAATGAGACCCCCCCGACCGGCTTCGCCGGCCCCGCAAGGGGCGCCGCCTGTGGCCTGGCAAAGCCAGTTCCACGGCGGCCGCTGGGCAACGCCCTCCATGTGCAAATGAGCGACAAGCGCCATCCCGTCCAGCTGGGCAAGTACCGCATCACCGAGGTGCTCGGCGAGGGCGCGATGGGCGTCGTCTACAAGGGGTTCGACCCGGACATCCAGCGCACGGTGGCGCTCAAGACGATCCGCACCCAGCTCGACACGGACGACGACAGCCCCGGCGCGCCGGCCTCGCGCTTTCGCAACGAGGCGCAGGCGGCCGGTCGGCTGATGCACCCGGGCATCGTCGCGGTGTACGACTTCGGCCGCGACGAGAACGTCGCCTACATCGCGATGGAGTACGTGGAGGGCCGGTCGCTCGCGAGCTACCTGGGTGCCAAGGTGCGCTTCACCGACACCGACATCCCCGGGATCATGAGCCAGCTGCTCGACGCCCTGGGCCATGCGCACGACAAGGGCGTCTGGCACCGCGACGTCAAGCCCGCCAACATCATCCTCACGACGAGCGGCCGCCTGAAGGTGGCCGACTTCGGCATCGCACGCATCGAGAGCAACAACCTCACGCAGACGCACTACATGGTCGGCACGCCCAGCCACATGGCGCCGGAGCAGTTCCTCGGCAAGGCGATGGACCGGCGCGTGGACATCTACGGCGCTGGCGTCGTGCTCTACCAGCTGCTGACCGGCCGCGCGCCCTTCGCCGGCACGACCGAGGCGCTGATGTACAAGGTGGTCAACGAGATGCCGCAGCCGCCCTCCACCGTGGAGGGCGTGGAACGGCCCGGCTGGTTCGATGCCATCGTGGCCCGGGCGCTCGCCAAACGCCCCGAGGACCGCTTCGCGACCGCCGACGAGTTCAAGCAGGCCCTCGCCGACGGCGTGGGCCAGGGCATCGACGAAACCGCATGGGAGCGCACCGTCATGCTGGCGCCCCCGCGGGCCAAGGCGCCGCAGCCGCTGGTGTCGCCGACGCAGGCGCCCGTGTCGCTCTCCGGCGCCTCGCTGCCGGGCTCCACCGCCGGCTCGACCGCGAAGCCCCCGTCCCACTGGGACCAGGCCCAGCTCACGCAGGCGGAGCTGACGCTGGCCCGCCATGTGGGGCCGCTGGCCAGTGTGCTGGTGCGCCGCGCGGCGCGCGAGTGCAGCAACCTGGACGAGCTCTACACCCGGCTGGCCGAGCAGGTGCCCGACCCGCGTGCCCGCGACGCCTTCCTCGGCCAGGCCAGCCTCGTGACCGGCGGCCCGCAGCGCACCGCCGGTGGCACGCAGGGCGGCACCGGCAAGGGCACGCACGCCGGCACGGGGGGCTCCCGCGGACTGTTGGGGGCCTTCGGCTCACGCGGCTCGCCGGGCTCGGCTGGCTCCGCGGGCACCACCACGCTGGGCGGGCCGCTGACCGAAGCCGTCGTCGAGAAGGCCCAGGGCCTGCTGGCCCAGCACGTGGGCCCGATCGCCAAGGTGCTGGTCAAGCGCGCGGCCACGGGCACGGACAGCCGGGCGGTGTTCTTCAACCGGCTCGCCGAGTCGGTGAGCGACACCGCCGCACGCAGCAAGCTGCTGTCGGACCTGTCCCGCCTGCCCTGACGCCACCCCTCGAGCGGGCATCAAAAAAGGGCCCGAAGGCCCCTGGGGTGGGCCCTGCGCCGGCTCAGGCGCAAGGCATGTCACATCGCGGCGCGATCAGGGGTAGCTGATCGTGAGCGTGTACGGCACGCTGGTGCTGGAGCCGCTGTAGCTCTGCACCTTGATGTAGACCGTGCGGGCACTGCTGCCGTTCGTGTAGGTCAGGGACTCGGACGCGGTCGTGCCTTCGGACGAGGCCAGGCCGGCGCCGGAGGACGTCACCAGGTAGAGGTCGTAGTCCACGCCGCTGGGGCCGCTCATGTCGACGCGGATCTTCTTGTTGGCCGGCAGATCGACGCGGTAGTAGTCCTTGTCGGTGGCCGTGCTGATGAAGCCCGTGGCCGTGGTGGCAGTGCCCAGCGGGTTGGCCGTGGCGATCGTGCCGTTGGGCTCGACCTCGGTGACGACGGCGCCGGCATTGGTCACGGTGAAGCCCACGTCCGCCGAGGCAGCGCTGTTGGCGGCAGCATCGAAGGCCTTGGCGACCAGGGTGTGCGAGCCGTTGGGCAGCGTGCGCGAGTCCAGCACGATCGAGTAAGGCTCGGTCGTGTCGGTGCCCTTGAGCGCCCCGTCGACCCAGAACTCGACCTTGGTCACGCCGACGTTGTCGCTGGCGATGGCCGAGAGCGTGATGTTGCCGCTGTTGCCGGTGACGCTGGCGGTGACGGTCGGCGGCGTGGTGTCGCCGTTGTTGGCCGCGCCCTGGTTCACCCAGATCGGGGCCGACCAGAGGATCTTGCCGTCGTTCTGGGTGAGCTTGGCGTAGTACACATGCAGGCCGTCGGCCGGCGTGAAGCTGTAGGACGCGCTGTTGGTGAGCAGCGTCATCGTGCCGTTGCGCCCGGGCACGCCTTCCCACACCTCCACCAAGGACACCGTCTTGCCGGTGGTGTTGGCAAAGCCGATGTCCAGATTCAGCACGCCCTGGTTGTTGATGCGAGAACCCATGATCGCGCCGTTGGCGCTGAACACCATCTGCGAGTTCTTGTCGTGCGTGGCGAACACGCGGCGCGCACGCAGCGCATCGATGAAGCTCTGCTTGGTCAGGGCCGTGCCGTTGGGAATCAGCACGGCGGTGCGATTCGTGTAGGACGCGCCCCAGTTGGCGCAGTGGTTGTCCTGGTTGGTGGCAGGCGCCACATGGAAGCCCCGCTCCAGGATCTTGCGGAAGGCCGCTTCGTAACCCGCACCCGGCGGCGTGGATTCGTCGTCCTTGTTGGAGAAGGCGCTCGTGTTGGACACCTCGGCCAGGACCATGACCTCGTCGCCGTCAGCCGTGTAGCCGAATTCGACGCCATTGACGACGAACTGCCCGGTCGGGTCGGGATGGTTGAACTGGCCGATCTGCCCGGCCGCACGCATCACGGTGTAGAGGCTGGCGTAGTCATTCTTGGCGACGAAGCGATGCCCGTAGAGCTGGTTGTTCGGGTCGTACTCCCAGGCGTAGAGCTCGTCGCTGTTGAAGATGTTGAGGTGACCGCCGCCACTGATGACGCCCCATTCCATGCCGTACATGGCCAGGAAGCCGGGGTTGGCTGCGGTGTAGTTGGTGGCGGTGGTCAGGCCGGCCGTGTAACGGGCCTTGGCGGTCGCCGCCGGGATGGTGCCCAGACCCGAGCTGCCGTCGAAGTAGTGGTTGTGATCGGTGTTCGCAAAGAAATCCAGGCCTTTGCTCTTGGCATACGGGAAGGCCACGTCCGGGCCGTAAGCGCCGGTCTGGGCCGGCTGCGAGGCGTTGCAGGTGGCGAGGTCGCCGCCGCCGTCGGAGTCGTTCGTCTGGCCGTGCAGCGAGCCGTAGTAGACGGTATAGGGCCAGCTGGCGATGGCCGCTGCCGACAGGGCCTTGGCGCGGGGCGCATCACCCGCGGCCAGTGCGCTGCCCATCGGCATGGCGCGGTAGGCCGGCATCTTGGCCACCGGCGGTGCGCCCACGACGAACTTGAAGGACTCCACATGCGGGGCGTGGCCGTGGTCGTCGGCTGCCGCGAGGGCCTGGATGCGGGCCTCGGTCGTATCGCCCTTGGCGGCCACGCCCGGGTCGGCGGCGAAGGCCGTCAGGCGGGCTTCGTACACACCGTCCGGCAGCGCCGCCTTGTCGGTGCGGCCGGCCCAGTCGAGGTTCAGCGTCAGCGGCTTGCCCTTGTAGAGCTCGATGCCGGCGAAGGTCTTGACCGTCTTGCCATCGGGGCCAACTAGGTCGAGCCGGTAGGCGAATTGCTGGCCTTCGGGCGCACCGAGGTAGTCCATCGACAGCGTGAAGCGGCGGCCACCACTGGGCAGGTCGCTGACGAAGGGCACGCCGAGGTCCGTCTCGAACTCGTGATGGTCCGGGTACTTGACGCTGGGGTGGACGTCGGCGGTCTTCACCAGCGTCTCATTGGCGGTAGCAGGCGTGACGGTCGCCTGGGGCGACTGGGCGCCGCCGCAGGCCGCCAGCAGCAGGGGCAGCAGGCAGGCGGTCAGCGGATGCAGAGAGAAGGAGCGAGTTTTCACGACGAGATCCTCGGCAAGGGTGGGCGGGCGGCGGGCGGCAGGCCGATCAGCGGGTACGGCGGCGGGCGATCAGGCCGACGGCGGCCAGGCCGGCGAGCATCAGCGCATAGGTTTGCGGCTCGGGGATGGGCGCGGGGTCGACGGGCACATCGGGGATGGCCGTGCCGCTGAGCAGCACGTTGTCGTAGCGGATCGTGCCCGCCGTGCCATAGGAGCCGGTCGTCAGCGTGGGCGCGTAGGCCGATGTGTTCGGGGCGAAGCTCGTGAGGAAGCGGATGCCGAAGTCCGCGTTGTCGTTCGCGCCGGTGATGCCGCTGAAGTCGAAGGTGCGGCCGTCCAGGAAGCTCGGGCTGTTCGGGTTCGCCGGGCTGGGCATCTGGAAGGTCGTGGCCGTGAGCCAGCTGCTGCCGTCAAGCGTGTACTGCAGCGTCGTCCAGGCTGATGCCGTGTTGCTGTTGCGCTGGGAAAAGCTCAGCACGAGGTCGGTGTAGCCGGTGGTGTCGATCTTGAATTGCAGGCCGGCGGTCAGGTTGCCGGTGCCCTGGGCGGGGTAGCTGGTCGTGCTGATCGCACTGCCATTGCCCGACCCTGCGGCGGAGTTGAACGAAATGCCGCCCAGGGCACTGAGCGAACCTCCGTTGGCCGTCTGCGTGGCCTTGGGCAAGGTCGTGCAGGGGGCCGCGCAGGAGTAGGTGTTGAAATCCCACAGCGCGACGGTGTCGGCGTGGGCGGAGGCGGCTGCCGCCAGGACGGCGGCAAGGGCGACAGAACGAAGTTGCATGGCAGGGCGTCGGTTGAGCAAGAGCAGGCGGTCGAGACCTTCCCGACGCGCCGAGCGAGAGTAGTGACGCTTTATTTACGGTTTAGGAAAGTTCTACGAGTCAGTCGGAAATTTCCACCCCTGCCCGCCTGCCGAACATCCCGCAAACCCCCGTCAACACTGGGGATGGCGGGGATTTCGGTTTTGGCAATGGGGCCTGCATCTACCCGCATGTGAGGGGATCGACCCACGTGCAGCGCGTTGCTGCCGCGAGACGGCTGTCCCTCAGATCAGCTTCAGGCGGTGCCGTAGACGAGCGCCTTCAGGCTGCGCTCAGGTGCGATGTCAGCAAATGACGCCGGGTTCGGCAGGCGCTGGACGAACTCCAACCCTGGCGCCTGCGTCTCCACGACCCCGCGCAGGAAGTCCACACCCAGCTCCGGCGCGTTCAGGCACAGCAGGGCCTGGCCGCCCGGCGCCAGCAGCGCGGGCAGCCGGCGGGCCAGGCGCGCGTAGTCCTTGGTGGCGACGAAGCTGCCCTTCTGGAAGCTCGGCGGGTCGCAGATGACGAGGTCGTAGGGCCCGCCTCGCGTGAGCTTGCCCCAACTGTTGAAGATGTCATGAGCCAGGAAGCGCGCCCCGGCCTTCACGCCGTTGAGCTCATGGTTGCTGCGCCCGATGGCCAGTGCGCCGGACGCCATGTCGACATTCGTCACCTCGGCCGCCCCGGCCTGCAGCGCCACGACCGAGAACGCACAGGTGTAGGCGAAGAGGTTCAACACCTTCGCTCCGGGCCGCACCTGCGCGCGCACCCAGGCGCGGCCGGCGGCCATGTCCAGGAAGAGGCCGTGGTTTTGCCCGCGCAGCAGGTGGACGAGGTAGCGACTGCCGGCTTCCGACACGACATGAGGCTCGGGCAGGGTGCCGGCCAGCATGCGGGTCTCCGCGGCACCCGCGGCGCGGCACTGGTAGACGCAGGGCGCCGCCGGCCAGCGCGACGTTAAAGCCGCCGTGAGCGCGGTCAGCGTGTCATCCGACAGCGCCTGGAAGCTCGTCAGCAGCAGCGCCGGCGGGTAGGTGTCCAGTGCGAGGTGCTCGCAGCCTGCAAAGCGCCCGCCGCGGCCGTGGAAGAGCCGGGTGGCGTCCGCAGGCAGTTCGAGCGGGGCGGCGGCGATGGCGTCAAACAGGGCTTGCATCAGGAAGAAAAAACCGCCCGGGGCAGCCCGGGCGGTGGTTCAGTGGACCGGCGCAGGCTCAGCTCGCGTACTTCACCGAGCAGCCGTAGGGCCGCGTCGACGCCTTGTCGACCTTGCGACCGGCGGCCACCGCCGCAAGCGCCTCGGTCACATAAGGCTCGGCCTTGGCGATGTCCTCGGGCTTGGCCGAGGCAATGCTGTCGATGCCGCCCTTGTAGACCAACGTGCCGTCACCCTTGATGACGAACATGTGCGGCGTGGTCTGGGCACCGTAGAGGCGGCCCAGGTCACCCTTGGGATCGAGCAGGGTGGCGGTGGGCGCTGCGCCGCGCTCGGCGTTGAGCTTCAGGGCGGTCGCACCGTCGACGTAACCCTGTTGGCCCGGTGCCGACGACACCACCTGCAGCCATACGACGCCCTGGCCCGTCGCCGCCTTCTGCTGGCCCTGCATATTGCCGCTGCCATAGTGCTTCCTGACGTAGGGGCAGTCGTGGTTGGTCCACTCCAGCACCACGGTCTTGCCCTTGAAATCAGCCAGGTTCACGGTCTTGCCGTCGGCACTGGTGGCCGTGAAGGCCGGCGCGGGGGCATCCACGACCGCGTTGGCCAGGGCCAGGACGGGGGCCGCGATCAGCGCGGCGATCAGAGAGCGGCGAAACAGGTGCGTCATGTCGAACTCCGGGAGGCTGGGGGGGTGGAGACCGCCTCGATGACGAGGCCGGGCGTGAGGATCTGGGGCAGCACCTGGGCCTCGGCGGCACCGGGTGCGTAGTAGAGGTACAGCGGCACGCCTGAGCGGCCATGGGCTTTCAGGACCTCCGTGATCTTCGGATCCTCGCGGGTCCAGTCGCCCTTGAGGTAGGTCACGCCCGCCTTGGCGAAAGCATCATGCACCTCCGGTCGCGACAGCGCGACGCGCTCGTTGACAAGGCAGGAGATGCACCAGGCCGCCGTCATGTTCACGAACACAGGCTTGTTCTGCGCCCGCAGTTGGGCCAGGCGTTCGGCGTTGTAGGGCTCCGCTGCGGACTCGGCCCGCACGTCGGTCGCCACGACCGGCTTGATCCACCAGGCCATGCCCACCGCCAGTGCGAGGCTCGCCACGGTGATGCCGGCCGCCAGCGTCCCGCGGCCGGCGCGCCGCACCCACAGCGCGAAGGCGATCAGGACCAGACCTCCCAGCGCCAGCGCCACGCCGTCCGGCCCGGCCTGTTGGGCAAGCACCCACAGCAGCCACACCACCGCGGCGTACATCGGGAAGGCGAGGAACTGCTTGAAGGTGTCCATCCAGGCACCCGGGCGCGGCAACCAGCGCTGCGCGGCCGGCCAGAAGGCCAGCACCAGGAAAGGCAGCGCCAGGCCCAGGCCCAGCGCCAGGAAGACGGCCAACATCACCACCGCAGGCTGTGCCAGCGCGAATGCCAGCGCGGCACCCATGAACGGCGCGGTGCAGGGCGTGGCGACCACCGCCGCGAGCACGCCGGTGAAGAAGCTGCCCGCCAGCCCCTGCCGCGCAGCCAGCCCGGAGCCGATGCCGGTGAAGCTGCCGCCGATCTCGAAAAGCCCCGACAGGTTCAAACCCACGAGGAACAGCAGGTAGCTCACCACCAGCACGAACACCGGCGAGTGGAACTGGAAACCCCAGCCGACCTGCTGGCCCCCGGCCCGCAGCGCCATCAGCACGACGGCCAGCACGGCAAAGCTGGCCAGCACGCCGGCCGTGTAGGCGAGCCCTTCGGTCTTGTGGTTGCCCTGGTTCACGAGTGCCAGGGCCTTGATGGACAGCACCGGGAACACGCAGGGCATCAGGTTCAGGATGAGGCCGCCCAGCAGCGCGAGCGCCAGCGCCGGGGCCAGGCCCAGGTCGCTCTCGGGCGCGGCGGCGGGCAGGCCCGACGGGGCGGCCGGAGCGGTCAGGTCCGCCGGACCGGGGCCCTTGCCGGCGCCTTCGGGCACGATCGCGGACACCGTCCAGGCCTGCTCGCCCGCCGGCGTGCTCAGCACGATGACACCGCTGAGCGTCTTGCCCGCCGCCAGCGGCTCGTCGCCGGCGGGAATGTCCAGCGCCCAGCCGCTGCCCTCCGCCTGGAGGGCCTGGGGCGCGCTGTGGGCGACGGCGCCCCAGGTGTCAGCGAAGAAATAGGCCTTGGTCACGCCTGCCGTGGGGCCGCTCAGGCGCATGCCCTGCGCGGCGGCGGCCAGCTTCACGGCAAACGGCACGGGCTTGGGAATGGCGCCACGCCATTCCTCGATCTGAGCGGCATCGGGGCCAGCCTGGGCCGTGGCGGCCACGGGCAGGTCCAGACCGAGCGTGACCTGCTCCGGGATGCAGACATCCTTGCAGACCAGCCAGCGCACCTCGGCCGTGGGCTTGAATCGCGCACCCGGCTTGGCGTCGGCCGGCACGGTCAGATCGATCAGCAACGCCGGCCGGCCTTCGTAGCCGTAGTTGACGATCGGGCCGATGGCCTGGATGGACGGCGTCGGCCACTGGATGGGGCCGGCCTGGGTGCCCTGCCAATCCAGCGTGGTCGCCTGACCCGAGTCGCCCGGGTTGAGCCAATAGGTGTGCCAGTGCGGCTGGATGCTCTGCTCCAGCGCGACGGTGAGGGTCTGCCCCGGCGCCACGGCGGCGTGGCTGGACACGAGGCGGGCCTTGACGTGCTCGGTGGCGGCCTCGGGCGGCGCCGCGACAGCGAGCACGGGTGCGGCGAGCAGGGCCAGGATCAGGGAGCGGAGCGGGGCAAACATCCTCGCATGCTAGGTCACGCGCCGGGCAGCGTCAGGCTTGACCCCGGAAAAACCCGGTCTACGGCTGGCCCGTCACCCGGCTTCGACGGGCCAGCGACGCCGCGACGAACTGGTCGAACGCCATCCACAGCGGCTGAAGCGACGCCTCGCCAGCCCCCAGCAGGGCGAGCGCGTGCAGGCCTGCTTCCAGGGTTGCGAGCTGGCCAGGACGGTGGGCGGCGCGGATGGCGTAGCGAGACGCCAGCGCCGGCAGGCTCAGCCGCGGCAGTGCCTGCAGCCACGGGTTGGCCACCAGCAGCCGGCGGCTCTGGCGCCAGCTGCCGTCGAGCAGCACGAGGCACTGGACGTCGCCGGGCCGGGCGGCGGCGGGCGGGACGCCGGGATACAGCAAGGCACTGCCGGGGCCCGCCACGCCCGGGTCGAACACCTTCCCGCGCAGCAGGCGCACCCGCTGCAGTCCGAGGGCGAGCAGGGTGGCCGTGTTCTTGGCATGACCGACCTCGGCGGGATGCTGCAGGATCAGCAGCTCGGTGCGGTTCGGCAACGGCGCAGGCAGTATCCCGCACAGGCAGGTGCGCGCCGGGCGCTCACAGCGCGGGCAGACCGCCCGGGGCATGGCCGGTCAGTGTGCTGCCGGCGGCGCCACCGTCTGCGGGCTGAGCGTCGACAAGCCGCTGTCCACGTCGGCCGTGTCGTCCACCACCGGCTGGGCGCGCCGACGCGTGCGGGTGCTGGGCAGCTTCATCTGGCGCTTTTTGGCCCAACGGCCTGCCAGCCAGACGCCGGCCAAGATGCCGAAGATGTTCAGCGCGCCGAACAGCGGCGCGGCATTGGAAGACAGCAGCAGGCTTTGCAGCGGTGCCGAGTAGGCCCGCGGCTTCAGCGCAAAGCTGAAGGCGCCGAAGATCAGCCAGCCCGCCCAGGCGGCCCCCACGCCCGACATCATCCAGGCGACGTAGGGCCGATGACGCCGGCGCTGCGGCCGCAGGGTGAGATAGGCCCAGATCGTGGCGACGACGAACAGGATGAGCATGATGGCCACCGCTTCACCCAGCATCACCTGCAGGCTGTTGCGGCCGCCGAGCTGCACATAGACCTGCCGCGGCAGGCCCGTGCCGGCGTACTTCATGGCGGCACCCGCCCCAAAGCAGTAGAGCAGGAGCCCGGAAAAGAAGGCGATGGAGCGGCGGGCAGCTTTCATGGGGGCGAATTCTGAGGGCTGCCAGCGCTCAGGGATGGGCAGGATTTCCCAATCCGGCCAAAACGAAGCCCGCAATCCGGGGGGGCCGGAGGGCGGGCTTGCATCAGGTCAGGACCCGGCACCACCGGGTCGAGGGGGTCAACGCTTGCGGTCCAGGCGCATCGCGCGGGCCAGGCCGCGGCGCTCGCCGCTGTAAAAACCGGTGTCAAAGGCTTCGTGCTTGCGGCCCTTGTCGACCGATTCCGCAGCGCTCCAGGCCAGACCCATCTCGGGGGCGGGGAGGCGGCGATGTTGCGATTCGTTGCGGGTCTGGATCTTCATCATGGCTCTTTTGCCTGTCTCGCGGCCCGGTGACCGGGGCGATTGGGAGGCTCAACGCGGCCACTTTGCCGTCGGTTGACAAGCCGGATCACATTTCTTTGCGAAGCGGGTTTATCGACAATGCGACTTTTTCCGCACCCAGGACCCTCGATGACCGTCCATCTCAAGAAGACCCTCCCGGCCAAGGCCACCCCGATCACCGTCGTCGACCGTGCCGCCTTCCAGGCCCTGGCCGCCGGCCTGCCGGACGCCACCCGCGCCTGGCTGGCCACGGTGGGCTTCGTCGGAGCCGCCGACAGCCACGCCCTGGTGCCGGGGCCGGATGGTCAGCTGGCGCAGGTGTTCGCCGGCGTCGCCCACGCCGCCCACCCCTTCGCGCTGAGCCACCTGCCGCTGGCGCTGCCCGAGGGCGTCTACAAGCTGGATGACGCCGGCCTGCCCCTGCTGCCGGAAGCGGCGGCCCTGTCCTGGGAGCTCGGCGGCTACCGGTTCGATCTCTACAAGCCGGCCAAGCGCGCCCCGGCCACGCTCGCACTGAAGGCAGGCGCCGATGCCGAACGGGGCCTGGCGCTGGCCGCGGCCACCGCCGCGACCCGCGACCTCGTCAACACGCCGGCCGAGCACATGGGCCCGGCGGAGCTGGCCGGCGCGGCCAAGGCCCTGGCCAAGCAGTACGGCGCCAGCTTCTCCGAAATCGTCGGTGACGCGCTGCTCAAGAAGAACTTCCCCAGCATCCACGCGGTCGGCCGCGCGAGCATGCGCTCACCTCGCCTGATCGAGGTGACCTGGGGCAACCCCAAGCACCCCAAGCTGGCGCTCGTCGGCAAGGGCGTCTGCTTCGACAGCGGCGGCCTGAACATCAAGGGCGGCGAAGGCATGCGCCAGATGAAGAAGGACATGGGCGGCGCCGCCAACGCGCTGGGCCTGGCCGGGCTCATCATGGCCTTCAAGCTGCCGGTGCGGCTGCAGCTGCTGATCCCGGCCGTTGAAAACGCGATCTCGGGCAACGCCTACCGGCCAGGCGACGTCATCAAGACGCGCAAGGGCCTGCATATCGAAATCGGCAACACCGATGCCGAAGGTCGCGTGATCCTGTGCGATGCGCTGGCCTACGCCGCCGAGAGCCGGCCCGACCTCGTCATCGACCTGGCCACCCTGACCGGCGCCGCGCGGGTGGCCCTGGGCGCGCAGTTGCCGGCGCTGTTTGCCAAGCACATGGACACCGCCCGGGATCTCGTCGACCTCGGCCTGAAGCTGGACGACCCGCTGTGGCACATGCCGCTGTGGGCCCCCTATCACGCCGGCATCGAGAGCTCAATCGGCGACATCGTCAACACCGGCAAGAGCGCGCTGGCCGGTGCGATCAACGCCGCGCTGTTCCTGGAAGACTTCCTGCCCCGCGAGCAGGACTGGCTGCACATCGACCTGTTCGCCTGGAACGACACGGCCCGCGCCGGCCGCCCGGTGGGTGGCGAGGCGCAGACCATCCGCACGCTGCTCGCCTACCTGGAGCAGCGCTACGCGGCTTGATCAGGCTTCGTCAGGGGCCTTCGGCGCCTGATCGACAGCGGGCTCGGCCGCTGCGGCCGGGGCGGCTGCAGCCTCACGCGGTGACCTCGGCTGCTGCGGGCCACCCGGCTTGCGGCCAGCCTGCTGGGGGCCGCCGGGCTTGCGACCCGGCTGCGGCGGACGTCCGCCGTCGCGGCGCTCGCCACGGGGGTCCCGCCGGCCGTCGGCGCCTTGCGGTTGGCGCGGGCGGCGCGGATCGGGGCGGCGGTCATCGCGACGCACATCGCGCGGCGGCGCGGGCGGCGCCTCGGCGCGTTCCTTGCGGGCGATCTCGAGCAGGCCGGGCAGTTCCTCGACCGACAGTCCCTTGAGCGCGCAGAAGTTGGCCTCGGTCAGCGTC
Organism: Burkholderiales bacterium; assembly: GCA_003963005.1. Classification (GTDB taxonomy): domain Bacteria; phylum Pseudomonadota; class Gammaproteobacteria; order Burkholderiales; family Burkholderiaceae_C; genus Pelomonas. Next base: position 47,355 of record RXJW01000081.1, read on the forward strand.
GTGCGCTCGAAGTCCCAAAGCAGTTGCGCGCGGTTGCGGCGCTGTTGCACTTCCACCTGCTGGCGTTCCTGCTCGGCCTGCTGGCGCTCCTGCTGCAGGCCCTTGCGGCGGGCGAGCTCCTCGCGCGCGGCGGTGAGGTGCTCCTCGGTGATGTCGCCGGCGGGCTGGCCGTCGAGGTCGAAGCGGGTCTTGGCCTGCGTCAGCGCAATCAGGTAGCCAGTGCTGCCGGTGTGCCGGCGCAGGAAGGCGCTGAGCTGGGCCTTGCTGAACTTGCCCGGCGCGCGCTCCTGGATGTCGGCCTGGATGCGCAGCTTGACGGGCTTGGGCTTGCCGGTGAACAGCGCCGGGAACAGCGCCTTGAGCTCGGCCGTCACGTCGGCCACGGAAGGCGCGGCCGCGGGGGCTGCTGCGTCCGGCGCGGGTGCGGGAGCGGATTCGGGAAGATCAGAGTTCATGAAGGGGACCGGCTTGCGGGACCGCGGATTGTCGTTCAGCCGCCGAACACCTTCTTGAGCAGCGCGCTGCCCGTGCCGACCGGGTCCTGGCGGATCTTCTTTTCTTCCTCGCCAATGATCCGGTAGAGGCCATCCAGCGCCCGGGCGGTCACGTACTGCTGGATGTTGGCCTCGTCGCCCTTCACGAGGCCGAAGCCGCCGGCCTTCTTGGCCACGGCGTTGTACTTGTCGGCCAGCGACACCTTCTCGGTGGCCTGGGTCACGATGGGCAGGAACTGCTGCGCCAGCGGCTCGCGCGTCTTGCCGGCAAAAAACTGGGTGACGGAATCGTCGCCGCCCTTGAGGATCTTGAGGCCGTCTTCCACGCTCATGTCCTTCACGGCCTTGACCAGCAGCGGCTTGGCCGCCGGCACCGCCGCCTCGGCCGCGCGGTTCATCGCCGTGACGAGTTCCTCCAGCTTCTGGCCCTGGCCGGTGGCCTTGAGCAGCTTGGCCACGTCCTTGAGGTGGCCGGGCAGCTCGATCTTCACGAGCGGGTTCCCCAGGAAGCCGTCCGGGCGGCCGAGCAGCGACACCGCCGCCTGGGCGCCGCGCTCCAGGGCCGCGCGGATGCCCGCGTTGGCATCCGTCTCGGTCAGGCCGGCGGCGCGGGCAGGCAGCCCCAGCGCGACGAGCGGCAGGGCGATCAGGGGGCGGCGTTGCATCGTGGGCTCCATCGGGGCGGAAGCCGCGATCTTGCCACCCGGGCGCCCCACTTGCGTCAGGTCAAGGCGGCGTCAGCCGGGTTTCTTAAGCTGGCCGCAGGAGACAAGAACCATGCTGCCCGTCTACATCAGTCACCCGGACTGCGCCCGCCACGACATGGGCCCGGGCCACCCCGAATGCCCCGAACGCCTGAGCGCCATTGCCGACATGCTGCTGATCCGCGGCCTGCTCGACTACATGGTGCCGCACGACGCGCCGCTGGCGACCGACGCCCAGCTCGCCCGCGCCCACAGCGCGATGCACGTGAAGCGCGTGCGCGACGCCGCCCCGCGCGAGGGCTATGCCCAGGTCGACCCCGACACCCGCATGAACGCCTTCACCGTGCCGGCCGCGCTGCGGGCCGCCGGGGCGGCGGTGCTGGCGACGGACCTGGTCCTTGGCGGCGAGGCCCCGGCCGCCTTCTGCGCGGTGCGGCCACCCGGTCACCATGCGGAGCACGACGCCGCGATGGGCTTCTGCTTCTTCAACAACGTGGCGGTGGGCATCCGGCATGCGCTGGACGTGCACGGCCTCACGCGTGTCGCGCTGATCGATTTCGACGTGCACCACGGCAACGGCAGCGAGGACATCCTGGCGGGCGACGAGCGCGTGCTGATGTGCAGCATCTTCGAGACGGGCCTGTACCCGTTCAACGGGCCGGATGCCCGCTCGCTGAAGGACGCGCCCCACCTGATCAACATCGGCCTGCCGCCGCGCTCCGGCAGCGACGCCTTCCGCGCGGCGGTCACCGACCACTGGCTGCCTGCGCTCGACGCCTTCCGGCCCCAGCTCATTTACGTCAGTGCCGGCTTCGATGCCCACCGCGAGGACGACATGGGCAACCTCGGGCTGGTCGACGCCGACTACGCATGGGTCACGCGCCGGCTGATGGATGTGGCCGAGCGGCACTGCAAAGGCCGCATGATGTCGTGCCTGGAAGGCGGCTATGTGCTCAACCCGCTGGCGCGCAGCGTCGCGGCCCATGTCAAGGTGCTGATCGGCGCCGACTAGAGTCTGCATTCATGGACAACCATTTTCTGACGCCCCTGTTCATGCCCCGCTCGGTGGTGGTGTTCGCCGGGCCGGACGACGCCGAGCGCCAGACGCGGCAGGCCCGCGTGCTGCGCGCCGCGCTCACTGCGGCGCCCGGGCCGCATCCGCCGCAGTTCCTGCACGGCGAGACGACCGGCACGCTCGGCGAGCTGGCACGCTCGCGGGCCGACCTGGCCGTCATCGCGCTGCCGGCCGACGAGATCGCCGCGGCGCTGGAGGTGGCCGGGCGCATCGCCTGCCGCTCGGCGCTGATCATCAGCGACGGCATCGAGCCGGAGCAGGCCGCGCAGCTCAAGCGCATCGCCCGCCGCGAGGGCGTGCACCTGCTGGGCCCCAACTGCCTGGGCTTCCAGCGCCCGCACCTGCACCTCAACGCCAGCGCGGCCGGGCCGCTGGCGGCCGAGGGCTCGCTGGCCCTCGTGTCGCAGTCGGGCGCGCTGACGTCGGCCATGCTCGACTGGGCGCAGCAGAACCACGTCGGCTTCAGCCAAGTGGTGTCGCTGGGCCCGAACGCCGCCGTGGACCTCGCCCAGGTGCTGGACTTCCTGGCCACCGACACCCGCACGCAGAGCATCGTCGTCTACCTCGAAGGCATCTCCAGCTCGCGCCGTTTCATGAGCGCCCTGCGCTCGGCTGCGCACGCCAAGCCGGTGGTGGTGCTGAAGGCCGGCCGGCGCAGCGCGGGCAACGAGGCGGCGCTCACGCACAGCCGCGCCATCGTCGGCAGTGACGATGTCTTCGACGCCGCACTGCGCCGCGCCGGCGCGGTGCGCGTGCGCAGCTTCGTCGAGCTGTTTTCGGCCGCCAAGTGCCTGGCCGCGCGCTACCGGCCGGTGGGCAAACGCTTGGCCATCATCACGAACGGCGGCGGCCCCGGCGTGCTCGCCGCGGACTGGGTCAGCGAGATCGGGCTGCAGCTCGGCAAGCTGTCGCACGACGTGGCGCGGGGACTGGCGCCGCAGCTGCCGGCGTTGGCCTCGCTCGCCGACCTCATCGACCTGTCCGCAGCCGCCACGCCCGAGCACTTCCAGGCGGCCGTCGAAGTCGCGGCAAAAGACCCGGCGGTGGACGGGCTGCTGGTGGTCTACGCCCCGCAGATCGGCTCGAACGCGACCGACATCGCCCGCGCCGTGGTCACCGCCAAGGCCGCCACGGCCAAGCCGCTGCTCGGCTGCTGGATGGGCGACGCCTCGGTGCTGGAGGCGCGCCGTGTGCTCAACGAGGCGGCCATCGCCAACTTCCGCACGCCCGAAGCTGCCGTCGGCGCCTTCGGCAACATCGCGGCGTTCTACGCCAATCAGCAGCTGCTGCTGCAGACGCCGCCGCCGATGTCCAACCTCGCACAGCCCGATGTCGAGGCCGCACGCCTGCTGATCGAGAGCGTGCTGGCCGAGCGCCGGCGCACGATGACCGAGATGGAGAGCAAGGCGCTGCTCGCGGCCTTCCACATCCCGGTCACGCAGACGGTGCTGGCACGCAGCGCCAACGAGGCCATGATGCTCGCCACGCAGATCGGCTTTCCCGTCGCGCTCAAGATCGACTCGCCCGACATCGCCCACAAGAGCGACGTGCAGGGCGTGGCCCTCAACATCCAGAGCGGCGCGGCTGCGCGCGACACCTTCAACGAGATGGTGGCGCGCGTAAAGCGGCTGCAGCCGCAGGCCCGCATCAACGGCGTGACGGTGCAGAAGATGGCCCGTGCCCAGCGCGCCCGCGGCGGCCAGGAGGTGTGCGTCGGGCTCGTCACCGACGAGGCCTTCGGGCCGACCATCGTCTTCGGCGCCGGCGGCACGATGATCGAACTCATCGCCGACCGCGCGATGGAACTGCCGCCGCTGAACCAGTTCCTGGCACGCCGGCTGATCGAGCGGGCCCGCGTGGCCGAGGCGCTGACCGAGGGTCGCGGCGGCAGCGCCCCGGCGGACCTGGAGGCGCTGGAGCGCGTGCTGCTGCGCGTGAGCGAGATGGTGTGCGAGTTCCCGCAGCTGCGCGAGATGGACATCAACCCGCTGATCGTCGACGAGACCGGCGCGGTCGCGGTGGACGCCCGCATCGTGCTGCAACCCGGCCCGCAAAGCGGCATGGCGCGCGCCTTCGACTACCCGCACCTGGCCATCCTGCCCTACCCGGCGCGCTTCGAGCAGGTCTGGCCGCTGGCCGGCGGCGGCGAGGTGACCGTGCGCCCGGTGCGCCCGGACGACGCGCAGATGCTGCAGGACCTGGTGCGCGGCTTGAAGCCCGAGAGCCGCTACTTCCGCTTTGCCAGCGCGATCAAGGAGCTGCCACCCGGGCTGCTTGCGCGCCTGACGCTGATCGACTACGACCGCGAGATGGCGCTGGTGGCCGTCTACTGCGAGCGCACCGCGCGCGACGACGGCGGCTTCGACGAGCGCGAGCGCATCGTCGGCGTGAGCCGCATCATCACCAACCCCGACCAGACCAGCTGCGAATTCAGCCTGCTCGTGGCCGACGACTTCGGCGGCAAGGGCCTGGGCTCGCGGCTGATGGAGGGCATCACCGACGCGGCACGCGAGAAGGGCCTGTCGGACATCGAGGGCCTGGTGCTCACGAACAACGCCGACATGCTCAAGCTGATGCGCGGCCTCGGGTTCACGGTCAAGCCCTTCCCGGAGGACCCCGACTTCAAGCTCGTGACGCGGGCATTGAACTGAGGCGTCAGGGCAGCCGGGCCAGGCGCTCGGTGAGCAGCGCGAAGAAGCGGTCGGCATCGGCATGCCGCAGCACCTGGGCGTTGGCCGGCAGGCCGGTGACGGCCCACCAGTCGATGACGGTCATGCCGCGGGTGAGCTCGCTCTGCGTCTCGATGCGTACGTTGCACTCGCGGCTCGTGAAGAGCTCGGGGCGCAGCAGGAAGGCAATCACGCAGGGGTCGTGCAGCGGGCCGCCGTCCTGGCCGTACTTGGCCTCGTCGTAGCGCTCGAAGAATTCCATCCATGCCGCCACGACCGCGCCGACGCGGTTGGACAGCGCGCGGATGGCATCGATGCGCTTCGCCGTCGTGAGCACCTCGTGCGTGACGTCCAGCGGCGCCATCGTGATCGGCACGCCGCTCGTGAACACCTCGTGCGCCGCCTGCGGGTCGACGTAGATGTTGAACTCGGCCGCCGGCGTCACGTTGCCGCCCTCGAAGAAGCCGCCGCCCATCAGCACGATGCGGCGGATGCGCGCTGCGATGTCTGGCGCCCGGCGCAGCGCCAGCGCGATGTTGGTCAGCGGGCCGAGGGGGCACAGGGTGACGGTGCCGGCGGGGCGCTCGCGCAGCGTCTGGATGAGGAAGTCCACGGCATGGCGCGGGTCGACGGGCAGCGTCGGCTCGGACAGTTCGATGCCGTTCAGGCCGGTGTCGCCGTGCACGTGCTCGGCGGTCACGAGAGGCACATCCAGCGGCCGGTCCGCACCGGCGCAGACGGGCACGTCGGTGCGGCCGGCCAGCTCCATCACCTTGCGGGCGTTCAGCGTGGTCAGCGACAGCGGCACGTTGCCGGCGACGGTGGTCACACCGAGCAGTTCCAGCTCGGGCGAGGCGGCGGCCAGCAGGAGGGCGATGGCGTCGTCCTGGCCGGGGTCGGTGTCGATGATGATGGGCAGGCGGGTCATGGGGTGTCCGGGGGAGCGATGTCGAGGTCGATGGCACCGAAGAGGCTCGCGCCATCGGCGGTCTTGAGGTCCAGCAGCAGGCTGTCGCCCGGCGCCAGGGAGAGGTCAAGCACGCCCAGGTCGACGCCGGCGAGCTGGCCGGCGCGCAGGGTGCGCAGCCGCGCGAGCCGCGCCAGTGCAGCGCCGGGTTCGGCATCCACGTCGCGCGGTGCCTGCTTGCTGCCGTTGTGCAGGCGGTGCAGCCGGGCCTGCAGGCGGCCCGAGGCCCACGCGGCCCCGAGTTCATCGGGCGTGACCGCCAGCGGCGCGCACTGCGTGGTGATCAGTTCGCCGTCGATGCGCCAGTCAACCGCCAGCGTCAGCAGACGCAGCGTATCCAGCGCGGCCGGGGCGTCGCTGGCTGCGGCCAGATCGCCGCTGACGGCAGCCAGGGCCACGCGGCCGTCGGCCGGCGCACGCAGTGGCTGGTGCGGGCCGGCGAACTGGCCCATGTCGCGCTGCACGCTGCCGTCGCCGCCCATCACCGCCCAGCCACAGCCGCGCGGCAGCGGGGCGAGGCACTTGCGGGGGTCGAACGGAAAGGCGTGGCGCAGCTTGCCGTGGTTGAGCTGCACGGCGAGGTCCTCGAGCTGCGGGGCAAGGAAGCCCCAGTCGTCGAGCACCTGCTGCAGGCGCGTGGCGATGCCGGTGGCATGGTGGGCCTGGGTCAGATCGCGCGACACGACGACGAGGTGGCCGTCGCGCGAGCCGTCGGCGTAGCTGGCGAGTTTCATCGGGTCATTCCGGGTTGATGGCAGCATTGTGCGATGCGCGCCCCGCCTGCCCCGCCCCGCGCCGCCTGGCTCGCCCTGGCGGCCAGCCTGCTCGCCCACGCGGCCATGCTGGGCCGCACACCGGCGCGGGACGACGCCAGCCGCCCGGCGCGACCGCTGACGGTGGCTGTTCTGGCCCCACCCGCACTGCCGCTGCCGCTGCCCGAAACGGGCCCAACGCCCCTGCCCAGCCCCACCCCTCGCAGCGCGCCGCGGGAGGGCACGCCGCCCACGCCCCCGCGCGCCCAGGTCGTGGAGGCCCAGGCGCCGACGCCCGACGCGCCAACCTTGCGACTGGCGGGTCCCGCGGCATGGCAGTACCGCCTGCGTCAGGCGGGGCAAGACGGCGAAGCGCAGCTCGACTGGCGCCCGGAAGGCGATGGCCGCTACAGCCTGCGCTTGACCCGCCGGATTGGCGAACGCACGCTTCCCGCCTGGGAAAGCCTCGGCCGCCTCGGCCAGGGCGGCCTCGCGCCGGAACGTTTTGCACTGCAGCGGGGCGGCCAGGACCGCCAGGCCATCAATTTCGATGCGGACGAGCGCACCGTGAGCTTTTCCGCGAGCCCGGCCCGGCTGGAGCTGCCCGAGGGTACGCAGGACCGCCTGTCCTGGTGGCTGCAGCTCGCCGCGCTGGTGCAGGCCCAGCCGATGCCGGGCGGCCGCTGGCGCGTGTGGGTCGCCGGCCTGCGGGGTGAACTGCGCGAGTGGGTGTTCGAGGCCGTCGACGCGGCGCCCGAGGATGCCGGCACCGTGCACCTGCGCCGACTGCCGCTAGGCGAGCGCGACCCGGGCATCGAGCTGTGGCTGGACCCGGCCCGTGGCTACTGGCCAGTGCGCCTTCGGCAAGGCGACCCTGAAACGCGGGGGTTCGAGATCCAGCTGACGGGCCCTGCGGGTTGAGCAGCCCGTCGGGTGCGCGTGTCCCACGTGAACTTCTGACGCTTCCTACACCTTGTCGGCGTCGCGGATGTCCCGATCAGCGCGGCCTTCTGCCAGTATTTGATCCAACCGGGGCTTGAAACCCCCGCCCGCATCCGCAGTTGAAGCCCCGAGGAGAAATCCATGCACATGCTCTACAACTCCGACAGCTTCATCGTCGTCCAGTTCGACGTGCCGACCGCCGAGCTCCACCAGGTGCAGGCCGGCCCGCAGCTCAACCGCGGCGGCTTCGAGATCGTCGACAAGTTCGCCCGCAAGGAGATCTTCATCGAGGGCGCGCTGGCGGAATCCTTCCAGCAGGGCGTGCAGGCGATCATGGACGAGGGCGAGCCGTCGGAAGACGAACTCGACGACTTCATCGAACGTTATGCCTTGATGGGCCAGCAGCCCGTCGTGATGCACTGAACACTTGTGGGGCCTGCAACGCATTGATTCGTCCCTAAGCCTGATACAAGATGGGCTCGCGCCGGCGGCTTCGCGCCGGGCAAGGAGTCCACCGATGGTGAAGCGAGCCGCCGCCGAGACAGCCCCCCGGGCAACGACCCGCGTGCTGCCTTCGCCCGGCCTGGACAGCGCCCCGGTGCTGGACCGCATGTGCTCGCAGTTCGTGCTGACGCTGACCGTCAAGCACGCCGGCCGCTTCAATCTGCGGCGCGATTTCAACGGCCTGCTGTCGTTCACGGGCCGCCACCTCGTCTGGCCCACCCGCGTGCTGCAGCGGCTGCGCGGCTACCTGACCCAGCGCTGCGCCGGCAACGAGCTCTGGCGCGGGCACGAGGCCTTGAGCGACGAGACCTTCCTCGAACGCTTCGGCCAGTGGAGCGGCCCCTTCTCGGAGGCCACGCTGTTTTTCTACCTCGACGAGTACGTCAAGGACGCACCCAAGGACATGATGGCCCTGCTCGCCACCACCTGCGAGCACCTGGACCGCCAGCTCAAGCGCGAGTCCACCCTCGTCGAGAAGAACATCGCCGCGCTCGGCACGCTGCTGCAACTCAACCCGGCCGAGCGGGCCATCCTGCTGTACGGCACGCTGGCCCGCTACCAGCGCGAGCTGCGCGGCGCGCTGGTGGAATTCAAGGTCAACACGGCCCAGGAGGCCTTCGCAGCGATTGCGGCGGTCGCGGGTGTCGACGAGCGCGAAGTGGCCGAGGCGCTTCGCGCCGGCTCGCGGCTGGAACGCATCGGCATGGTCGAGAACCTGATCTCCGAGCACAACATCACCGACCTGGCCGACCTGATGAAGGTCAGCGACCAGCTCCCGCCCGTGCTGATGCGCGAGTACCAGGGCCCGCACGACCTGATGGCCGTGTTCACCCGGCCCGCCACGCCGAGCACGCTGGCACCGTCCGATTTCCAGTTCGTGGTCGACGACCTTGACCTGCTCCAGGGCCTGCTGCGCCAGGCCGTGGCGACGCATGCCGCCGGGGTCAACGTGCTGCTGTACGGCCCGCCCGGCACCGGCAAGACCGAACTCGCCAAGGTGGCGGCTGCGGCCGCGGGGCTGGATCTGTACGAGGTCGAGTACGCCGACCGTGACGGCAACTCCCTCTCCGGCCGCGACCGCTACCGCTCGCTGCAGATCAGCCAGGTCTTCCTGAAGGCGAGTGCCAACGTGGCGCTGCTGTTCGACGAGGTGGAAGACGTGTTCCCGCCGCTGTCCAGCGACACGGCCTCGCTGCTGAACCGGCTCGACGCCAGCGGCGACGGCGGTGTAGGCAATTCGGTCAGCGGCAAGGCCTGGGTCAACCAGATCCTGGAGACCAACCCGGTGCCGGTCATCTGGGTGACCAACCGCATCGAGCAGATCGACCCGGCCTTCCGCCGACGCTTCCAGTACCACCTCGAACTGAAGTCACCACCACCAGGCGCACGCCGTGGCCTGGTGACCAAGGCGCTGGGCGAGGTGGCAGTCAGCGAGGCGTTCGTCGCCAAGCTGGCCGACCGCCCGGGCCTCACGCCCGCGCAGATTCGCACGGCAGTTCGCTTCGCTCAGTTGGCAGGTTCGGCCGGCGACGCCGAAAAGCTCATCGAGCGCCAGTTGCTCAATGCCGACAAGGCCCTGGGCCGTGACGAGGGCGCGAGCCTCGCCCGCCCCTGCGTCACCCGCTACGCACTGGATCTGCTGAACTGCGAGAGCCGCTTCGAGATCCCGCGCATCGTCGAGGCGCTGCGCCGCACCGGCCGCGGGCAGCTCTGCTTCTACGGCCCGCCCGGCAGCGGCAAGACCGCCCTGGCCGAACACATCGCGCAGGAACTCGGCCGCCCGCTGATCGTGAAGCGTGCCAGCGACATCGCGAGCAAGTTCGTCGGCGAGACCGAGCAGAACATGGCCCGCATGTTCGAGACGGCGCAGACCGAGGGCGCCGTGCTGCTGCTCGATGAGGCCGACAGCTTCCTGCGCAGCCGCAAGCGCGCCGAGCGCCACTACGAGGTCAGCGAGGTCAACGAGATGCTGGCTGACATGGAGCGCTTCAACGGCCTCTTCATCTGCACGACCAACCTCTTCGACGATCTCGACGAAGCCGCACTGCGTCGCTTCGCGTTCAAGATCCGCTTCAAGGCGCTGAAGCCGGAGCAGCGCGTGGCGATGTTCGAGCGCGAGGCCGGTGCGGCGCCGACCGATGAACAGCGGGCGCGCCTCGTGGCGCTGGACTGCCTGACGCACGGCGACTTCGCCGCGGTGCGCCACCAGGTCGAGATCCTGGGCGAGGCCTTCACGCCGGATGAGTTCCTGGCGCAGTTGGAGAGCGAGCACCGGGCCAAGCCGGAGGTGCGGGAGCGGCGCGGCATCGGGTTCCGGTAAGGCGGGTCGAGACCCGCCCTACGGGTGCCGGAAATAGTAGGTCGTCGAACACGGCGCGCCGTCCGGCATCAGCGCGTAGTTCGGGATGTCGCCCGCCCTCTGCCAGCCCAGTCGCTCGTACAGGCGTGAGGCGTCACTGCCCGTCACGGTGTCGAGCACCAAGGTCGTCTTGCCCAGCGCCACGGCCCTGGCCTCCAGCGTCTTCAGCAGCCGCTCGGCGATGCCCTGGCGGCGAGCGCGACGATGCACGAGCATCTTGGACACGTCGGCGCGATGCGGCTGGTTGTCGGGCATGTCGACCACGAGGGACAGCGTGCCGCAGACGCGGCCAGCCTCGTCCTCGGCGACGAACAGATGCCGCTCGCCCGCCGCCACGCCCTCGGCAACGCGGCGCCAGAAGGCTGCCGCCCGCCCCTCGGCCAGCGGCTGCATGAAGCCCACCGACGCGCCGCCGTCGACGCAGTCCCGCAGCACCTCGGCGAGTTCTGGCACGCGAGCCAGCGCCTCGGCGCCATCCAGTTCACGGATCGTGGTCATGGCCGGGCTCCGGTGAGGGCGACGAGATACCGGGCGGCCTGGCTGCCCGGGTTGTGGAAGGTGACCGGCGCGTCCAGCCGCATCGCCAGGCAGTCACCGGGTGCGAGCTGCCAGCGGTCCGTGCCGTGGCCGATGGTCATGCTGCCGTCGATCATCCAGATGAGCTGGTGGATGTCGGCATCGCGCGCCGAGGTCTCGAACTGCACGCGCTGCCCGGCTGGGAAGACCACGTCCACGAGCTGCAGCGGCGACACGCCCGGCGGTGAGACGTTGCGCCTCACGTAACCCGAGGCCGGGTCGCTCCACACCGGCTGGTCGGCCACGCGGGCCAGCGGCGAGGGCACGGCCGGCGCTTCGCCCGCTTCGAACAGGCTGGCCACGCTGACGCCGAGGGCCGACGAGAGCTTGTCGAGGACCACGGCCGTCGGGCTGCTCTGGCCGCGCTCGATCAGCGAGATGTTGGAGCGGCTGACGCCGCTCTTGTGGGCCAGCGCATCGAGCGACAGGCCGGCGGCCGACCGCAGTTCATGCAGGCGGCGGCCCAGGCGTTGGGTGATGTCCATGCCTCCAGTTTACTGGAATTGGAATCCATCAAAGTGGAATTACACGCTCCACGGCACGGCGCCAGGCGGGGTCGGGCCAGACACGACCGAGCCGCCAGGCGGCATGAGTGAGCTTGATGACGTGCGCATCGTCCTGCGCGCAGGCGGCGGAGATGAGCGCGGGCCAGGGGCGGCTCGGCGGATGGTCGAGCGCAAGCGCCGGTGCGGCACCGCTGGCCAGCAACCCGGCGGCCGCTGCCACGATGAAGCCCCGGGGCAACCGTTCGTCGGGCCACCATGGCGACAGCACCTGCATCGCATGGCTGGCCGTCAGCAGGTGCAGCACGGTGAAGTTGCCTGTGGCCGCGTAGGTGCGCGCCGCCAGCAGAGCCAGCTCGCGCAGGGTGCCGGGGGCGTCGGGCAACCGTGACGCGGCCTCGGCGAAGCCGGGTGTGGCGCCCCAGGCCCGCATGCGCTCGACGATGAGCCCGGCGCGCACGCCCTCGGGCCGGGGCAATGCGGCCAGGCCGTCCAACCAAGCCGGCAGCGTGTCGGACGCGGCAACCGCCGTCACCGGCAGCGGCAAGGCCATGGCGGCCCAGTGCGCCAGGCCCGCTGCGAGCTCACGGTCGTGGCCTGCCAGCACGGCGTGCGCCGTGCGGATGAGTCCGTGAAAGGCGGCTCCGCCCACGCCGGGCATCAGCAGCGGCAAGGCCTCTCGAAGCGCATCTGAGGCACCGACGGTGGCGATGCGTCGCTCGAACTGCACGCGCCAGGCGGCGTCACTGCCGGGGCGACCCAGGTCGCGCGCCCCCTCCACGACGGCAGGCCGCCCGCCCGGCTGGGGCTCCAGCGTCGTCGCGTGCGCTTCCGTCCAGGCTTGTAGCCGGTCGGCAGAGGCACCGAGCTCCAGCAGCGCTTGCTGTGCCATGGGCAGGTGGTTGCTCAGCGCGCCGCGGTAGGTGGCCGAGTAGGCCAGGCCTGCATCTAGCAGGCGGTGGAGTTGAGCGCGCGTGGCGGCAGGTGCAGGGGCGATGGTTGTCGACATGGCGGTGTCTTTCGGTGAGAACATGGCGCCATGCTCGAAGTTGAAGTGAACTTGAAGTCAAGCCCTGCGCCGATGTCCATCGGCCAGCTCGCCCGTCGCTCCGGTGTGGCTGCCAGCGCGCTGCGCTTCTACGAAGCCGAGGGGCTGATCGCGGGCACGCGCAGTGCGGGCGGCCACCGCCAGTACCCGCGGCATGCGCTGCGCCGCGTGGCCTTCATCCGCGCGGCCCAGACCGTGGGCCTGAGCCTGCCGCAGATCAAGGCGGCCCTGGCCACGCTGCCGGATGCGCGAACGCCCACCAAGGCCGACTGGGCGCGGCTCTCCGCGAGCTGGGCGCCGCTGCTGGATGCCCGCATCGCAGCGCTCCAGCAACTGCGTCAGCGGCTCACCGGCTGCATCGGCTGCGGCTGCCTGTCGCTGAAAGCCTGCGCGCTGTACAACCCCCAGGACGAGGTCGCGACCACCGGCAGCGGCCCCCGGCTTCTGCGCATAGAAACCGAACGTTGACCCATGCGCGACGCGCGCATATCAGATCCAGGCGAAAATATCGGGTTTACCCGCCACACGAACCTCAGCGAGCGTCCATGAGTGCCTTCAACGAAGAGACCGTTCTGACCGTCCATCACTGGACCGACCGCCTGTTCAGCTTCACTACGACGCGCGACCAGGCGCTGCGCTTCTCCAACGGCCATTTCACGATGATCGGCCTGAAGGGCGAGAACGGGAAGCCGCTGCTGCGGGCCTACTCCATCGTCAGCGCCAACTACGAGGAGAACCTCGAGTTCCTGAGCATCAAGGTGCCGGACGGCCCGCTGACCTCCAAGCTGCAGCACATCAAGCCGGGTGACAAGATCATCGTCGGCCGCAAGCCCACCGGCACGCTGCTGATCGACTACCTGCTGCCGGGCAAGCACCTGTACCTGCTGGGCAGCGGCACCGGCCTCGCCCCCTTCATCAGCATCGTGCGCGACCCCGAGACGTACGAGCGCTTCGAGAAGGTCATCATCGTGCACGGCGTGCGCGAGGTGGCCGAGCTGGCCTACCACGACCACCTCACGGTCGACCTGCCCAAGCACGAGTTCCTGGGCGAATACGCGAGCCAGCAGCTGCTGTACTACCCGACCGTGACCCGCGAGCCCTACAAGAACATGGGCCGCATCACCGACCTGATCCAGACCGGCAAGTTGCAAGCCGACCTCGGCCTGCCGCCGCTCAACCCGACCGACGACCGCATCATGCTGTGCGGCAGCCCCGCGCTGCTGAAGGACATGAAGCAGATGCTGGAGCTGCGCAACTTCAAGGAAGGCAGCACGACGACGCCGGGCGACTACGTCATCGAGCGCGCGTTCGTCGAGCAGTGACGTGAATTCCTGATTCAGGTACATTCGTTCCTGAAAGAGGAATCGAATGCGGCCTTTGGATGTCCTGATGTCTCCCGCGGAGCAGCGCCTCGCGGGCGCCGTGCTGCTGGATCCCGATCGGGAGTTCGGCACCGTCGAACTGCTCGATCGCATGGGCAGCAGCCGCAGTGCCGGCAGCGCGCTGCTCAAGCGCTGGGTCGACGGGGGCGTGCTGCGGGAGCGGCGTGTCGGCAATCAGCGCCGCCTGTCGGCCAATCCGGAGTTCCTGCTGTACCCCGAGTTGCGCCGCATCGCCCTCAAAACGGTTGGCCTGGCCGAGCCTCTGGCCCGCGCCTTGGCGCCGCTGGCGGCCGGAATCCGGCTGGCCTGCATCGTGGGCTCCATCGCGACCGGAACAGACACGAGCAGCAGCGATGTGGACCTCGTCCTCGTCGGCGATCTCACCCTGTTCGACGTGTCGCCCTCGCTAGACGCCGCACAGTCGGAGATCGGACGCCCGATCCATGTCAGTCTCTACGGGCCCGACGAGTGGGCCAGCGAGACCGACGCCGTGATCTGCAGCCTGCGCCAAGGGCCACGCCTTGACCTGACGGAGGCGCTGCATGCCCAGACCCGCTGAATACGACGCCCTGCTGAGGATCGGCAGCTTCAAGCCGGCCGCCGCCAGCCCTGCGTCCATCGCGCAGTTCATGCGCACCGCGCAGGACATGCTGACCGCCACGGCAGCGCCGATGCCCGACTCGGCCCGCTTCCTGCTCGCCTACGAAGGCATGTTCAACGTGGTGATGGCCGTGCTGGAGTTCCATGAGGTGCGGCCCGGCGATGCGGGTGGCCACCGCGCCACCGCCATCCAGCGCGTGGCAGCCGACCTGCAATTGAACGCCGCCCAGCAGAGCGTCCTGGCCCGCTTGCACGACATGCGCAACCGCGTCACCTATCGCGCACCGCTGCCGCCGATCAGCAAGGCCGACGCCGATGCGATGCAGGCCGTGCTGCAGGCCCTTCTGCCCGCGGCGCGTGCGCTCATCGAGGGCACGGGCCCGGCGCCGCTCACATCCCCTTGAACAGGTGCGTGTAGCTCCGGCTGACTTCCAGCTTCTCGCTCAGCCCCTTCACGCCCACCAACTGGCGGCCGCGGAAGTCGCGGGTGATGCCGTCGATGGCGCGCGCATTGACGAGCGTGGAGCGGTGGATCTGCCAGAAGAGCTGAGGGTCGAGTTCGTCGACCAGCTCCTTGATCGGCTTGCGGATCAGCGCCTCGATCTTGGCCGTCTGCACCCGCGTGTACTTCTCGTCGCTGATGAAGAAGAGCACGTCCTCCACCGGGATCATCTGGATCGCCTGGCCCACCGTCGCCTGGATCCACTGCAGGTAGGCAGGCTTGGCCGCGGCGCCGTTGACCTGCGCGCTGAGCTTGTGCAGCAGTTGCTGCAACGGGGCGGCTGAGGTGTCGACCGCCTCCTGGCCGGCGCGCTGCGCCAGGCGCTTCTTGATGCGGGCGACGGTCAGCTGCAGGCGGTCACGCTCGGCGGGCTTGAGCACGTAGTCGGCCACGCCCTGCTCGAAGGCCTCGACGGCGTACTGGTCGTAGGCGGTGATGAAGACGATCTCGGGCACGAGCCAGTCGTCGTCCTCCGGCAGCTGCGCGATCTGCCGCGCGGCATCCACACCGGTCAGGCCCGGCATGCGGATGTCCAGGAAGACGAGGTCGGGCTTGTGCTCCCGGGTCAGCTCGACGGCTTCGAGGCCGTTCTTGGCCTCGGCCACGATCTCAAGCTCGGGCCAGACCTCGGTGAGCCGGCTTCGCAACTGCTCACGCATCAGGCGTTCGTCGTCGGCCAGGACGGCACGGATGGGGGTGGTGGCATTCATGGCCGGGGATGCTAGACGAATCAGACGCTGGCGGCGCGGGCCGCCGCGTTGGCCGCATTCGCGCGGCTGCGGTTGCGCAGCACCACGAACAGCAGCAGGCCCAGCAGGATCAGCGGCGAGCCGAGCACCGCGCCCACGCCCAGCAGGCTGGCCACGACCACGGCCAGCACTCCACCCACGATCAGCAGCGGCAGCGCCACGCCGAGCAGCAGCACCAGCGGCAGCACGACCAGGCAGACCGCGCCGGCCACGAACAGGCCGATGCTCGCGCCCAGCCAGTCGCCGAAGTCGCTGCCGCCGAGGAAGAGCTCGTCGTCGTTGAGCACGATGTGCATGTCCGAGCCGTGGTGATGCAGCAGCGCGAAGCCACCGAACATCGCGGCCAGCACCATCAGCGCGGTGCCGATGAACAGGATCTTGAACAGGGTCTTCATGCGGCGACTCCTTCGTCGTTGCGGCTGCGGTAAGGCACGGTGATGGTCACCACGGTGCCGGAGGGTTGGTTCTCGGTGACGGTCACGGCGGCCTTGTTGCCATGCAGCAGTTGCAGCCGTTCGCGGATGTTGGCCAGGCCCACGCCGGTGCCGGAGGTGGCCGCGCGGCCGAAGCCCAGGCCCGTGTCGGCCACCGTGACGGCCAGCTTGCCGTGCACGATCTCGGCCTTGACGCTCAGCTTGCCGCCCTCGGCCTTGGGCTCCAGGCCGTGCTTGATCGCGTTCTCGACCAGGCCCTGGATCATCATGGGCGGGAACTCGGCCGACATCAGGCCTTCGGGCACGGCGATCTCGGTCTGCAGGCGCTCTTCCATGCGCATCTTCAGGATCTCGAGGTAGGGCCGGATGACGGCCAGCTCGCGGCCCAGGTCGCGCACGGCGCCGTTGGCATTGGCCTCGCGCATCGTGGGCATCGAGGCCCGCAGCAACGCGATGAGGTTCTTCTGCATCTGGCTGGCACGCGGCGGGTCGACCTCGATCAGGTGGTCGATGCTGGCCAGCGTGTTGAAGAGGAAGTGCGGCTCGACCTGTGCCTGCATCGCGGCCATGCGGGCCTCGACGACCTGGCGCTTGAGCGCTTCGCTCTCGGCGTTCTCAGCGGCCTGCGCGGCCTTCACCTCGGCCTGGATACGGCCCTTGTACATGGCCTTGATCACGGCCGAAGCCAGCACCCACAGGATGGCCAGGTCGACCAGCGAGTCGCCCGCCTGCACCACGGTCACGCGCTTGCGGCCCTGGGCGGCGCGGGTCTCTTCCACCGCCTCCTGCAGCGCGGCCTGCGCCTCGGCGGCGGCCTGCTGGGCTTGCTCGACCTCCTCGGCCTCCTGCTTGAGCTGGCCGAGCTGCTCCTTGGCCTGCTCGATGGCGGCGCGCACGTCGTCGGGCTTGGCACTCTTGGGGAAGTCGATGGCGATGGCGGGCGGCGGCGCGGCGTCGGCCTTGGGCTCGCCGTTGTCCTCGACGGCGCTGGCGGCCGAGGCCGCGGGCACCGGCTGGATGCGGATGCCGCGCTCGTCCACCTTGATCTCGTACTGGACGCCCTTCTCGGCGGCCTTCTTGCCCACCTTCTCGGCCGCCTTCTCGACCGCGCGACGGGCCTGGTCGGCGGCCTTCTTGGCTTCGGCCTCCAGCTTGGCCTGGCGTCGTGCAGCGCCGTGGTCGTGCTCCTCGACCTGCTCGCTGATGCGCCAGGTGAAGGGCGGCAGGTTCTTCAGCACGTTCACACCCAGCAGCAGTGCCAGCGACAGCAGCACGAAACGGCGCCAGCTGATGCTGACCAGCCAGCCGGCATAGGCATGGAAGTAGCGCACCGCAGCCGCCGAGAAGCGCTGCCACCGCTCGATCCAGAGCTGCTGCTGTGGGCTGGGGGTGAAGGACGTGTTCATGGCGGGATCTTGTTGTTGGGAGCCACTGTACGCACCTGGCCAGGCCCCCGTGGGGCCGACGCGACACGCCGACCGGTCCGGGGGACGAACTGCAGGAGGCGGCGACAGGCCGCAGCGCCCCCGGCCCACCCTGGGCCGCCCCACCGGGAATACGTCACGAACGGCCGGGCCCGACGGCAAAAAGCCCGCCGTGGGGCGGGCTTTTCAGGGGGCAGCGGCGTGGTGGCTTACTGCTTGACGGCTTCGATCTGGATGATCAGACGCACGCTGTCCGGGATGCCCGGGATGCCGTAGGTGATGCCCCACTGGCTGCGCTGGATGGTGGCTTCGAAGTCGCCGCCGCAGACCTCGCGCTTGAGCATCGGGTTCTGGTAGCAGTTGAAGCTGTTGGCGGTCAGCGTGACCGGGTTGGTCTTGCCGCGCAGGGTCAGCTCGCCACCCACGCTCACCAGCTTGTCACCGTTGAAGGTGAACTTGTCGCCGACGAACTTGGCCGTCGGAAACTCGGCTGCGGCGAAGAAGTCGTTGCTCTTCAGGTGACCGTCGAACGGGCCGATGCCGGTGGAGATGGAGGCCATGTCCAGCGTCACGTCGACCTTGCCGGTCTTGGCGGCCTTGTCGTAGACGATCGTGCCTTCCTTCTTGTCCCAGCGGCCGCGGTTGGTGCTGGTGCCGAAATGCTTGGCTTCGAAGTAGACCTGGGTGTGGGTCGGCTCGACGGCATAGGTGGCGCTTTGAGCCTGGGCGGCGCCGGAAGCGGCGATCAGGGCGGCGATCAGCAAGGCGTTCTTCATCGGGAGGGTCTCCGGGGGGTGGGGTTGGGAGGGGGAATCAGAGGCCGGCGAAAGCCAGCTTGAACTTGACGGTCACGTCGTTGGCAACGATGGAGGTGTCGGCCCATTCGCCTTCACCGATCTTGAAATCCAGGCGCTTGATCGGCACGCTGCCGCTGGCGATGCCGCCGGCGAGCGTGATCGGCACGACCACGTCACGCGCAGCGCCCTTGATCGTGAGCTTGCCGGCGACGTCGTACTTGCCCGGGCCGGTCGGCTTGATGGCGCTCGACACGAAGGTGGCACGGCCGTTGCGCTTGGTGTCGAACCAGGTCGAGCCGGCGAGCTCCTTGTCGAAGCCCGGGTCACCGAGCGAGACGCTGCCGAGGTCGACCGTGAAGGTGATCTTGCCGGCCTCGGGCTTCTTGGCGTCGAAGTCGAGCTGGGCTTCGAACTTCTTGAACTTGCCGTCGACCGGCACGCCCATCTGCTTGAACGTGAAGGCCACGTCGCTCTTCTCGGGTTGCAGGGTGGCCGCGTGGGCCGGCAGCAGGGCTGCGGCGAGCAGCAGGGAAGTAAACAGCTTGGTCATGGAAGGCTCCAGGGGTCAGCCGCGCAGCGACATGCGCTTGAGCAGGCCGTCACGGTCGATGAAGTGATGCTTGAGCGCGCCGCCGATGTGGGCCAGCACCAGCACGGCGAGGCCCCAGGCGAGCGCCGCGTGGACCTCCTCCAGCAGTTCGCCGAGGTCGTGGTCCTTGGGCACGAAGTCGGGCAGCGGCAGCACGCCGAACCAGACGATCGGGTAACCCTTGGCCGAGCTCATCGCCCAGCCGGTCAATGGCACGGCAAAGAAGGTGAGGTACAGCAGCACGTGCACGCCATGCGCCACGCGCGCCTGCCAGGCCGGCATCGGCACATCCGCGGGCGGGCGATGCGTCAGGCGCCACAGCAGCCGCAGGGCGGACAGCGCGAGGATCGTCACGCCAGCCCACTTGTGCCAGTTGTAGAGCTTGACGCGCGTCGGCGAGAACGGCAGGTCGCTCATGTACAGCCCCACGCCGAAGGCGCCGACGATGGCCAGCGCCAGCAGCCAATGCAGCACGATCGCAACCGGGGTGTAACGGGCAGGGCTTGTCATGGACATGGAGTGTGTTCCTCGCAGGGGGGGTGTCGGTTCATGGCCCTTGTCGCCATTGTTCAGCGATTTTGAACAGACTCAGGCCCCCAAGGTCAATCCTGTTCAGCGCGCGGACGGCGGTGCCATGGGGGAGCGGCCGACCAGGAAGACCCCCGCCAGCACCAGCCCCGTGCCCAGGCCGATCCATGCGTTCATCGGTTCGCCGAGGATCGCATAACCCATCAACAAGGTGCTCATCGGGCCCACCATGCCGACCTGGGACGACAGCGGCGCACCGATGCGCGAGATGGCCAGCATCACCAGCAGCACCGGGGCGACCGTGCAGGCGGTGGAATTCAGCAGGGACAACCAGAACACCGGCGCCGGCACCACGGCGGCCGAGATGGGCCGCAGCAGCAGGAACTGGCCGATGCACAGCACGCAGGCCACGCTGCTGGCCAGGCCGGCCAGACGCAGGGCCCCCAGGCGCTGCACGACCCTGCCGCTGAGCGCGAGGTAGATCGCATAGCTCACCGCGCTGCCGAACACGAGCGCCGCACCCAGCGCCGTGCCGGCACCCTCGAAATGCAGCTCGTGCGCAAACACGGCCACCACGCCCGCATAGCTGATCGCCATGGCCACCAGCTGGCGGGCCTGCAGCCGGTGATGGAAGCACAGCACCGAGATCATCAGCACGAGGGTCGGGTTCAGGTACAGGATGAGCCGCTCCAGGCTGGCCGTGATGTAGGCCAGGCCGGCGAAGTCGAGGAAGCTGGCCAGGTAGTAGCCGGTGAAGCCGAGCACGGCGATGTCGCGCCCGTCGCGCCGGGTCAGCGCAGGCTGCCCCCGCCCGGCCCACCACGCCATCAGCAGGAAGAACGGCAGCGCCAGCAGCATGCGCCACATCAGCAGCGTGACGGCGTCGACGCCGTGCCGGTAGGCGAGCTTGACGATGATGGCCTTGCCCGAGAAGCCGATGGCGCCGAGCACGGCCATCACGAGGCCCGGCCAGAGCTGGCGCCGGGTCACCGCGCCTGAATCATGAACAGCATGGACCCAGTCTAGGGCGCCCTGCCTGCGCGCGCCGCGAAGCTGAGGGGTTGCCGGCGACAAGCATGGGCTCGGCGTTTTCACGGCTGTGCCGCCAAGTGGCTTGTCGTGCAATGCCTCGCATACCCAGGGAGAACAGATGACCCGTCGATTCCTCCATCCGGCAGCGCTCGCCGGCCTGACCGTGTTGCTGCTCAGCAGCCTTGGCGGCTGTACCACGTCGCGGACCGTGGTGGTGTCAGCCCCGCGCCCGTGCGAGCAGGCAGGCGCTGACTGCATGGCTGACCTGATGCAGGCCCTGCAGTCATGGCAGGCCGCCTACAACGAACGCGACCCGGCCAAATTGCGCCTTCTCTACGCACCCGGCGCCCTGATCACCGATGACGACTATTCGGCCGTGCCACTGGGCGGTAGCGCCGTGCCAGAGTTCTTTGACGAGATGGCCAGGCGCCCCGCCGCACGCATGCGCTGGCTGATCGGCAACCTGACCCTGTTCGGCGAGACCGCGGTGCGATCAGGAGAGTGCGAATTCGACGACCAGATCGAC
Organism: Burkholderiales bacterium; assembly: GCA_003963005.1. GTDB lineage: Bacteria > Pseudomonadota > Gammaproteobacteria > Burkholderiales > Burkholderiaceae_C > Pelomonas. The sequence goes on from RXJW01000081.1 coordinate 68,511, forward strand.
GGCCAGCTCGTCACCCGACCGGTGCGCTACAGCCTGGCCTACCAGCGCATCGACGGCCGCTGGCTGATCGTGCTGCAGCACCTGACCGCGAGGCCCTGACGCACGACCCTTGGCCGCGCGCCGGAGCCGGGCGGATCAGGCCAGCGCCTGCCACTGCGCCGTCAGTGCGTCCCACTTGGCGCGGGCGGCCTTCACGTGGCGCTCCTTCACGTGGCCGTAGCCGCGGATCTCTTCCGGGATGCGCGCGATGTCCACCGCCACCGCCAGCCGCTCGGGCGTCAGCCCCCGGGCGAGGATGGCGTCGATGCTGGCGCGGTACTCCTGGATCAGGGCCCGCTCCATCTTGCGCTCGGCGGTGTGGCCGAAGATGTCCAGCGCGGTGCCGCGCAGGCCCTTCATCTTGGCCAGCAAGCCAAAGGCCGGGCGCACCCAGCTGCCGAACGGGCGCTTGACGAGTTCGCCCTTCGAATTCGTCTTGGCCAGCAGCGGCGGCGCGAGGTGGTGCACGAGCTTGTAGTCACCCTCGAACATGCTGGCCACCTTGGCCGTGAAGGCCGGGTCGGTGTGCAGGCGGGCGACCTCGTACTCGTCCTTGTAGGCCATCAGCTTGAACAGGTAGCGGGCCACGGCTTCGGTCAGCTTGGTGGTGCTGCCGAGCTGGCTTTCCGCGGCGCGCACCTTCTCGACGAAGGCCTGGTAGTCGGCCGCGTAGGCGGCGTTCTGGTAGCCGGTCAGGAACTCCACGCGCTTGGCGATGATCTCGTCGACGCTCTGGCGCTTGACGAGCTGGATGACGGCCTGCGCGGCGTACAGCGACTGCACGGCCTTGAGGTCATGCGCGCAGCGGCGGCCCCATTCGAAGGCGGCCTTGTTGTTGTCCACCTGCACGCCATTGAGCTCGATGGCGCGCATCAGCGCGTCGTAGCTCAGCGGGATGCGGCCCTGCTGCCAGGCATAGCCCATCATCAGCGGGTTGGTGTAGAGCGAGTCGCCGAGCAGCTTGACGGCCACGTCCTCGGCATCGAACGCGCCCAGGTGGCCGGCACCCACGGCCTTGCCCAGCGCTTGCTCGCAGGCCGTGCCGGGGAAGGTCCAGTCGGGGTTGTTGACGAGCGTGGCCGTGGGCGAGCCGTGCGTGTTCAGCGCGACGAAGGTGCGGCCTTCGCGCATGACGGCGAGCGTGGCCTTGTTGGCGGCCACGATGGCGTCGCAGGCGATGACGAGATCGGCCTCGGCCGTGCCGACCTTGGTGCAGTGGATGGCTTCGGGCGTGTTGGCGATCTGGATGTGGCTCCAGGTCGCGCCGCCCTTCTGGGCCAGGCCCGCCGCGTCCTGCGTGATGACGCCCTTGCCTTCCAGGTGCGCGGCCATGCCGAGCAGCTGGCCGATCGTGATGACGCCCGTGCCGCCCACACCGGCAACGACGATGCCCCAGGCGCTCTCGGCATTCGGGATCACCGGCAGCGGCAGTGCCGGCAGGCCGGCGTCGAAGGGGCTCTTGCGGGACTCCTTCTTCGGCTTCTTCAGCTCACCGCCCTCGACCGTGACGAAGCTCGGGCAGAAGCCCTTCACGCAGGAGTAGTCCTTGTTGCAGGTGTTCTGGTTGATCTGGCGCTTGCGGCCGAACTCGGTCTCCAGCGGCTCCACGCTCAGGCAGTTGGACTGCACCGAGCAGTCGCCGCAGCCTTCGCAGACCAGCTCGTTGATGACGACGCGCTTGGCCGGGTCCACCAGCTTGCCGCGCTTGCGGCGGCGGCGCTTCTCGGTGGCGCAGGTCTGCACGAAGACGATGGCCGAGGTGCCCTTGAACTCGCGGCACATCTTCATGACGTTGTCGAGCTCGTCGCGGTGATGCAGCTTCACGCCCGGCGCGATGGTGCTGGCCGGATATGAATCGGGGTTCTCCGAGACCAGGTAGATCTCGCGAATACCTTCGGCGTGGAGCTGGAAGGTGATCTGCTGCGGCGAGAGATCGCCGTCGTGGCGCTGGCCGCCGGTCATGGCGACGGCGTCGTTGTAGAGGATCTTGTAGGTGATGTTGGTCTTGGACGCGACG
>RXJW01000065.1 GCA_003963005.1 Burkholderiales bacterium
GGCCCCCATCATGTACAGCGCCCCGTGGGCGAAGTTGATGATGTTGAGCATGCCGAAGATGACCGCCAGGCCCAGCGACAGCATCGCGTAGAACGAGCCATTCACCAGGCCGAGCAGCAGCTGGCCGAGCAGGGCCGGGAGGGGGATGCCGAAGAGTTCGGTCATGTCAGTCTTGCGGTTGCTTCAGATGCCGAGAGGGCTGCGCGCAGCGAGCCCGACTCCTCCATCGGCACCCGCGGAACCGGCTCTGCCGGGCCGCTGGGTGCGCCCCCTTGAGGGGGCCGGCGAAGCCGGTAGGGGGTGGGTCACTTCTTCACGAGGGGACACTTCGAGTCGGCGAGCTTGGTGAAGGCCTCTTCGCCGGGGATCTTGGTGACGACCTTGTAATAGTCCCAGGGTTCCGTGGACTCCTTGGGCGACTTCACCTGCATCAGGAACATGTCGTGGATGCCGCGGCCGTCTTCCTTGCGGATGGTGCCCTTGGTGTAGAAGTCGTTGATCGGCGTTTCCTTCATCTTGGCAAGCACCTTGTCGGCGTCGTCGGTCTTGAGCGCGTCGACGGCCTTCAGGTAGTGCGTCACGGCCGAATAGTCGGCAGCCTGCAGCGACGAGGGCATGCGCTTCATCTTCTCGAAGAAGCGGCGGCTCCAGGCGCGGGCCTCGGGGCTCTGGTTCCAGTACCAGGAGTCGGTCAGGTACATGCCTTCGGTAGTCTTGAGTCCGAGCGAATGCACGTCGTTGATGAACATCAGCAGGCCCGCGAGCTTCATCGTCTTGGTGATGCCGAACTCGCCCGCCGCCTTGATGGCATTGATGGTGTCGCCGCCGGCGTTGGCCAGGCCCAGGATCTGCGCGCCCGAGCCCTGGGCCTGCAGCAGGAAGCTGGAGAAGTCGCTGGCGTTGAGCGGGTGCTTGACGCTGCCCTTCACCGAGCCGCCGTTCTTCTGCACGACGGCCGTCGTGTCGGCCTGCAGGGCCTGGCCGAAGGCGTAGTCAGCGGTCAGGAAGTACCAGTTCTTGCCGCCCGCCTTGGTCACCGCGCCGCCCGTGCCGTTGGCCAGCGCGACGGTGTCGTAGGCGTAGTGGATGGTGTAGGGCGTGCAGTTGGCGTTGGTGAGGGCGGAGCTGCCGGCGCCGATCGAGATGAAGGGCTTCTTCTTCTCGGCGGCCACGGTGGCCATGGCCAGGTTGGCGCCGGAGTTGGTGCCGCCGATGAGCAGGTCCAGGCCCTGGGTGTCGATCCACTCGCGGGCCTTGGCGGAGGCGACGTCGGCCTTGTTCTGGTGGTCGGCAAAGATCAGCTCGACCTTCTTGCCCGCGGCCACACCCTTGAGGTCGGCGATGGCCATCTTGATGGCTTCCACGCCGCCGGCGCCGTCGATGTCGGCGTAGACGCTGGACATGTCGGTCAGGAAGCCGATCTTGATCACGTCGCCCGAGATCTGGGCCTGGGCGGCGAAGCCGGCGGTGACGAGGGCCGTGGCGATGAGGGTCTTCTTCATGGTGTCTCCTGTGGGTAGTCGGGTCAGACGCTGAGCAGCTCGTCGAGCTGGGCCTGGTGGGCGGGCAGCTCGGCAGCCGGGAAGGACAGCACGACTTCGCCGTGCTCAATGACGATGAAATGGTCGGCCAGAGGTGCTGCGAAGCGGAAGTTCTGCTCCACCATGACGATCGTGAAGCCCTGCTTCTTGAGCTCGCGGATCATGCGGGCCAGGGCTTGCACGATGACCGGGGCGAGGCCTTCGGAGATCTCGTCGAGCAGCAGGATGTCCGCCCCCGTGCGCAGGATGCGCGCGACGGCCAGCATCTGCTGCTCGCCGCCCGACAGCCGGGTGCCGGGGCTGTGGCGCCGCTCCGCGAGGTTGGGGAACATCGCGTAGATCTCGGATTCGCTCATGACCTTGCCGCGGCGGCTCTTCAGCATCGGGGGCAGGCGCAGGTTCTCTTCGGCGGTGAGGCTCGCGAAGATGCCGCGCTCTTCGGGGCAGTAGCCCAGGCCCAGTTGCGCGATGCGGTGGGTGGACAGGCCGATGGTCTCCTCGCCGTGGACCTTGACGGAGCCCTTGCGGGCGCCGGTCAGGCCCATGATGGCGCGCAGCGTGGTGGTGCGGCCGGCGCCGTTGCGGCCGAGCAGGGTCACGACCTGGCCGGGTTGGATGGACAGGTTGATGCCGTGGAGGATGTGGCTTTCGCCGTACCAGGCGTGGAGGTTGGTGATTTCTAGGGCGGGCGTGGCCATGGGGCGTCAGTCTGCGGAGGCGGTTTGGGGGCTTTTGCCGAGAGCCTTCGCAGCTCGGTGCACCGTGCCGGGAGTCCGCCCCGGCGGGCGGGTAACTTTCTTCTGCTGCGCCAGAAGAAAGTCACCAAAGAAGAGGCGCTGAACCGCACACCAGCGGGATGGCGCGAGAGGCTCACGCGCGAAAACATCCGCCCGGCTCGTGCGAAGAAGCGACCCGCTTCGCTCTCGCGGCCCACTTTGCACGGGCACCAGCACCCGCGCGTTCACCACGTTCAACGCCGGCTGCACGCCGGGCTCACCAGTGAATGCACCACACGCCACGACGCGCCGTCGACGGCGCTTGGTATTCGACTCGTGAGTTCGGCGTGCAGCCGACGTTAGGCGCACGGACGGTGGATCGTTCGGGCGGGTGACAAGGACAGCAGCGAAAGCGAAGCGGCTCGCCTCGTCTGCGGAGACGAGCGCGAGTTCTCGCGCGATGTCGGTCGCAGGGCAGAGGCGACGTGCGGTTGGCGCCTCTCTTTTGGTGACTTTTCTCTGGCGCAGCAGAGAAAAGTTACCCGCCATCGCGGGGCGGATTCCCGCGGCGGTGCACCGGGTCGAAAGGCTCAATGCAAAAGCCCCCGAACGCCCAACGCACCGAGTGGAAAGGCTCTCAGCAAAAGCGTCCGGACGACGAGCACGAAGCATCAATGCGCCCCCTGCAACTCAGTCGCCTCAGTGCCCATGTACGCCTCCAACACCGCCGGATGCTTCGACACCGTCGCATAGTCCCCCTCGGCCAGCACCGCCCCCCGCGCCAACACCGTGATGCGGTCCGCGATGCTCGCCACCACCTTCATGTTGTGCTCCACCATCAGCACCGTGCGCCCTTCGGCCACGCGCTTGATGAGTGCCGTCACGCGGTCCACGTCTTCGTGACCCATGCCTTGCGTCGGCTCGTCCAGCAGCATCAACTGCGGCTCCATCGCCATCGTGGTGGCGATCTCGAGCGCCCGCTTGCGGCCATAAGGCAGGTCGGCCGCCTTCACATCGGCCATGTCCCGCAGGTCCACGAGTTCGAGCAGTTCGAGCACCTTCGCGTCGAGGGTTCTCAGGCCTGACAGCCCCCGCCAGAAATGGAAGCTCGTGCCCGTGAAGCGCTGCAACCCGATGCGCACGTTCTCCAGCACCGTCAGGTGCGGGAACACGGCCGAGATCTGGAAGGAGCGGATCACGCCGCGGCGGGCGATCTGGGCGGAGGTTTCGCCGGTGATGTCGGTGCCGGCGAACACGATGCGGCCGCGCGTGGGCGTGAGGAACTTGGTCAGCAGGTTGAAGCAGGTCGTCTTGCCTGCGCCGTTGGGGCCGAGCAGCGCGTGGATGTGGCCGCGCTGCACGCGCAGGTTCACGGCGTCCACGGCGGTGAAGCCCTTGAACTCCTTGGTCAGGTCCTGCGTCTCGAGAATGAATTCAGGCATGGGCGTGGGGCAGTGGCTCGGCGACTCTAGGCCCTCGGGCCTTACGCCGGCTTACGGGCATTCACGGGGTACGGTCAACTTGCAGGAATCGCTCGATCAGGCTGATCTGTTCGGGCGTGTTCAGCGCGGGCGCATGCCCACAACCGGGGATGAGCGCGACGGCCGCACGCGGGCCGCGCTCGCGCATGGCCTGGGCGGTGTCGGCGGTCAGCAACGTCGACTCCTCGCCGCGCAGGCACAGCACCGGGAGGTCGAGTTGGTCCCAGGCGTGCCAGAGCAGGTAGTCGTCGGGATGGTGCTCGAACTGCGCGACGAGCGCCGGGTCGTAGTGCGTCGTCACGCGGCCGTCGGGCAGGCGGCGCAGCGAGGTCTCGGTCAGGTGGCGCCATTGCGCGTCGCTCAGCGTGCCGAAGCTCGCGTAGATGTCGCGGAAGTAGGTCTCCAGCTCACTCACGGTGACGAAGCTCGGGGGCTGGCCGGCGTAGGCCTGGATGCGCACCAGCGCCGGCGCGGCCAGCTCGGGGCCGTTGTCGTTGAGCACCAGGCGGCGGATGCGCCCGCGCAGGCGCGTGGCCGCTGCGAGCGTGCCGATGGCGCCGCCCATCGAGGTACCGACCCAGTGCACCTTGGTGAGGCCCAGATGGTCGAGCAGCGCCTCGGCCTGCTCGACGTAGAAGTCCAGGCAGTACTCGCGCGCCGGGTCCACCGCCCATTGCGAGAGACCCCGGCCGAGCGTGTCAGGGCAAACGACGTGCCAGCGGCTGCTGAGCGCGGCGGCGAAGTCATCGAAGTCCCGCCCGCTGCGCGCCAGGCCGTGCCAGGCGATGACGGCGGGCGCGGCCGGGTCGCCCCATTCGGTGACGTGCAGCTCGCGGCCCAGGCAGGTGACGTAGCGCGATCTCATCGTTGGGTTCTCCTCGCGCGGGTCCAGGCCGCCAGCCGCAGCCGCCCGACGATGCCGCCGGGGAAGTGATAGACGGCCAGCACGAACAGCAGTCCGAGCCACAGCAGCCAGCGGTCGGGCGACACCAGCGTGCTCAGCACCGGCACGCCCTCCACCAGGCCACCTGCGGCCTTCAGCAGCGCCTGCAGGTAGTTCTGCGCCACGATGAACAGCACGCTGCCGACCACCGCGCCGTAGACCGTGCCCATGCCGCCGATGACGACGATGAGCAGCAGGTCCAGCATGATCTCCATGCTCATGGCCGTCTCCGGCCCCGTGTAGCGCAGCCAGAGCGCCAGCAGCGCGCCGCCGCAGCAGGCCAGCAGCGCGGCCATCACGTTGGCACCCGTGCGGTAGACGACCGGCCGGTAGCCGATGGCCTCGGCGCGGAACTCGTTCTCGCGGATGGCCTGCAGCACGCGGCCGAAGGGCGAGTTCACGATGCGCAGCAGCAGCAGGATCAGCACGGTGACCGCGCTGAACAGCAGGTAGTAGGTCAGCAGCCGGCCGTCGAGCATGACGCCGAGCACCGGCTCCTCCATGAACTCGGTCGAGGGGCGCAGCGCCTCGGGCAGCTGGAAGTTCAGGCCGTCCTCGCCGCCGGTGATGTCACTCAGTTGCGAGGCCAGGGTCATGAAGGCCGAAGCCACGGCCAGCGTGATCATGGCGAAGAAGATGGCCTTCACGCGCAGGCTGGCCAGCCCCATCGCCAGCGCCAGTACGGCGCTCAGTGCGAGGGCCGCCACGAAGCCGATGGCCAGCGAGCCCCAGTCCGGCCCCAGCCGCGTGGACGCGATGGCGATGCCGTAGGCGCCGATGCCGACGAACATCGTGTGCGCAAAGCTGACGATGCCGGTGTAGCCCAGCAGCAGGTCGTAGCTCGCGACCAGCAGGATGAAGACCAGCACCTTGGCCGCGACGTTCAGCGCCTGCGTGCCGGGGAAGATGAAGGGTGCGCCGAGCAGGCCGACGAAGCACAGGAGCAGCAGGCCGGCCAGGATGCGGCTGCGCGGCAGGTCGTGCGAGAGCAGGGCGCGCATCACTTGGCTCCCACCGGGTAGAGGCCCTGGGGGCGCCACAGCAGGATGGCGACCATCAAACCGATGTTCGAGAAGAGGGCCGCCTTCGGCGCGAGGAAGCCGACGTAGTTGGCCACCAGCCCCACCAGCAGCGCGCCCACCAGGCAGCCGAGGGTGGAGCCCAGGCCGCCGATGATGATGACGATGAACAGCAGCAGGTTCACCTGCGCGCCGATCTGCGGCGTGACGCCCTGCTGCACGAGGCCCCACAGCACGCCGCCCAGGCCCGCGAGCGCCGACCCCGCGACGAACACGCCGACGAACAGCCGCCGCACGCGGTAGCCCAGCGCCTCGACCATCTCGCGATCCTGCACGCCGGCGCGGATGAGCAGGCCGATCTTGGTGCGGTTGAGCACGAGCAGCAGGCCCACGAGCACGACGAGGCCGATCAGCATGGCCAGCACGCGGAATTTCTCCACTGCCACGTCGCCCAGCAGGAAGATGCCGCGCAGCGTCTCGGGCATCGTCAGCGGGATGAGCTGTGCGCCCCAGGTCGCCTTGATCAGCTCCTCGCCGATGATCATGCCGCCCATCGTGATGAGGATCTGCTTCAGGTGCTGGCCGTAGACAGGGCGCACCAGCACGCGCTCGAACACGACGCCCACGGCTGCCGCGATGGCCATGCCGGCGGCGCAGGCGGCGGCCAGCGCCGCGAGGTTGGCCGCGATGTCGGGGCTGGTGGCCCAGGGGGCGAGGGTGGCGAGCACCGTGGTGGCGGTGAACGCGCCGAGCGCGATGAACACGCCGTGGCCGAAGTTGAGGACGTCCATCAGGCCGAACACGAGCGTGAGGCCGGAGGCGATCACGAAGATGATCAGGCCCATGGCGATGCCGGCCAGGGTCAGGTTGAGCCAGGTGCTGGGGCTGCCGGTGAGGGGCAGGGCGAGGAGGATGAGCGCTGCGAGGAGCGCGAGGGGTTTGGGGTCGAGCTTCATGCGCGGCCGGGGTGTTGTTCGGTTGCTTTCGCGGCGAGCCTTTGCAGCTCGGTGCACCGTGCCGGGAGTTCGCCCCGGCGGGCGAGTAACTTTTCTCTGCTGCGCCAGAGAAAAGTCACCAAACGAGAGGCGCTGAACCGCACACCAGCGGGCTGTTGGCAATGCTCGCGCGCGAAAACGCCTGCTCGGCTCCTGCGCAGAAGCGACCCGCTGCGCTCTCGCGGCCCACTTTGCACGGCCACCAGCACTCGTGCCTTCACCACGTTCAACGCCGGCTGCACGCCGGGCTTACCAGGGAATGCACCACACGCCACGACGCGCCGTCGACGGCGCTTGTCCTCGACTCGTGAGTTCGGCGTGCAGCCGACGTTAGGCGCACGGACGTTGGATGAGTTCGGGCCGTGACAAGGACAGCAGCGAGAGCGAAGCGGGTCGCTTCGGGTGAGGCTCTGAGCGATCGTTTTCGCGCGATGTCGGCGGCCGGCCAGGGGCGAGGTGCGGTTCAGCGCCTCTTCTTTGGTGACTTTCTTCTGGCGCAGCAGAAGAAAGTTACACCGCCGCCGGGCGGGACTCCCGGCACGGTGCACCGAACGGCTCAGGCTCTCCGCAAAAGCATCCAAAACCAAAGGCGCACTCACTGATGCGCCCCCAGCGAAAGCCCAAGCAACCTCTGCTGCAGCGACGCATCCTCAATCAATTCCCGCATCGCCCCACAGTGCACCACCCGCCCGTCATCCATCACCGCCACCGAGTCACCCAGTTCGGCAGCCACCCGGAAGTTCTGCTCCACCAGCAACACCGTCGTCTGCGTCGCCTTCAAGGCCCGCAACGCCGAAATCAGATTCGCCACGATCGCCGGCGCCAGGCCCTTGCTCGGCTCATCGATCACCAGCAACTCGCGCGGTTCCACCAGCGCCCGCGCAATCGCCACCATCTGCTTCTGGCCGCCGCTGAGCTTGCCCGCCGGATGCGTCCAGAAGGTCTTCAGCGCCGGGAACAGTCCGAACAGCCACTCGAGTCGCCGAGCGTCCAGGTCTGCCAGCCGCTTGGCCGAGCGCGCGGCGAGCAGCAGGTTCTCGGCCACAGTCAGCTCGCCGAAGATGCCCATCGCCTCCGGCACGTAAGCGATGCCGCGCGACGCGATGTCGGGCGTGGCAAGCTTCGTGATGTCCTCGCCCTTGAACGTGACCGAGCCGGTGCTCGCCGTCCACAAGCCCATCAGCGTGCGCAGGGTGCTCGTCTTGCCGGCGCCATTGCGGCCGAGCAGCATCGTCACCTGGCCTGCGGGCACGGCAAGGTCCACGCCGTGCAGGAGGTGATACGCCCCGACGTGGGTGTGCACGCCGCGCAATTCCAGCAGGTTCATGCCGCCACCCCGAGGTAGGCCTCTTGCACGATGGGCGAGGCGATGACGGTGGCGGGGTCGCCGTCCGCCACCAGCTTGCCCTGGTGCAGCACGATGATGCGGTCGGCCAGCTCGCGCACCACGTCCATCTTGTGCTCCACGAGCAGCAGGGTGTGCTTCTTCTCGGCCTTCAGCGCGCGGATCAGGTCCAGCACTACGGGCACCTCGTCCACGCTCATCCCGGCGGTCGGTTCGTCGAAGAGGTAGACCTTCGGGTCCAGCGCGATCAGCATCGCCACCTCCAGCTTGCGCTGGTCGCCGTGCGGCAGGCTGGCGGCGATGTCGGTGGCGCGGTGCTCCAGCCGCACGCGCTTCAGAATCGCCTGCGCTTCGTCGATCAGTTCGCGGTGCGACAGCCACACCGACAGCAGCTTCAGCCCGAGGCCGCGGCGCGCCTGCACGGCCAGGCGCACGTTCTCCTGCACGGTCAGGTGCGCGAAGAGCTGCGTCAGCTGGAACGCCCGTCCCAGGCCCCGGCGTGTGCGCTGCGGGGCGCCGAGCGCGGTGAGGTTCTCGCCGTCCAGCCACACCTCACCGCTCGTCGCGGGCAGCTGGCCGGAGATGAGGTTGAAGTAGGTCGTCTTGCCCGCGCCATTGGGGCCGACGATGGCTGTCAGCGTGCCCGGCTGGAAGGCACAGCTCACGCCATCGACGGCCACATGGCCGCCGAAGCGGATGGTGAGGTTCTTGGTTTCAAGCATCGGGCTTGGTGAGGTCGGTCGCAGGAACACAGCCACAGAGACACAGAGGCACAGAGGCACAGAGACGCTGGGTTCTCTCGCCTGTTGCGCGATCTCTCTGGGCCTCTATGTCTCCGTGGCTGTGTTTCCTCGGCGGTGGAGTCGCCTCAGCGCTTGTTGCGGATCGGCACGGCCATCTCTTCCGGCTTGATCTCGCGCACCAGTTCGGGCACGCCCCACGGGAAGGCCGGATCCACCTTGATGCGGAAGTGGTACATCGACTGCATGGCCTGGTGGTCTTCGGCGCGGAAGGTCATCTTGCCCTTGGGCGTCTCGAAGCTCATGCCTTCCATGGTCTTGATGAGCTTGTTGGTCGTGGTGTCGCCGCCCGTCTTCTTGAGCGCTTCCACCAGCGCGATGCCGGCGCTCATGCCGCCCGCGGTGAAGAAGTCCGGCGGCTGCTTGTACTGCTTGTAGTGATTGGCCACAAGCCACTCATTGACCGGGTTCTTCGGGATGCCGAAGTAGTAGTAGGTCGCGCCTTCCATGCCGGGGAACTGCTTGTAGGCCGTCATCGCCGGCAGGATGTTGCCGCCCGAGCCCACGCCGATGCCGTAGCGCTTTTGCAGGTCGAGCGCGGCGAGGGCGCCGAAAGGTGTCGTGGCCCCGGCCCACACCACCGCGATGACCTTGGGACCGGGCTTGTCCTTGAGCGCGTCCACCAGGCGCTGGATGCCGGCGGTGAAGTCGGTCGTCTGCGTGGGCAGGTATTCCTCGTGGACGATCCTGGCCTTCTTGAGCGCTTCCTTGTAGGCCTTCACGGCGTCACGCCCGAAGGCGTAGTCCTGGGCCAGCACGCCGATGTTGAGGCCCGCGATGTCGGAGGCGACCGCGTTGCCGATAGCGTCCTGCGACGAATTGCGGCCGGTGCGGAAGATGTACTTGTTCCACTTGTCGCCGGTGATGGAGTCGGCGACCGCGGGCTCGACCAGCAGGATCTTCTTGTACTCCTCGGCCACCGGCAGCATGGCCAGCGCCACGCCGGAGGAGCTCGGGCCCACCGCGATGTCGGCCTTGTCGTCGCCATAGGCCGCGGCGAGCAGGCTCTTGCCCACGTCGGGCTTGCCCTGGTCGTCCTTCTCGATGACGACGAGCTTCTTGCCCCCGACCATCATCGTGCCGCCGGTGGCGTAGTCCAGGCCCATCATCAGCCCGATCTGGGTCTGCTTGCCGTAGGCCTCCAGCGGCCCGGTCTTGCTGTAGACGTGGGCGATGCGGATCTCGTTGCCCGCGGCCGGGGCGATGCCCGGCAGGGCGACCGCAGCCAAGGTGGCGGCGGCGAGGGCGAAGCGGCGCGTGATGAAGCGCATGGGCTTGTCTCCTGAAGTTCGTCAGGTCTGCTCTGTCGGCAGACGGTGTCTTCCCTTTGTGCAAGGCGCGTGCCCGGCGGGGAAGCGGCGCCGGGGGCGGTTTTCCTGCGGGTTGACCCGAGGTTTTGAGGCGTCAGCGGCCGATTCTGGCGGAGCAGAGTGTCTGAAATTCAGGCGTCGCCTGAAACCTGGACTTTGGCTTCCAGCTCCGGCCAGCGCGCCAGCCGCTCGTACAACGACGCCCGCGAAATTTGCAGCAGCCGCGCGGCGGCCATGCGGTTGCCGCCGGTGGCCTGCAGCGCGCGGCGGATGGCGTCGCGCTCCAGGGCCTCGATCAGCTCGGGCAGGGGCGCCACGGCCTGGGCGGTGGAGATGGCAGGCGCGGCGGCCGCCGGTGCGACCGCCGCGGGCGGCGCCTCGTCGGCCACCGCCAGGGCCGCGCCACCCTGGAAGTGCGCGGCGGTCAGCTGCATGTCGTCGCTCATCAGGCTGACCTGCTCCAGCGTGTTGCGCAGTTCGCGGATGTTGCCGGGCCACGACTGTCGGCCGAGCCACTCCAGCGCGTCGGGGCTCAGCAGCTTCTGCGGCATGCCGCTGCGCCGGGCGATGTCTTCGCCCAGGGCTTCGGCCAGGGCTTCGATGTCGTCCAGGCGTTCGCGCAGCGCGGGCACGCGGATGGGCAGCACGTTGAGCCGGTAGTACAGGTCGGCGCGGAAGCTGCCCGCGGCGACCATGGCCGCCAGGTCGCGGCTCGTGGCGGCGATCACGCGCACGTCCACCCGAAGCACGGTGTTGCTGCCCAGCGGCTCCACCTCCTGCTCCTGCAGCACGCGCAGCAGCTTGCTCTGCAGCGCGAGCGGCATGTCGCCGATCTCGTCGAGAAAGAGCGTGCCACCATCGGCCAGTTTGAACTTGCCGTCGCGGCCCTTGCGCTCCGCGCCCGTGTAGGCGCCGGGCGCGACGCCGAAGAACTCGGCCTCCAGCAGCGTCTCGGGCACGGCGGCGATGTTGACGCTCACCAGCGGCCGGTGCGCGCGGCGCGACGCCGAGTGGATGGCGTGCGCCAGCAGCTCCTTGCCCGTGCCCGTCTCGCCGAGCAGCAGCACGGTCGAGTCGGTCTGCGCCACGCGGCGGGCCTGGCGCTTGACCTCCAGCGCCGCGGGGCTGGCGCCGATGAAGCTCGCGATCGTGTACTTGGGCCGGCGCTGCGCGGCGAGCTGGCGACGGGTGTCCTCCAGCTCCTGCTGCAGGCGGCCGAACTTCTGGATCAGCGGCTGCATCGTCGTCTCGGGGTGGTCCAGCAGCACGAGGCCGAGCGCGCCGATCACCTCGCCCGCCTCGTTGCGCAGCGGCAGCCGGCTGACGAGGAAGGTGCCGGCGCGGTTGGTCAGCAGGTCCACGAGCACGGGCTTGCCGGTCTCCAGCACCTGCAGCATCTGCGTGTTGGGCACGACGTCTTCCACCCGCTTGCCGACGAACTCGTGCTCGTCGTTGAAGCCGAGGGCCGGCAGGAAGCGCTTGTAGCCGTCGCTGATCCACACGACGCGGTGGTGGCGGTCCACCACCATCATCCCTTCGGTCGAGCGCGCGAGCACGTCGAACATCGACTGCGCGGCCAGGCGCAGCAGGCCGTCGACGTCCTGCGGGATGTCGAGGGCGGGCGGTGTCTGGTTTTTGGACAGTGGCATGGCCGGGGCAATGTACCGCGCACCGAGCCGGTCCTGAAGCGGAGCCCGAAGTGGCAAAGGGCGACCCGCCGGGTCGCCCTCGAAGGCCGGAGCCGTCACGTCAGAACTTGTAGGTCCCGCCGACGGTGAAGGTGCGCGGCGGGCCGTAGTAGGCATTCAGCACACCGAGCGCGGCGATGTTGTAGCCGTCCGTCTTGTAGGCCTTGTTCGTGAGGTTGCTGCCTTGCAGGAAGAAGCTCAGGCGGCTGTCCTTCTCCCAGATCAGGCCGGCGTTCACGAGCGTGTAGGCGTCCTGCGACAGCGCCTCGGCGAGGTCGGTCGTCGGGTAGACCTTGCTGCGGTGCGACACCCCGAGGCGCGAGCGCAGCGTGCCCACGGCCAGCGGCAGGTTGTGCTCGATGTTCAGGCCGGCCTGGAACTTGGGTGTGTTGCTGAACTTCTTCTGGCTGGCCACGTTCACGCCGCGGTCGATGTACTCGTCGTACTTGGCGTCCAGCGTGGCAAGGTTGCCGCTCAGGCGCCAGGCGGTGGTGGGCGTCCACAGGAACTCCACCTCGGCACCATTGACCGTGGCCTTGCCCGCGTTGGTGAAGTCGCCGAAGAAGCCCGGCTGGCCGTTGGCCTGCGTGTAGCTCGTGAACACCGAGAGCTGCACGTTCTTGTACTTGTTGTGGAAGACGGCGGTGTTCAGCTCCAGCCGGCCGCCGTCCAGCACCATCTTGGCGCCGAGCTCGAGGGAGTCGAGCTTCTCGTCCTCGAAGGGCCGGCCCGAGCTCGGGAAGGCGAGCGTGTTGGCGCGGATGTTGTAGCCGCCACTCTTGAAGCCGCGCGAGGCGGTCGTGTAGAGCTTGATGGCCTGGCTGGCCTTGTACTCGAGCGACACGCGCGGCGAGGTGTTGGTCACCGAGCGGGTCTTGTCGAAATTGGCCGGCACGGCGATGGGGTTGCCGCTGAAGCTGTCGTTGGCGAAGGCCTGGTTCAGCACCACGGCGCGCTTGCTTTCGTCGGTGTAGCGCAAGCCGGTGCTGACGCTTAACTGCGGCGTCAGGCGCCAGCTCCAGTCGCCGAAGATGGCCTTGCCTTCGGTGTAGACCTGGCCGTTGGTCGTGCCGAAGCTCAGGTTGAAGAAGTTGTTGCGCACCGTGCCGCCGGCGCGGCCGTCGAAGTAGTACAGGCCGATCACGCCGGAGCTGTTCTGGCCCTCGTAGGCGGCCTGCAGTTCGTGGCTTTGCGAGCTGTCGTGGTACTCGGCGCGCACGTCAGCGATCTTGTTGGGCAGGCCGTCGAAGTCGATGGACGTGTTGGTGTCGGAGGCGCGGTGCGCCAGGATGTACTTCAGGCTCCAGTCGCTCGTGACACCCCAGTTGAGCGTCAGCGACTCGCCTTCGCTGGACGTGCGGTTCGCGTTCGGCATGCCGGTGGCGATGTCGTAGCGGCCGGTGGTGGCGGGCGTCTTGGCGGGGTCGAAGGGGTTCACGTTCAGGCGCTGGAAGCCGCGCATGTGCGAGGCGTCCTGGGTGCGGTCCACCGACACCTGGGCGTTGAAGCTCGACCCCGTGGGGAACCAGCCCATCGACAGCCGGCCGCTGGTGGTGGCCTGGTCGCTCACCGGGCTGCCGTCGGTCAGGTTCTTGCCGTAGCCGTCGCGGTTCAGGCTGGCGCCGGCGATGCGAAAGCGCAGCTGGCCATCATTCACCGCCGTGCCCACGCCGCCCTTGGCATTGACCTGGCCGTAGTTGCCGACCGCCAGCGTCACCGAGCCTTCGGTGGCGGTCGGCAGCGGCTTGGACACGTACTTCACGGCGCCGCCGATGGTGTTCTTGCCGTACAGCGTGCCCTGCGGGCCGCGCAGCACCTCCACGCGCTGCACGTCGTACACGTCCAGCAGCGCGCCCTGCGGGCGGGCGATGTAGACGTCGTCGAAATAGATGCCCACGCCGGGGTCCACGCCCCACAGCGGGTCGGCCTGGCCCACGCCGCGGATGAAGGTCGTGATGGTCGTGTTGCTGCCGCGCGCGGCGTAGATGGTCAGGTTGGGCACCTGGCCCTGCAGGTCGCCCAGGTCCTTGATGGCGAGCTTGTCGAGCTGCTCGGCGGTCAGCGCCGTCACGGCCACGGGCACGTCCTGCAGCGACTCCTCGCGCTTGCGGGCCGTCACCTTGACGGCGTCCAGCGTGGTGACGGTGGGCTCGGCCGCCGCGGCGGTCTGCGCGGCCGCCGGCAGCGCGATGGCGGCGCCAAGGGTGGCGAGGACGGCGAAATGCAGGCGCGAGCGCGCCGGATGGCGACGGGGCATGGCTTGTCTCCTGGTTTATCTGTTTGGGGTGCCAGCCCCTTACTGCGCAAAAGCCATGCCCGCGCCAGGACGGGGCAAACCCCTGGCAAACCCTTGCGTGCTAACCCGGTTTTTCGGTGCCTGGAGCCCGATCGGCGTCTGAAATCCAGTCAGTCGCGGCGTGCCCGGGTGTCCAGCGTCTGGACAAGTGCCCTGGGGGCTGCAAGGGCACAGGGCCGCCGCTATCCTGCGCCGCCTCATTCATTCCCCGTTGGAGACCTGACATGCTCAAGCGCCTGCTTCCCGCCCTCCTCGCTGCCGCGCTGACGGCCCCCGTGCTCGCCGCCGGCCCGCAGCTCAAGGGCCAGGCACCGGGCTGGTACCGCGTGCAGCTCGGCGACTTCGAAATCACCGCGCTGTCAGACGGCACCATCGACCTGCCGGTCGACAAGCTGCTGCAACAGCCGCCCGCCAACACGCTGCGCGCGCTGCAGCACGCCTACCTCGGCGTGCCGCTGGAGACCTCGGTGAACGCCTACCTCGTCAACACCGGCAGCAAGGTCGTGCTGGTGGACACCGGCACCGCCGGCCTGTTCGGCCCGACGGCCGGGCGCGTGGTGGCCAACCTCAAGGCCTCGGGCTACACGCCGGAGCAGGTGGACGAGATCGTCATCACCCACATGCACGGCGACCACATCGGCGGCGCGTCCAGCACCGTGTTCCCGAACGCCACGCTGCGCATCGACAAGCGCGACAGCGATTTCTGGCTGTCGGCCGAGCAGGTCGCCAAGGGCGGTGACGGCGCCAAGGCCGTGGCGGCCCTCGTGAAGGGCTTTGCCGACACCGGCCGCTTCAAGCCCTTCGACGGCCAGGCCGCCGGCGTGGAGATCGTGCCCGGCGTGAAGGCCTTCCCGGCCTACGGCCACACGCCCGGCCACACCAACTACGTGGCCGAGAGCAAGGGCCAGAAGATGATGTTCTGGGGCGACCTGATGCACGTCGCCGCGGTGCAGTTCGCCGAGCCGTCGGTCACGGTGCAGTTCGACTCCGACCCGAAGCAGGCCCGCCCGGCCCGCGAGGCCGCCTACGCCGCGGCGGCCAAGGACGGCTATTTCGTGGCCGTGACCCACGTCAGCTTCCCCGGCATCGGCCGCCTGCGTGCGGATGGCAAGGGCTACGACTGGTTCCCGGTCAACTACTCGACGAATCGTTGATGACCGGTCTGGCCGGGTTCGCCTGAGCCCGGCCGGCCCGCAGCATCCGCACCATCGTCGTGCCGTTGACCACGGCGATGACGAGCTCCAGCGCCGTGCCGCCGATCGAGCCGACGATCAGGTTGTTGGCAATCCACAGGCCCGTGCCACACAGCATCAGGGCCCGCATCGGCACCCCCTGCAAAGTGAACAGCGCCAGCGTGCCCAGGCACGAGGCCATCAGCGGCAGCCAGTCACTCGGCGCGCGCGCCATGGCCAGGCCGAAGCCGATGTTGGCCGCCACCACCGCCACCGCCACCCAGGGGGAGCGCGTGCGCAGCGACAGCAGCGAGCGCGTCAGCGAGATCAGCGAACTCGCCACCGCCGTCGGATTGCCCAGCAGCGCGAAGTGCACGACATACGCCACGCACTCGCCCGCCATGAACACCTTGAAGCGCCGGTCGTCCGTCTGCAGGAAACAGCCGACGCCGAGCACGAAGGCGACATAGCCGAAGCATTGGGCGGGGGAGAACCAGTCCGAGAGGGGCATGAGGCATTGTCGCGGCGAGACCCGGCCGGGGCTGACCGTCTACAGTGCCCGGCGTCTGTGCCTGTCCTGGAGCCCCCATGCCCACCCGCCCCGGTGCCCGATCCGCCCTCCTCGTCGTCGACGTCCAGGTCGGCGTGGTCGCCAGCGCCTGGCAGCGCGACGCCGTCGTGAGCCGCATCGCCCTTGCCGTCGACCGGGCGCGCGCGGCCGGTGTGCCGGTCGTGTGGGTGCAGCACCAGGACGACGATCTCCCCGCCGGCACGCCCGCGTGGCAGTGGGTGTCGGAGCTGCAACCGCACGAGGGCGAGCTGCGCATCCACAAGCGCTTCAACTCGGGCTTCGAGGACACGACGCTGCTCGCGGAGCTGGACGACCGGGGCGTGAGCCACCTCGTGCTGGCCGGGGCCTCGACGAACTGGTGCATCCGCGCGACGGCCTTCGGCGCCCTGGAGCGGGGCTTCGACCTGACCCTGGTGGCCGACGGCCACACCACCGTCGACCTGGACCTCGGCCCGGGCCGCACGGTGCCGGCACAGGCCCTCGTCGACGACCTCAACACGGCCCTCCGGTGGCTGGCCTATCCGGGCCGGCGCAATCGCACGGTCGACGCGGCCGACCTCGACTTCGCCCGGCTGTAGTTGTGCTCGCCTCTGTCATCCCCTCGACCGGTCCGCGCGTTGGCACGGCCGTGCCGTCGTAGCATGCAGCCTTGCTCGCAGGCTGCCGCCCGCAACAAAGCGCAACCTGCCGACGGCATCATCCAGCCATGTTCCGCCTTTACCTTCTTGCCGCCCTGGCCCTGCCCAGCCTGCTCCTGACAGGCTGCAACAGCCTGCCCACCGCCTCGTCGGACAAGGTGGGCAAGGTCTACCAGCGTGAGAGCTTCGCCGCCGAAGAGACCTACTCCCGCCTGTTCGACGCCAATGTCGACGCCACCTGCGAAGCGGCCCGCCGGGCGCTGCTGAGCCAGGGCTACGTCATCAGCAAGGCCGAGGCCGGCGTGGTGCGTGGCGCCAAGCACTTCCAGCCCGAGGGCGAAGTGCATGTCGAGATCGCCTTCAACGTCGTCTGCGTGGGCGACGGCCCCAAGCAGCAGATCGCCACGGCCTACGTCAGCGCCCAGCAGGACCGCTATGCGCTCAAGCGCAATCCGCAGGCGGCGAGCCTGGGCGTCAGTGCGCTGGGCTCCATTTCGGTGCCACTGTCCTCGACGCAGGACTCGCTCGTGAAAGTCGCGTCCGAGACCATCCCGGCCGGCGAGTTCTACGACCGCTTCTTCACGCTGATGCAGCGCATGCTGCGCGAAAACGCGGCCGACCGCTGATCCGGCAGCCGGGTCGCCCCGGCCGCAGATTCAGCGCCGATTCGGGGATTGCTTCACGGGCGCCGCCTGCCCTCCCCGCCTAGCATCGGCCCTCCATGGCCGAACCCTCGTCCGCCCTCGCCCTCTCGACCACGCCCGGCTGGCGCCCGCTCGCCGGCCTGCGGGGTCTGCTCTCGGCCGCCTGGCACGTGCCGGGGGAGAGCCGCGAGGAGGTCGACCGCCTGCGCGACGACCAGTGGCGGGCCATCGTCAACCAGCTGCCCACCTCCGCCATCGCGACCGCGATTGCCGTGGCCATGCTGGTGGCGGTCCTGCCCGCCGGCACCGACCTGGGGCCGTTCGCACCCACGCTGACCGCGCTGGTGGTGCTCAACACCTTCAATTTCGGACTCTGGGCGTTTGAACGGCAACGCCAGTCCGCCACGTCACCGCCCCGCGGCATACGCGCCGGGCTGCTGCTGGCGCTGAACATGTTCATCGGCGGCGTGCTGGATGCGGTGCTCGTGCTGCAGGCCGCGCCCCAGGTGCCGCCCGCGCTGCAGGCGCCGCTGGTGGCCTGCATGGCCGGAGCCGTGGCCACGGCAGCCTGGATGTTCGCGCTGTTGCCCGCGGTCTCGCTGGCCTGGGTGCTCGGCTCCTGTGGCGCGCTGGCCGTGGGCATCCTGCTGCGCCCGCTGGACTGGCTGGATGGCCTGCTGCCGCTGCTGCCCCTGTTCGTCGTCGTGCTGGCCATCTCGGCCCTCGTCAACGCCCGCCTGTTCCTGCAGGGCCGGCACGCCCAGCATGCCGCGGCGCGTGACCGGCTCACCGTGTCGCTGCTGCTGCGCGACTTCGAACAACATGCGAGCGACTGGCTCTGGGAGGTCGACCGCGACGGGCGGCTGCGGCATGTGTCGCGGCGCCTCGCCGAGCGGCTGGGCCAGCCGGTCGAGGCCTTGATCGATCAGCGCCTGGTGGACGTGCTGGCGCGCCATCTGCCGCTGGGTGACGTCGATGCCCGCGAGCGCCTGGACCGGCTGGGCCATGCCCTGTCGACCGCCGAGCCGCTGCGCCACCACGACCTGCACCTGCAGATCGACGGCGAGGATGTGTGGTGGTCGCTCAGCGGCAGCCCGCTGGATGGCGACGGCCTGCGCGGCGTGGGCACCGACGTCAGCGAGGTGCGCGAGCGCGAGCGCGAGGTGATGCGCATGGCCGACCAGGACGCCGTGACCGGCCTGGCCAACCGCCACCAGTTCCAGCGCCGGCTGGCGCTGCTGCTGGGCGGCGGCGGGCCGGTGGCGCCCTGCACCGTGCTGCTGCTGGACCTGGACTGCTTCAAGCAGGTGAATGACACCCTCGGCCACGCGGCGGGCGACCACCTGCTGGCGACCGTGGGCGAGCGTCTGGCCGAAAGCCTGGCCGCCCGGCGCGGCACCGGTGACCTGGTCGCGCGGCTCGGTGCGGACGAGTTTGCGGTCATCCTGCGCGGTGAGCTGAGCCCCGACGCCATCCACCGCCTGGGCAAGCAGCTGCGTTCCGCGCTGCGCGTGCCGGTCGTGATCGACGGCCATGAGATCGACGTGCGCGCCAGCATCGGTGCGGCCTGCGCGCCGCGCCATGCCCAGGCACCGGACCCCCTGCTGCGCGCCGCCGACCTGGCCTTGCAGGCAGCCAAGGCCGCCGGGCGCGACCGTCTCTCGCTGTACGAACCCGCCCTGCAGCACGAGGCCCAGGACCGCCTGTCGCTGCTGGCTGACCTGCGCCAGGCGCTGGACACCGGCCAGCTGGAGATGCACTACCAGCCGCAGATCGAGCTGGCCAGCGGCAAACTGCTGGGCTTCGAGGCGCTGATGCGCTGGCGCCATCCCAAGCGCGGGCTGGTGCCGCCGTCGGTGTTCATCCCGCTGGCGGAGGAGAGCGGCCTGATCGTGGCCCTGGGCGCCTGGGCGCTGCTCGTGGCCTGCCGCGACGCCGCCCGCTGGCCCGGCAGCCTGCGCGTGGCCGTGAACGTGTCGGCCCACCAGTTCGAACGCAGCCCGCTGGAGCTGCACGTGCTGGAAGCCCTGGAGCGCAGCGGCCTGCGCGCCGACCGGCTGGAGATCGAGCTCACCGAGTCGGCCCTGCTGCAGGACAACCACCGGGCCATCGACCTGCTGACCCGGCTGCGCGCGCTGGGCGTGCGCATCGCCCTGGACGACTTCGGTACCGGCTTCTCGTCGCTGGCCTACCTGCGCCGCCTGCCGCTGGACCAGCTCAAGATCGACCGCGCCTTCATCACCGACCTCGACCACCCGCGCGTGGGCGAGAAGGCGCGCGCCATCGTGTCGGCCATCCATGACCTTGCCGGGGCCCTGGGCCTGCAGACCGTGGCCGAGGGCATCGAGACCGCCGAGCAGCAGGAAGTGCTGGCCGCCCTGGGCTGCAGCCTCGGGCAGGGCTTCCTGTTCGCGCATGCCTTGCCGCGCGATGCGACGCAAGCTTTTGTCGAGCTGGCCCACGTGAAGGGCCTGGCTGCGGCACGCGAGGCGCACCTCGATTCGGTGAGCTCGCCGCCCGTCTCGTGGCCGTCCACGCGGTTGCAGCTGCGCAGCGTGCTGCAGGTGCCTGACACGCGCTGGCAGGAACCGTCTCAATAATCGCGGGCTTCCCAGACTTGCGGCGCAACCCGCCGCCCGCGCCATGTTCCCGCTTGCCCGATGCCTGTCGCTCGCCCTGACCCTGGGCGCCGCCACCGCAGCAGCCGCCGCCGACGGCCTCTCGACCCACGCCGAGCGCAGCGGTTTCGCGCAGACCGGCCGCTACGACGAAGTCGATCGCCTGTGCCACGACTTCGCCCGCGCCCACCCACGCCATGTGCGCTGCGGCCGCTTCGGCACCACGCCGCAGGGCCGGCCGATGTGGGCGCTCGTGGCCAGCCAATCCGGTGCCCTGACGCCCGAGGCGGCACACCGCGCCGGGCTGCCGGTCACGCTGATCCAGGGCGGCATCCACGCCGGAGAGATCGAGGGCAAGGACGCCGGCTTCCTGGCCCTGCGCGAACAGCTGGCCCGGCCGGGCGCCCTGAAGCACCAGGTGCTGGTCTTCGTGCCGGTGTTCAACGTCGACGGCCATGAGCGCTTCGGCGCCTGGAACCGGCCCAACCAGCGCGGCCCCGAGCAGATGGGCTGGCGCACCACGGCCCAGAACCTGAACCTCAACCGCGACTACATGAAGGCCGACGCGCCCGAGATGCAGGCCATGCTCGGCCTCGTGCGCACCTGGGACCCGCTCGTCATGGTGGACCTGCACACCACCGATGGCGCGCAGTTCGAACACGACATCGCCATCATGGTGGAACCTGTGCACGCCGGCGAGCCTGCGCTGCGCACCGCCGGCATCACCTGGCGCGACGGTGTCATCGCAGCGCTTGCCGCGCAGGGCGCGCTGCCGTTGCCGTTCTACCCGTCCTTCGTGGAGAGCGACAACCCGGCCAGCGGCTTCATGGACACCGTGCCGACGCCACGCTTCTCGCAGGGCTACTTCCTGCTGCGCAACCGCCTGGGCATGTTGGTGGAGACGCACAGCTGGCGCCCCTACCCGCACCGCGTGCGCCTCACGCGGCAGACGGTGGATGCCGTGCTCGACCAAGTCGCCCGCCTCGGTCGCGCCTGGCGCCGGGCCGCCGATGCGGCCGACCGGCGCGTGCCGACCGAGGCGGTGCTCGCCTGGCGCACGACCAGCGAGACGCGCGAGATCGAGTTCCGCGGCTATGCCTACACCCGCATGCCCAGCGACATCTCCGGCGCCCTGATGACCCGCTACGACGAGACCCAGCCCGAGATCTGGCGGCTGCCGATGCGTGACCGCATCGAGCCCGAGCGCGTGCGGGCCGCTCCGCGAGCCGGCTACCTGGTACCCGCCGAACATGCCGCCTGGGTGGGTGAGAAGCTGGCCCAGCATGGCGTGCGCTTCGAGCGGCTGACGCAGGCACGCGTCGGCCTGCCGGTGCAGGCGTTCCGCGCGACCGGCGTGAAGACCGATGCGGCCAGCACCGAAGGCCACCAGCGGGCCGCCGTCACCGGGACCTGGGCCGACGAAACGCGGGACGTGCCCGCCGGCAGCCTGTTCGTTCCCATCGCCCAGCCGCTGGCCACGCTCGCCATGCACCTGCTGGAGCCGGATGCCCCCGATGCCCTCGCGAGCTGGGGTCGCTTCGCGACGGCCTTCGAGGCCAAGGAGTACATGGAACCCTACGTTGCCGAGCAAGTTGCACGCGAGCAGCTCGCAGCCAGCCCCGCGCTGCGCGAAGCCTTCGCCGCGCGGCTGCGCGACGATGCGGCATTTGCCGCGAGCCCGGCCGCACGGCTGGCGTTCTTCCACCGGCGCCATCCCAGCTGGGACGAGCGCTACCACCTGTACCCGGTGCTGCGCGTCGACCAGCAGCCCTGATCCCGGCAGCCCCCCAGGCCTGCCCGGCGCTCAGGGCTGACGGTTGCCGCCCGCGATGCGCGTCAGCTCGCCGCTGGCCAGGGTCTGGCGCACCGCCGCGGAGAGCTGCTGGGCCAGGGCCGGCGCCTGCGGGCCCGGGGCGACCCAGATGTGCAGGTTGATCCGCGCCAGCACCGATCGGTGAAGCGGCACGCCGTCCACGCGCGGCGGCGGGCCGTAGTCATGCTCGGCGTTGAGCAGGCAGACGTCGACCCGCTGCACGGCGACCATGCCCAGGCAGGCGGACGCCGAATTCATCACCTCCACCTCCGCATGGCCCGCCACGCCGGCCTCGATCACCTTCACGCCGCGCACATACGCCACCCGCAGGCCGCTCAAGGCCGCCCAGGAGGTGGGCGACACCGCCGGCGTGCGGCTGAAGGCCTGGATGGTGGTGGTCAGCAGATGGGGGTCCACGCGGACGGCACCGGGCACGATCCGGTCGAACTGGGCGATGCGCAGCAGGTCAGCGTCGTACTGGCCGGCCTGGAAGCTCGCCAGCGCCCGGGCCACGGGCTCGCGGTTGAGCGTGTAGGCGCGGCCGGCCTGGCGCATGATGGCCGCCAGCGCGGCATCGGCGATCGCGTCGCCCCGCGCCGATGCCGCGGCGCTGACGACGAAGCGCACCGGTGCCTCCTGGCGGGCCGCCTCGGCGGCCAGCGCGCGAGCGCCCGCCAGCCCGCCGAGCAGGCTGAGCAGGGCGGTGGCCACAGTCAGGCGGGTGCGCATGCGGCCATCATCGGCCCACCCGGCCACCCGCCCGGCGCGCGGCCCGGCGCGATCTGCGCGTTTTTACCGCCCCTCATCTGCGGGGAGGCCCCTGTCTGAAGCCGCCTGCCCGTTTGAAACCGGCGCTGGCACCGCCCAAGCTGGATGTACCGGCTCGCGCCGGACAAGGAGAACCCGATGACCAGCCTGCACACCCTGGCGGCCCGCGCGGCCGCCGCCCTGACCCTGGCCCCGGTGCTCGCCCAGGCCCAGGCGAACTGCGGCGCCCCGGGCACGCCGCCCTGCCCGACGCCCGAACCGGGCAGTTGGCCCCTGGTGGCCCTGGCGCTGGGCGTGCTCGTGGCCGTGAAGTTCATCCGCCGCAAGTAGGCCTGGCCAGCCGCGGGCGCGGCGGCGCGGTGTAGATTCGCCGCGCCATGAACCGACTCGCCGCCGAACTTCAACGCCTGTACCCACGCGCCGCCGCCGGCAGCACCCAGGTGCTGCGCCTGGAAGTGGCCGCTCCCGCCGACTGGGCCGCTCTGGGCGGCCTCTGGCGTGGCGTGCAGGCCGACCTCGGCTTGCCCGCACCCGCCATCGCCGTCTCGGGCACGGACGGGCTGCAGCTGTGGTTTTCGCTCCAGCAGCCGGTGGGTGTCGGCCCCGCCGCCGATTTCCTCGCCCGCCTGCAGGCGCGCTACCTGCCCGACCTCGCCCCCGCCCGTGTGCGCCGCCAAGGGGACGGCAACCCGCCCGCCATCCCCGCCCAGGACCCGGCGAGCGGCAACTGGTCGGCCTTCGTGGCGCCAGACTTGGCGCCGGTGTTCGCCGACACGCCCTGGCTGGACATCGAGCCCGGCGCCGACGGCCAGGCCGACCTGCTCGCCCGCCTCTCGCCCATCGCGCCTGCGGCGTTCGACGCCGCGCTGCGCGCCTTGCAGCCCGCGGCCGCGCCGGCTGCGGCCCCGCCCGCGAGCGGGCCCGCCTCCCTGGACCCGCGCGCCTTCCTGCAGCGCGTGCTGGATGACGAATCCGCGCCGCTGGCCCTGCGTGTCGAAGCCGCCAAGGCCCTGCTGACCCGTTGAGTCGATGCCCATGACCCGCCCCGCCAAGCCGGCTTCATCCCTGACGCCGGACGACCTCGCGGCGCATCCTGTGTGGCGTTTCCTGACGCCCGGGGACGCCGCGCCGGACGGCGCCGACGAGTCGTGGGTCCGTGCCCAGGATGCACCGCCCCGCGTGGGGGAGCATGCCAGCTATCTCGTCGCGGCCACCTACCGGCTGCAAAGCGGTGCGACCCTGCCCGGGGCCGTGCAGGTGGATGTGCTCGGTGCCCAGGTCGAGCTCGACCCCTGCGTGATCTTCGCCGGCGGCAAGTCGGTCGATGCGCTGGGGCACGACACCGCACCCCGGCTGGCGCGCCTGCTCAAGGCCAGCGACACGCAGCCGGTGCACTGGGCGCTCGGCGCGCGCCTCGGCGACGAGACGGTCATGCGCGAGCAGGCGATGGCCAGGCCGGGTGCGGCGCAGGTGCTCGGCCTGCTGTTCAAGCTGGCGCGGCTCAAGCGTTCGCGTTGAACGGGCCTGCTCAGCTCGCCAGGCGCCGCGCGCGCTCGTGCAGCAGCTCGCGCTGCACGGCGTTGTCGGTCAGCTCGGCGGCGCGCAGGTAGGCCTCGCGGGCCTCGCCGATGCGGCCCAGGCGTTCAAGCACATCGGCCTGCGCGCCCGCCAGCCACGGATAGCGCTGCAGCGGCGGTTCGACCGCCAGCGCTTGCAGCAGCGGCCAGGCGGCCTCGGGGCCCTGGGCATGGCTCACGGCCACGGCCCGGTTGAGCGCGATGACGGGCGAGGGGTTCAGGGCCAGCAGCCGGTCGTAGCCCGCCACGATGGCGGCCCAGTCGGTGTCTTCGGCGCGCGCCGCGCGGGCATGGCAGGCGGCGATCGCAGCCTGCAGCGTGTAGGGGCCGGGTTCGCCGGCTGCCACGGCCTGGTCGAGCGCCGCCAGGCCACGGCGGATCAGCAGCGCGTCCCAGCGGCGGCGGTCCTGGTCGGGCAGCAGCACGGGGCGCCCCTGGGCATCCAGCCGGGCGGGCAGGCGCGAGGCCTGGATCTCCAGCAGCGCCGCCAGCCCATGCACTTCGGGTTCCGCGGGCAGCAGATGCTGCAACTGGCGCGCCAGGCGCAGCGCCTCGTCGCACAGCGCCGGGCGCAGCAGCGAGGCGCCGCTGCCGGCGCTGTGGCCCTCGTTGAAGATCAGGTAGACCACCGCCAGCACGCCGGCCAGCCGCTGGGCGCGCTCGTCCGGGCCTGGCAGCTCGAAGGCCTGGCCATGCAGCGCCTTCTTGGCCCGCACGATGCGCTGTGCGACGGTCGCTTCCGGCTGCAGGAAGGCGCGGGCGATCTCAGCCGTCTCCAGGCCGCCAAGCAGGCGCAACGTCAGAGCCACCTGCGCCTCGCGCGGCAGCACCGGATGGCAGGCGATGAAGATCAGCCGCAGCAGCTCGTCCCCGATCTCGGCCTGGTCGCGCGCCGCGTCCAGCTGGTCGACGAAGTCGGGCACGACATGCGTGCCGTAGGCCTCGTCATCGGCCGCCAGGTGCTCATGCTCGCGCTCCAGCATCGCCCGCCGACGCAGCCGGTCCAGCGCCTTGTGGCGGGTGGCGGTCATCAGCCAGGCGGCGGGGTTGGCGGGCGCGCCGTCGCGGGGCCAGGCGTCGAGCGCGGCCATGAGGGCGTCCTGGGCGCAGTCCTCGGCCTCGTCGAGGTCGCGCAGCAGCCGGGCCGCCGCACCCACGAGGCGGCTGCGCTCCAGGCGCCAGACGCCCGCGGCGAGGTCGGCATGGCTCACCCGGTCAGGCTCCGTCGTAGGCCTTGTGCAGGGCGGCGAGGTCGATCTTGGTCATCGTCCAGATGGCCTGGAACGCCCGCTGCACGCGTGCCGGATCGGGGTCACGCACCATGTCGAGCCACGCCCTCGGAATGATCTGCCAGGACAGGCCCCAGGCGTCCTGCACCCAGCCGCAGGCCATCTCGCGGCCGCCGCCGGCCGGCAGCTGCGCCCAGAGGTGATCGATCTCGGCCTGGTCCTCGCACGCGACCGTCATCGAGAAGGCCTCGGTGAGCTTGAAGTGCGGCCCGCCGTTGAAGGCGGTGAACGGCAGGCCGAACAGCTCGACCTGCTGCAGCATGACCGTGCCGGCCGCCCCGGGCGCGTTCTCGCCCCAGCGCTGGGTGTCCAGCACGCGACCGTTTTCGGGGCCGAAGACCTTCAGGTAATGCGCGACCGCGTCTTCCGCGCCGCGCTCGTACCAGATGAAGGGGCTGAGCTTGTGCGTGATGTGCATGGCGTGCTTCCGGTTCAGGCCTGCGGCGGCATGCCGCGCATGTGGACGAGTTCCCAGTGGTGGCCGTCCAGGTCCTCGAAGCCGTGACCGTACATGAAGCCATGGTCCTGCGCCGGGCTGGGCATGCGGCCGCCCGCAGCCACGGCCCGGGCAACGATCGCGTCGACCTCGGCGTCGCTCTCGCAGCTCAGGCACACCCAGCCGGTGGTGGCGGTCTTCGCGTCGGGGAAGGCCTTGTCGGTGAAGGTGCGGGCGAAGTCCTCCGCCAACAGCATCGCGTACAGGTTGTCGCCGAGCATCATGCCGGCGCCCTGGTCGTTGGTGAACTGCGGGTTGAAGGTGTAGCCCACCGCCTCGAAGAAGGCCTTGCTCGCGGCGAGGTCCTTGCAGGGCAGGTTGAAGTAGATCTGCTTGTGCATGAGGGTGCCCTTTCAGTGGGTGGATTCGGCCAGGGCCTTCAGGCGCTGCAGCGCCACGGGCCAGGTGTCGTTCAGGAAGCTCAGGAAACCGTTGTCCCAGGCCTGCAGCTCGATCACCAGCCGCGTGCCGCCACCGGGTGCGCGGTTGAAGACGTAGCGCTCCCGGGCAGGC
Organism: Burkholderiales bacterium; assembly: GCA_003963005.1. Taxonomy (GTDB): domain Bacteria; phylum Pseudomonadota; class Gammaproteobacteria; order Burkholderiales; family Burkholderiaceae_C; genus Pelomonas. The sequence continues at coordinate 26,234 of RXJW01000065.1, forward strand.
GCCGCATGCAGCGGGCTGTCGGCCACGGGGCGGCCGTCGCGGATCTCGCCCACGAGGCGCAGCGACAGCGCTTCATGCGGCTCGCACGTGTCGACGATCGCCTCCATGCCGAAGCCCTGCGGGTCGAGAAAGCGCAGCCGGCGGCCGGCTTCCCACACGCCTTCGAAATAGGAGCCCTCGGCGAAGGCGCGCGTCCAGTCGCGGTAGGCGATGGGGTCGAACATGCAGTCCCACACGCGCGCCGGGGCGGCGGCGATGTCGATGCCGAAATGCAGGTCCTTCATGCCCGGGCCTCCACCAGCAGGCGCAGGTTCTGCAGCCCGTCCTCGAAGTCGCGGCCCACCATCTGGTCCATGTCGATGAACACGCCCATCAGCTTGGACACGAAGTTCGCGGGCCCATGCATCGTCCAGCGCACCTCGGTGCTGCCGTCAGGCTGCGGCTGCAGCGCGAACTCGGCCTGGTTGTGGGCCTCGAAGGGCTTCACGAAGTCGAGCTTCATCTGCACGCTGCGGCCGAGCCGCTGCTCGGTGATCTCGAGGCTGCCGCTGCCCACCTTGCTGCTGTCCCAGTCGTAGCGCGAGCCCACACCTTGCGGCGAGCCGCTGTAGGCGCCCTTGATCAGCGGGTCCTTGCGCTCGTAGGGGTTCCAGCGGTTGAAGGCACGCAGCTCGGCCACGTGCGGCCAGACCCGGTCGGCGGAGGCCGCGATGCGCGCGCGACGCTCGACGCGGAACTCGTCGGGGCGGCTGGCGGCGTAGGCCAGCAGTGCCATCACGGCGACGCCAAGCGGCAGGAGAACGATAGACCCAATGCTCATGGGTGCACCCTTCGCGCTCCGCGCTGTCCCGCCAGGCGGGAGCGAGCTTGCTTGGGACGGCCCGGCGCTGCGCTCATGCGGCGCCCCTCACGCACGGCAGATTTCCATGTCACCGCCCGGGCCGAAATCGGCGTCCTCGTACAGGCGACGCACCTCGATCTCGCAGTCACCGTCGATGAAGGGCTTGGGGAAGCGGCTCGCCCAGGCCCGGGCCTCCTCGACGGAGCGCACCTGGATCAGCGTGTAGCCGGCAATCAGCTCCTTCGTCTCGGCGAACGGGCCGTCGATGCGCTCGACCGCACCGTTCGCGTGGTAGCGCTGACGCCAGCCGTCCCGGCTCGGCCGCAGCCCGGCGCCGTCCAGCAGCACGCCGGCCCGCGCCATCTCGTCGTGGAAAGCGCCCATCTCCTCGAACAGCGCGGCATACGCCGGGCCGGGCGGTCCGGCCTCCTCGCCGGAGGCCGGCGTACGGACCTGGATCATGAATCGCATGGGGATCTCCTGATGCACTCGGCAGCACCTGCGCTGCCTTCACCCCCACGACGATCCACCGCCCGCGCTTTCGACACGCCCCGGGAAAACACTGACCATCAGCCGGGCCGAGCCGGGCCGGGCCGGGGTTCACAAATAGCAGGGGCCGACCCCTCGAATCTCCACGGTCGCCCACTCGGCGGCCGGGCAGCGCTCGGCCCAGGCGAGCGCCACGGCCGGGTCTTCGGTGTCGAGCAGGAAATAGCCGCCCACCATCTCCTTGGATTCCGCGAACGGCCCGTCCCACACCTGGGCGCTGCCGTCGCGCTTGGCCAGGCGCCGGGAGGCTGAGCTGAGTGAATTCACGCCCAGCAGCAGGCCCTCGGCCTGCAACTCGCCGGCGAACGCCAGCATGCGCTGGTAGGTGGCTTCCCCGGCCTCGCGGCCACGTGCGGCGCGCTGGCCCAGGGGTTCGACGATCAGCAACATCTGCGGCATGGCCAGTTGATCCAAGGCAATCGGGATCGCGATTCTGAACCCGGACACCCCGGTTTTGGGCACAGTCGAGGGTGCTTGTTGCCATCGCTGGCAGCCGGCACCCGCGCAGAATCCATCAGGCAGAACTCGAGGAGGCTCCCCATGGACAACCTCGCCCACATGGCAATGCTGACGGTCCGGCTTGCACCAGGGCTGCCCATCGTGCTGGCCGCCTCTGGCCGTGCAGACGTGCTGGGCCATGCACCACAAGACCTGGCGGGCCAGCCGCTGGCCGCGTTGTGCGCGCCGCCGACCGATGCCAGCGGCCCAACCACGCTGCCCGCACGGATCCAGGCGATGGCACCGGGCGAGAGCGCGCGGCTCCTCGCCAACTTGCTGCGCCGCGACGGCAGCGAGCGCCCGCACGAGGTGCTGCTGACCCGCGACGCGCTGGCCGACTCGGTCACCCTGTGCCTCGTCGACCTCGGTGCCATCGCCTTCGCCAAGGCGCTGTCCGACGGCGAGACGGAGCTGCTCCAGATGGTCGCGACCGGTCAGCCCTTGCGGACGGTGCTGGACCGGCTCACCGCCCTCATCGAAGCGCAGTTCGAGGGCATGTACTGCAGCGTCATGCTGCTGGACGTCGACGGCGTGCGCATGCATCCCGGTGCCGGTGCGCAGATGCCGGCGGACTACCTGCAACTGCTGGACGGCCTGCCCATCGGCCCGGGCGTCGGGTCCTGCGGCACGGCCATGGCCGAGGACCGGACCGTCATCGTCGACGACATCCAGACCGACCCGCTCTGGGCACCTTACAAGGCACTGGTGGCGCCGCACGGCTTCAAGGCCTGCTGGTCCGAGCCCATCCATGCCGCCGGCCAGGGCGTCATCGGCAGCTTCGCGATGTACTACCGCGAGCAGCGTCGCCCGGGGCCGGACGAACTCACGGCACTGCGCGTGGCGAGCAACCTCGCCGGCATCGCGATCGACCAGGCCCGCCGCGACGAGGAACGCCGCCGCGCCGCCGAATGGCTGGAAGAGCAGGTGCAGGCCCGCACGGCCGAGCTGCTGCAGGCCCAGGAAGAGCTCGTCAGCAGCCGCAAGCTCGCGGCGCTGGGCCAGCTGCTCGCGGGCATCGCGCATGAGCTCAACACACCGCTGAGCAATGCGCTGCTGTCGGCCGACGTGATGCGCGAGCAGGGCCGCGTGCTGGCCGACAAGCTGGCCCATCGCCTGCCCCTGCACCGCCAGGCCCTGAGCGACTGGACCACGCAGGCCACGCATGCGGCCCAGCTTGTCGAGCACAACGTGAGCCGCGCCATCCAGCTCATCAGCCGCTTCCGTCAACTCACCGAGGACAACGGCCGCGCGGTCCATGCCGAGTTCGGTGTGCGCGAAGTCGCCGAGCAGGCCTGGGCCGGCGTGCAATCCCGCCTGGGCGTGCGGCATGTGCAGTTCATCTGCGACCTGCCCGAGAGCCTGCGCATGGACGGCTACCGCGACGTGCTGCGCCAGGTGCTGGAGCAGTTGCTGGAGAACGCCTGCGTGCATGCCTTCGGCCGCAGCGCCGGGCAGGTGCGCATCGGCACCGCCCCGGCGCCCGCGCGGCACCTGATGCTGGAGGTGCGCGACAACGGCAACGGCATGTCACGACCTGACCTGGAGCGCGCCTTCGAGCCCTTCTTCACGACGCGCTTCGGCCAGGGCAGCAGCGGCCTCGGGCTGTTCGTCGTGCACAGCCTGGTGGAGAACCTGCTGGGCGGGGCGATCCGGCTGGAGAGCCAGCCCGGCAAGGGCACCGTCGCGCGGCTGGAGCTGCCGATGGCCGACGCGGTGAGGATGGCCGCCTGAGCGGCCCCCTCGCAGGTCAACGACGGATCGGTGACGCGCCCCGCCACGCCGGGTCGGACCAGCGCTGGAAGGCGGCCATCAGCGCCGGCTCGCCGGCCTGCCGCTCGGTGGCCAGCGTCGCGAGCGACACGACCTCGAAGCTGCGGCGGTACTTGCCCTCGGCGCGGAACTCGCGCGCCAGCAGCATCTGCGCGCCGCCGGGCACCCAGCCGGCAAATTCGGCCACGCCCAGGCCCGGCTGGGCCGGCGCGGGCGGCAGCACATCGACCTGCCAGCCGCTGCGCTCCTTGCGGAACACCCACAGCTCGCGCCAGCCGTCCAGCGGCTGGGCGGCCAGCGCCAGGGCGCGGCCCTCGCGGTTGAGCGAGGCCGAGGCGAGGGCGATCTGGCCGAAGCTGCAGCGGCGTGCGACGAGCTTGCCGGCCTCGCGCAGCTCCACGCAGCGCTCGCCCTCGGCCCCGGGCTGGAGCGCCAGTTCCACGGGGCCGAAGTCGCGCGTGGTGACGGTCGTGCCGAGCCAGCGGGCGGCGTTCACGCGCATCGCAGCGTCGGCGTAGGCAGCCTGGTCGTCCTCGGTCAGCTCGGTGGGCACGATGGCGGTGAAGTCGGCGAGGGCCGGCACGGCCTCGGCGGGGGCGCCACGGCGGGCACTCGCGAAGGCCAGGCTGGCCGCGACCGACGCGCGGCGCATCGCCAGGCGGTTCCTCCAGTGCACGGGCAGCGGGGCGGCGTCGACCTGGGCGAGCACCTGCTGGCGCCACTGGTCGCGCGCCTCGGCCTCACGCGGCGTGGCCCGCGGGTTGAGGCAGTCCGGGCGGGTCAAGGCCAGCACGGCACGCGCCCGTTGCTCGGGCGTGGCAGCCACGGCCAGCACGCGGCGAAAGGCTTCGCCGTCATAGCAGACCTGCACGCGCCCGTCGTCGCTCTCAAACTGCTCGAACCGCAGGCCGTAGCGCGCGGCCACCTCCAGCTGGGCAGCGAGCTGCCCTTCGCCGGGCTTGGCCGCCGGCAGCGAGGCGCGGTCGGCGATGCGTTCGGCGAAGCTGCCCATCGCGTCCATCACCTCGGCCCCGGCCGGGCCGGCCAGCTCGGCCGGCGTGGCGACCTGGATGTAGGCCGCTGCCAGGCCCAGTCCCAGTCCTTCGGTGCCCCACTGCTGACGCGCCAGACGCAGCTGTGCCAGCAGCTCGGTACCTGCGCCCTCGCCACGCGGCAGCAGCAGCACGCCGCTCTTGCGCAACCAACCGCCGCGCTCACGGCGGTAGTCCCACACCTGCCAGTGGTCGCCGCGCTCGCCGCGGATCTCCAACGCCTCGCCGCGGCCCAGCTGGGCCTGAAGGGAGGCGGAGTCCCGCGGGGCACCGCGCAGCGGCGCGTCCTGCGACACCAGGCCGGCACGCGGGAACTCCGCTGCCTGCGCCTGCACCACGAACGCCGCTGCGATGACCGAGGCCAGCACGATGACAGCCACACGTCGCATGGCTTACTCCTTCTCCGCAGCCGCCTCGCCCGCAGCCGGCTCGGCCTTGGGCTGAGGCTGCACGCCGGCGAGCAGCGCGTTGCCGATGAAGCCGCCCGAGCCGGGCGGGGCGATGATGACCTGCACCTTGTCGGAGAGCTTGTCGGCCATGGCCTTCTGCACGAGCAGCGGGTGCTTGGTCAGCAGCGCGCCTTCGGTGGCCATCTGGCCGGCATTGGCCTTGCCGACCTGGGCGACGCGGTAGGCCTCGGCATCGGCGAGCTTCTGGCGCGCGGCGGCTTCGGCGTCGATCTCGATGCGGCGCGCCTGGGCCTGGCCTTCGGCCTGCTTGATGCGCGCCGCACTCTCGGCCTGGGCTTCGAGCGCGCGCTGCTCGATGAGCTTCTGCTTGAACGGCAGCACGTGCTTCATCGCTTCTTCCTGCGCCCGGGCGGCAATGATCTGCTCGCGGCCGGCGGCTTCGGCGGCGGTCTCGCGGCGCACCTTGTCGGCGGCGGCCTGCAGCTCGGTCTCCTTGACCTTCTTGTCGGCGATCTCCAGCGTGTAGCGCATGCGCTCGCTGGCCAGGCTGTCGGCCAGCAGGCTGTCCATGCCGCGGCGGTAGTCGGGCGGCAGGTCCACCGAGCCGATCTGCACGCTCTTGAGCTGGATGCCGTCGGTGGCCAGGCGCGCGCGCAGCTCGGCCTCCAGGGCCGCAGCGATCTCGGCCCGCTGGCTGGAGAAGATCTCGCGCACCGTGCGCTTGGCGATCTGCTTGTAGACGACGGCCTGCACGGCCGGGGCGATGACGTCGGCCTCGATGTCGTCCGGCAGGCGGCGGCTCAGCTCCGGCAGGCGGGCGGCGTCCAGGCCCCAGCGCACGTTCAGGTCCAGGCCGATGGACAGGCCCTCGACCGACTGCAGCGGTGCCGGGCCACCGGCCTTGGCGATCGCGGCCGGGTGGTAGCTCTGGTCGCGCAGCGGAAAGTAGCGCACCTCGTGCAGACCCGGCAGGCGCAGGAAGCTGCCGTTGCGGAACTCGGTCGTGCTGCCGCTGAACTGGTTGGTTCGCAGCGCAGCCTGGCCGGCCGGCACCGGCAGCACCGGCGGATGGGTGACGACGGCATAGCCAAGGGCCGTCACGGCGCTCAGGGCGAGCAGCGGGGGCAGCGCACGGCGCAGCGCGGAGGAGGCGACGGCCGCCGTGCCGGCGGCGGCATCGCGCCGGCGGCCCAAGGCGTTGCGGAGCGAGGCAGCGAGGGTGTTCAAACGGTGCAGCATGGTGCGGTTCCTTCGGGCATCTGCATCGCGAAACCTGGAGGGCGATGCATGGTGCCCATGGTGGCCGTCGGGCCGGGAAGCGACGAGGGCGCCGCGCGGCGGATGTCTTCCGCTGCGGCGGAAGCTTTGCTCCCGGCGCTGCGGCCAGGTCGCAATCCCCCAGTGCAGCGGACACGCGGCCGCTGTGGCTATCCTGGGGGCCCTCGTCGACCTCCGGGAATCTTCATGAAGCACCTTCTGACGACTCTGGCCCTGCTGGCCGCCTGCGGCGCAGCGACCGCTGCGGAACTGACCGTGAACATCGCCACCGCCGACAAGTCCGGCACGGGCGCGACCGTGGGCACTGTCCGCATCGTCGAGACGCCCTACGGCCTGGCCTTCTATCCGTCGCTGCAGGGCCTGCCGCCCGGCCTGCACGGTTTTCATGTGCACGAGAAGCCCTCCTGCGCACCCGGGGACAACAACGGCACGCCGGTGCCGGCTGGCGCCGCGGGGGGTCACCTCGACCCGGCCGGCAGCAAAAAGCATGGCGAGCCCTGGGGCGACGGTCACCTCGGCGACCTGCCCCCGCTCTACGTCGCCGCGGATGGCGCTGCGACCACGCCGGTGCTCGGCCCGCGGCTGAAGCTCGCCGACGTGAAGAACCGCGCGCTGATGGTCCATGCGGGTGGTGACAACCACGCAGACCACCCCGCACCGCTGGGCGGTGGCGGCGCCCGGGTGGCCTGCGGCGTCATCTCCGACTGAAGCGGCTGGCGGAAGAAAGCTTCCGCCGGGGCCCCGAGGCCTGTTCCGATAATCGGCGCCATGCCCCGCATCGCCGTCATCGAAGACGACCCCACCACCAGCGCCCAGCTCGCCGGCTGGATCCGCGCTGCCCGCCCCGAGCTGATCGTCGACCAGCACTTCGACCGCGACAGCGCCGAAGCCGCGCTGCGTCGTGAGCGCTACGACCTCGTCGTGCTCGACATCGAGCTCGGCCGCGAGCGCAACGCAGGCGTGGCCCTGATCAACGAGATCAACAAGCAGGGCCTGGGCACACCGGTGCTGGTGGTCTCGGCCATGCCGGCGGCCATCTACCGCAGCATCATGAAGGCGCTGGATGCCTGGGACTACCTGCAGAAGACGACCTTCGACGAGGCCGAGTTCATCGAGACCTTCCTCGACATCCTGCGCACCGCGCGCCTGCGCGAGCCCAAGGGCGCGGCCAGGGCGGGTGACGACAGCCTGCAGCTCGACCCCCTCAAGCAGCGCTCGGCGATGTGGCGCGGCCAGCGCATCAACCTGCCGCTCACGGCCCAGCGCATCCTCGCGACGCTGCACGAGCGCGCCGGCGAAGTGGTGAGTTACGAGGAGCTGTTCGACGTCGTCAAGAGCGGCCGCAACCGCGACAACGTCCGCAAGCACGTAGCCACGATCCGCGACGCCTTCCGCGACGTGGACCCGGCCTTCGACGGCATCGAGAACATCCCGATGCGGGGTTTCCGCTGGACGACGACCGGCTGAGCGGCAGCGCCACGTGAAGCTCGGCGGCGTCGACCTCCCCCTGCCGGACGTGCCGCGCCTGGGCCTGGCGGCCTTCCGCAACCGCATCGTCTTCCACCTCGTGTTCATCGCGCTGGCCCTGGCCACGCTGGCGCTCGCGGTCGCGCTGCTGAACGAGGAGCGCCAGCGCAACGCCCAGCGCTACGAGCAGACCTTCGCCAAATCGCTGGCGGAAATCGTCGCGCAGCTGCGCCATCCCTCGGGCCAGCTCGCGCTGATGAACCCGGAGCCGTCGCAGGTGGATGCCGGCTGGGTGGCGCCGCTCGTGCTGCCCTTCGGTGCCATCGATTTCGACGACGCCACCAAGGCGCAGCGCGCGGTCGAGATGGCCGGCTGCTCGCTGCAGTACCCGGGCGGCGCGAGCCTGTGCGCGGCCGTGGGCAGCAATGCCTACGCGGGCGGCTTCGTCTACCTGGTGGCGAGCCTGGATGCGCCCCCGCTCGTGAGCCGCGAGCGCGGCGCGCTGGACCTGACCGGCCTGCACCGCGTGTCGCTGCAGCTGCAGCAGGGCGGCAGCACGCAGCACTGGCTGGCGCCCGTGGAGATGATCGACGCCCAGCGCGGCCAGCTGCCGGGCTTCGTGGTGGACGGCGACGACAACACCACCGCACTGCGCCCCAAGGCCCGCCCGCAGCGGGACTTCCGCGGCTGGGTCTGGCGCGAAGGGCCCTGCCTCACAGCCGGCGAGCCCTGCGCGCGGCGCACGACGGTGTCGATCCGGCTGCCGGTGGAGGCCTTCCGCGAGGCGCTGTTCCGCCCCGGTGGGCCGCAGTGGCCGCCGGCCGACCTCAGTCGCACGGGCCTGCGCCTTTCGCTGCTCGGGCCCGGCGGCAGCGTGCTGTTCGACAGTGCCACGCCCGGCGCGCAGCCGCCGCTGAGCCTCGCTCGACTGGCAGGCGCCCTGTCGCCGGGCGAGACGCTGCAGATCACCCGCGGCACGCATGTCGTCGCGCTGCTGCAGGGCGCCGAAGAGCCGAGCGCACTGCCGTCGCCGTGGCTGATGACGCTGATCGAGCAGCTGCCCGCGCCGGCCACGCCGCGCACGCTCGCCGCGCGCGACACCGTCACCACGCCGGGCGGCCGTTTCGACGTGGCCCTCACCGGCGACCTGCAAGGGCTGGACCGCAGCCTGAGCGCCAGTGCGGCGCGCCTGGCCTGGCCGGTGGGCGCGATGCTCGCCGCCATCGCGCTGGCCTGGCTGATCATCGAGATGGGCCTGATCCGCCGCGTCGCCGTGCTGACGAAACGCGCAGCGGCGCTGTCGCACCAGATGCAGCAGCCCGGCCGCGCGGAACTCGGCACGCTGGACGTTGCCGACCTGCGCGGGCGCGACGAGCTGGGCATCCTGGCCGGCAGCCTGGCCGACCTGCTGCAGCACGCGCGCGACGGCCTGCGCCGCGAGCAGCTGCGCGCCGAGCGCGAGCACGACCAGTGGCATGCGGTCGGGCACGAGATCATGTCGCCGCTGCAGTCGCTGATGCTGCTGCACGGCGACGACGCCGACCCGAGCCGCCGCTACGTGCAACGCATGCAGCAGGCGGTGAAGGTGCTGTACGGCCAGGCGTCGCCCAGCGAGGCGCTCGCCGCGGCGACGCTGGCCGTGGGCCGGCTGGACCTGGACGCCTTCCTGCGCCAGGTGGCCGCCAACGCGGTGTATGCCGACCTGAAGGCGGTGGTCTACCTCCCGGCCGACCACGCGGTCTGGGTGCAGGCCGACGAGTACCCGCTGGAAGACGCGCTGACCCACGTGCTGACCAACGCCGACCGCCACCGCACGCCCGGCACACCGATCACGCTCACGCTGCAGGCGACGACCGAGCTGGCCACGGTGGCCGTGCACAACCAGGGCGCGCCGATCGACGAGGCACTGTTGACACGCATCTTCGACTACGGTGTCAGCACCGCGGAGCCCGAAGACGGCCAGCGCCGCGGCCAGGGCCTGTTCGTGGCCAAGACCTATCTGGCCAAGATGGGCGGCAGCATCGCGGCCCGCAATGTGGCCGACGGCGTGGTGTTCGAGATCACGCTGCGCCGCGGCGCCTGAGCGTCGGCCACCGGGCCGGCTCGGGCGGGCCGGCGCTGAATTCCCAACAGTGACCGCGCAGAAGTGCGCCGAAATCAACAGCCAGGTGACCGGAGGGCACATCGACGCCTGTCCCTCGTGCCGGTCCCGACCGGCGCGGCCCGCCGGACCCGCACGGGCACGGCACCTGCTTAGTGCCCCTGACCGATCGTCTTCTTCCTCGTCTTTTCAGGGCTCGGGCAGCGCCCTGGCTCTGTTGTCTTGCCCCTCGCATTTCAATGAGCCCGCGTTCCCCCGACCTTCAGGCCGACCTCCAGCCCGACCCTCAGCCCGACCCCGCCGCGTCACGGCGCACTCGCCGCCTGCTCCCGCGCGTTCTCGTGCTGATCGCCGCCGTGGCCGGCGGCAGTGCCTGGTGGGCCTATGCGCAGCAACGCCCGCCCGCCACGGAGGGCGCCTCGGGGCCTGCCAGCGCTGCGGGTGCCGCGAGCAAGCCGCGCGGCAGCGGGCGTGTGCAGCCCGTCTCCGTCGCGACAGTCAGCCCGCGAGACATCCAGGTCCAGCTGAGTGCCATCGGCAACATCACGGCCGCCAACACGGCCGTCGTCAAGCCCAAGATCGAGGCCGAGTTGCGGCGCGTGCTGTTCAAGGAAGGGCAGTGGGTCAAGGCGGGCACGCTGCTGGCCGAGCTGGACGACCGCTCGCTGCAGATCGCGCTGGCGCAAGCCCAGGGCCAGCTCGCGCGCGACGAAGCCGTGCTCGCCAACGCCCAGGTCGACCTGGAACGCTTCCGCGACCTGCTGGCCAAGGATGCCATCGCCAAGCAGCAGGTCGACACCCAGGCCGCGCTCGTGCGCCAGTTGCAGGGCACGGTGCAGATCGACCAGGCCAGCGTGGGCAACGCGCGGCTGCTGCTGTCCTACACCCGCATCACGGCACCCATCGACGGCCGCGTCGGGCTGCGCCAGGTCGATCTGGGCAACGTCGTCAAGCCTGGCGACCCGAACGGCCTCGTCACACTGACGCAGGCCAAGCCGGTCAACGTCGTGTTCGCCGTGCCGGACACCCACCTGCAGGCGATCAACGAGCAGCTGGCCGCCGGCGCCCGCCTGCCGGTGGAAGCCTGGGATCGCGAGGGCCGGCAGCGGCTGGCGGTGGGGCAGCTGGGCAGCACCGACAACGCCATCGACATCGCCACCAGCACGATCAAGCTCAAGGCGGCCTTTCCCAACGACACGCTCGCGCTCTTTCCCAACCAGTTCGTCAATGTGCGCCTGCGGCTGAACCAGCTCACGGGCCAGCTCGCGGTGCCGGCGGCGGCACTGCTGCGTGATGGCCAGGGGAGCTTCGTCTACCGCGTCGGCGAGGACCGCACGGTCAGCGCGCGCCGCGTCACCGCGGGCGCCACGGACGGCGGCTGGGTGGCGGTGCAGGGAGACGTGAAGCTGGGCGACACGGTCGTGACGGACGGCGTCGACCGGCTGCGCGAGGGCGCCTCGGTGGAGGTCATCAAGCCCGCAGGCCGGGACGCCGGCGATGCGCCGGGCAAGGAAGGTGGCCGCCGGAAGCGCGACCGATGAACCCGTCGCGCCCCTTCATCGAGCGCCCGGTCGCCACCGCACTGCTGATGCTGGCGGTGCTGCTGTCGGGGCTGCTGGCCTACCGCCTGCTGCCGGTGTCGGCGCTGCCGGAGGTGGACTACCCGACGATCCAGGTCACGGCGCTGTACCCCGGGGCCAGCCCGGAGGTCGTGGCCTCGTCCATCACGGCGCCGCTGGAGCGCCAGTTCGGGCAGATGCCGGGCCTCGCGCAACTCCGCTCCAGCAGCTCGGGGGGCGCTTCGTCGGTGACGCTGCGCTTCGGGCTGGAGGTGTCGCTGGACGTGGCGGAACAGCAGGTCCAGGCCGCCATCAATGCCGCGAGCAACCTGCTGCCCACCGACCTGCCGATGCCGCCGGTGTACAACAAGGTGAACCCGGCCGATGCGCCGGTGCTGACCATCGCGGTGACATCGCCCTCGCTGCCCGTCATCAAGGTGCACGATCTGGTCGAGAACCGCCTCGCGCAGAAGATCGCGCAGGTGCCCGGCGTCGGCCTCGTGGCCGTGGCCGGCGGGCGGCGACCGGCCGTGCGCATCCAGCTCAACCCCGGCGCGCTGGCCAGCATCGGCCTGTCGGCCGAAGATGTGCGCCAGCTCGTCAACAACGCCAACGTCAACCTCGCCAAGGGCAGCTTCGACGGCGTCGCGCGCGCTTCCATCATCGACGCCAACGACCAGTTGCGCAGCCCGCAGGACTACGCGGAACTCATCCTCGCCTACCGGGCCGGCAATCCGGTGCGCCTGCGGGATGTCGCCCGCATCGTGGAAGACGCCGAGAACCTGCGCCTGGGTGCCTGGGCCAGTGTCTGCGTGCAGGCCGACTGCACCGCGGTGCAGGCGCCGCGCACCCTGGTGCCCGGCGTCATCCTGAACGTGCAGCGCCAGCCGGGTGCCAACGTCATCGACACCGTGGACCGCGTGAAGGCCCTGCTGCCGGTGCTCAAGTCCACGCTGCCCGCCTCGGTGGACGTGAGCGTGCTGAGCGATCGGACGGTCACGGTGCGCGCGTCCGTCGCCTCGGTGCAGCACGAGTTGCTGGTGGCCATCGTGCTGGTGGTGCTGGTGATCTTCCTGTTCCTGCGCAACGCGCCGGCGACGCTGATCCCGGCCGTGGCCGTGCCGTTGTCGCTGGTGGGCACGCTGGGCGTGATGTACCTGCTCGGCTTCTCGCTGAACAACCTGACGCTGATGGCGCTGACGATCTCGACTGGCTTCGTCGTCGACGACGCGATCGTCATGGTCGAGAACATTGCCAGGCACCTGGACGAGGCAACCGCCCGGGGGGAAGACCGCCGGGGCCTGGCGCTGCGCGCCGCGCTGCGGGGCAGCCAGGAGATCGGCTTCACCATCATCTCGCTGACCTTCTCGCTGATCGCCGTGCTGATCCCGCTGCTGTTCATGGGCGATGTCGTGGGCCGGCTGTTCCACGAGTTCGCGATCACGATGGCCGTGGCCATCCTGATCTCGGCGGTCGTGTCGCTGACGCTCACGCCGATGATGAGTGCGCGGCTGCTGCAGCCCGAACACGGCGTGCAGCACGGCCGCCTGTCCGCAGCGGTAGGCCGGGGCTTCGAGGCGCTGGTGGCCCTGTACGGTCGGGCACTGCAGCACACACTCGCCCGGCCGCGGCTCACGCTGGCCGGCTTCGGGCTGACGCTGGCGGCCACGGTGGGCCTGTACCTGTGGGTGCCCAAGGGCTTCTTCCCGCAGCAGGACACGGGTGCGCTCCAGGCCATCACGGAGGCGTCGCAGAGCATCTCCTACGCGGCCATGGCCGAGCAGCAGCAGCGGCTGGCGCAGCGTGTGCTGGCAGACCCGGACGTGGAGTCGGTGGCGTCCTTCATCGGCGTTGACGGCAGCAATGCCACGCTCAACACCGGCCGGCTGTTCATCAGCCTGAAGCCCCACGACCAGCGCGACGCCGACGCCCAGGCCGTGATGGCGCGTCTCCAAGCGACCGCCCGCGAGCTGCCTGGCATCGCGCTGTACATGCAGGCCGTGCAGGACCTGAGCATCGAGGACCGGCTGTCCAAGACGCAGTTCCAGTTCAGCCTGAGCTCGCCGGAGGCCGCCGAACTCGTGCAGGCCAACGCGCAACTGCTGGAGCGGCTGCGGGTGCTGCCGCAGCTGCGCGACGTGTCGAGCGACCTGCAGCAGAACGCGCTGCAGGCCTTCGTCGAGATCGACCGGGATGCCGCCGGCCGCCTGGGCGTGAGCGTGGCGGCCATCGACGCCGCGCTCTACAACGCGTACGGCCAGCGGCTGGTGTCGACGATCTACACGCAGTCCGCGCAGTACCGGGTCGTGCTGGAGACGGACCCGGCATTGCGCGCCCCCGGCGGCGACACCCTGACCCTGGACGGCCTTTACGTCACCGCCGCCAATGGCAGCACCGTGCCGCTGGCCTCGGTGGCACGGCTCAGCGAGCGCCCGACGGCCCTCGTGCTGAACCGGCTGGCACAGTTCCCGGCCGCGACGATCAGCTTCAACCTTGCGCCCGGCCTGGCACTCGGTGAGGCGGTGGAAGCCATCCGCGCCGAGCTGGCGTCGCTGAACCTGCCCGCCACCGTGCAGACCCGGTTCCAGGGCGCCGCCCTGGCCTTCGAGGCCTCGCTGCGCAACACCCTGCTGCTGATCCTGGCCGCCGTCGTCACGATGTACATCGTGCTGGGCGTGCTGTACGAAAGCACCATCCACCCGCTCACCATCCTGTCCACGCTGCCGTCGGCGGGCGTCGGGGCCCTGCTGGCCCTGAAGGTGGCGCACCTGGAGCTCGGCCTGATCGCGGTGATCGGCATCGTGCTGCTGATCGGCATCGTCAAGAAGAACGCGATCATGATGATCGACTTCGCGCTGGAGGCGCAGCGCACGCAGGGCCTGGCGGCGCGCGAGGCCATCTACCAGGCCGGCCTGCTGCGCTTCCGGCCCATCCTGATGACGACGCTGGCCGCGCTGCTCGGTGCGCTGCCGATGATGCTCGGCTCGGGCGTGGGCTCGGAGCTGCGCCATCCGCTGGGCGTGACGATGGTGGGTGGCCTGATCGTCAGCCAGTTGCTCACGCTGTTCACGACGCCGGTCATCTACCTGCAGTTCGACGCCTGGTTCAGCCGTCGCGCGGCCGTGGCCGACGAGGCCGCGGCATGAACGTCAGCGCGCCCTTCATCCGCCGGCCGGTCGCGACCAGCCTGCTGACGATCGGCCTGCTGCTGCTGGGCGCGCTCGCCTACCTGCTGCTGCCGGTCGCGCCGCTGCCGGAGGTGGATTCGCCCACGATCTCGGTCTCGGCCAACCTGCCCGGCGCCAGCGCCGAGACCATGGCTGCCACCGTGGCCACGCCGCTGGAGCGGGCCCTGGGCAGCATTGCCGGCATCACCGAGATGACCTCCAGCTCGCAGCAGGGCAGCACCCGCGTCACGCTGCAGTTCGACCTGAGCCGCAGCATCGACACCGCCGCACGCCAGGTGCAGGCCGCCCTCAACGCCGCGCGCCCGCTGCTGCCCTCGGGGCTGCCGAGCAACCCGACCTACCGCAAGGTCAACCCGTCGGACCCGCCGATGATGATCCTGGCCCTGCGTTCCGACCGCGTGCCCGTCAGGCAGCTGTTCGACCGGGCGTCCACGGTGATGGCCCAGCGCATCGCCCAGGTGCGTGGCGTGGGCGACGTGACGGTGTCCGGCGGGTCGCTGCCGGCGGTGCGGGTGTCGGTGGACCCGAACAAGCTCGCGGCGCAGGGGCTGTCGCTGGAGCAGGTACGCCAGGCCGTGGTGGCCAACAACGCCAACCGGCCCAAGGGGGCGTTCGAGGATGCCAGCGGCCGGCAGTGGCAGGTCACGGCCAACGACCAGGCCGATACGGCCGCGCATTACGCGCCGCTGGTGCTGAAGGCGCGCGAGGGCAGCGTGCTGCGGCTGCAAGACGTCGCCGACGTGAGCGATGCGATGCAGGACGTGCGCGCCTACGGCCTGGCCGACGGCGAGCAGGCGGTCATCATCCGCGTGCAGAAGGCGCCGGCGGCCAACATCATCCAGACCGTGGACGGGGTCATGGCGCTGCTGCCGCAGATGCGCGCCAGCCTGCCGCCCGGTGCCCGGCTGGACGTGGTGATGGAACGCACGCAGACCATCCGGGCCTCGCTGCGCGACGTGCAGATCACGCTGGTGGTGTCGGTGCTGCTGGTGATCGTGGTCGTCTACGCCTTCCTGCGCCGGTTGCGGGCCACGCTCGTGCCGGCCATCGTCGTGCCGGCCTCGCTGGCCGGCACGGTGGCGGTGATGTACCTGCTGGGCTTCAGCCTGGACAACCTCTCGCTGATGGCGCTCACGGTGGCCGCAGGCTTCCTGGTGGACGACGCGATCGTCGTGATGGAGAACATCAACCGCCACCTGGAGCGCGGCAAGACGGCGCTGCAGGCGGCGCTGGACGGCTCGCGCGAGATCGGCTTCACGGTGCTGTCGATCAGCCTCGCCCTGCTCGCGGCCTTCATCCCCATCCTCTACATGGGCGGCTACGTGGGCCGGCTGTTCCGTGAGTTCGCCGTCGTGCTGGCGGTGGCCATCCTCGTGTCGATGGTGGTGTCGCTCACGGCCACGCCCATGCTGGCGGCACGGCTGATGCAGGCCCAGGCGCGCGAAACCGCCGGGCGTGGCAGGCGCTGGGCGCGCGGGGCCCTGCGCGCCTACCGCCGCAGCCTGCGCTGGACACTGCGCCACCAGCCCGTGGCACTGGCCGCTCTGGCCGGTGTCGTGTCGCTCAACGCCTGGCTCTACACCACCCTCCCGAAGGGCTTCTTTCCGCAACAGGACGTCGGCCGGCTGATCGGCGGCATCAACGCCGACCAGGGCAGCTCCTTCCAGGCCATCAAGGCCAAGATGGAGGCCTACATGGAGATCCTGCGGACCGACCCCGCCGTGGCGCACGTGACGATGGCCACCGGCGGCGGGCAGAGCGGCTCGCAGGTCTTCCTGGCGCTGAAGCCGCGTTCGGAGCGCGGTGACGACCCGTCGCCCGAGAACGTCACCGATCGCCTGCGCCCCCGGCTGGCCAAGATCCCGGGCGCGTCGCTGTTCCTGCGCACGGGCTCCGACATCCGCGTGGGCGGCCGCCAGTCCGACGCCGAGTACCAGTTCACGCTGCAGTCCGACGACCTGCGCGAGCTGTCGGTGTGGGAGCCGCGCATCCGCCGCGCGATGAGCGAGCTCAAGGAGATCACCGACGTCTCCGGCGATCGCCAAGACCGCGGCCCGCAGACCAGCCTTGTCGTCGACCGCGATGCGCTGGCCCGCCACGGCCTGACGATGCGCGACGTCAGCACCACGCTGGGCAATGCCTTCGGCCAGCGCCAGGTCAGCGTCATCTACAACCCGCAGAACCAGTACCGCGTCGTGCTGGAGTTGCGGCCCGAGTACCTGCAAAGTGCCGAGGCGCTGCAGAACCTGTTCCTGACGGCGCGCGGCGGCGCGCAGGTGCCGCTGGCCTCGCTGGCGCGCATCGAGCCCACGCTCGCGCCGCTGGCGGTGGCGCACGACAAGGGCACGCCGGCCACCACGCTCAGCTTCAACCTCACCACCGGCGTGTCGCTGTCGCAGGCCACCGATGCGATCGATGCGGCCGTCGCGCGGCTGGGCGTGCCGGTGTCGGTGCGCGGCGTCTACAGCGGCACCGCCAACGCGTTCAAGGACCTGGCGGCCAACCAGTCCCTGCTGCTGCTGGCCGCCGTGGTGACCATCTACATCCTGCTCGGCGTGCTGTACGAGAGCCTGCTGCACCCGCTCACCATCCTGTCGACGCTGCCGTCAGCGGCACTGGGCGCGCTGCTGGCCCTGTGGGCGCTTGACAAGGAGTTCTCGCTGATCGCGCTGGTCGGCGTGGTGCTGCTGATCGGCATCGTCATGAAGAACGCCATCATGATGATCGACTTCGCACTCGCACGGCAGCAGCGCGCCGCCGAGCGCGGCCGTCAGCTCGCGGCCTCGGCGGCCATCTACCGCGCGGCCTCGCTGCGCCTGCGGCCCATCCTGATGACGACGCTGGCGGCCTTCTTCGGCGCACTGCCCCTGGTGGCCGGCATGGGCACGGGCTCGGAGATCCGGCAGCCGCTGGGCATCACCGTGGCCGGTGGCCTGGTCTTGAGCCAGGTGCTGACGCTTTACACGACGCCCGTCGTCTTCCTCGCGCTGGACCGCTTGCGCCGCCTGTGGCCGGGGCAGCGCGCACGCCCCGCGGCCCTTCCCACCGCCTTGCGGACCCTTGCCTGACTGCCTGATGCCGTTCTTCCGCCCCCGCCTGTCGTTCCCGCCTGCCGGTCTCGTGCTGGCGCTGAGCCTGTCCGGCTGTGCGGCCCCGACGTCGCTGCCCCTGCCAGCGCCCGTCGCCCCCGCCGTGTTCAGGAACGCCAGCACCACGGCCGCCCCGGGCGCGAAGGTGCCCGACGCCTGGTGGCAACTCTTCCAGGACCCCGTGCTGGACGACCTGCAAGCGCGGCTGCTGGCCGGCAACGAAGACGTGCGCAGCGCCGTCGGCCGGCTGGACGCCGCGCGTGCGGCGCTCGGGACCTTGCGGGCCGCCGAGCAGCCCGCGCTGGGTGTGACCGCCAGCGCCACACGGGGCGATGCCGGCGCCACCAGCGCGCCCCAGACCACCCTGCGGGCCGACCTGGCGGCGAGCTGGGAGCCGGACCTCTGGGGCCGTCTGCGGGCCGCCACCGACGCGGGTGCCGCCCGGCTGCAGGCCAGCGAGGCGGACCTGGCCGCGCTGCAGCTCGCCGCCCAGGCCGCCCTCGTGCAGAGCTACGTGGACCTGCGCACGGCGGAAGCGCAGCAGGCGCTGCTGGCTCGCAGCATCGAGGCCTACCAGCGCTCGCTGACCCTCACGCGCGACCGGTACACCGGCGGCGTGGTCTCGGTGGCCGACGTGCTGCAGGCCGAGACGCAGTTGCGCACCGCCCAGGTCCAGGCGCTGGAGGCGGCGAACGCGCGGGCGCTTGCCGAGCACGCCATCGCCGTGCTGCTGGGCGCCGCCCCTGGCAGCCTCGCGCTCGGCACCTCGGCCCGCCTGCCTGCGGCGCCGCCGGTGCCCGAGCTCCTGCCCGGGGCCTTGCTGCAGCGCCGGCCCGACGTGCGGGCGGCGGAGCGCCGCGTGGCGGCGGCGCAGGCGCAGTTCGGTGCCGTCGAGGCGGCGTTCTTTCCGAGCTTCACGCTCAGCGCCAGCACCGGCACGCGCGCCAGCCGGCTGGGCAGCCTGTTCGAGGCGCCGTCACTCGTGTGGTCCCTGGGCCCCGCGCTCGCGCAGAAGCTGCTCGACGGCGGCGCGCGCACCGCGGCCAGCGCCCAGGCGCGTGCCGAGGCCGAGCAGGCCGGCTCCGCCTACCGCAAGACCGTGCTGCTCGCGCTGCAGGAGGTGGAAGACCGGCTGCTGCTGG
Source organism: Burkholderiales bacterium (assembly GCA_003963005.1). GTDB lineage: Bacteria > Pseudomonadota > Gammaproteobacteria > Burkholderiales > Burkholderiaceae_C > Pelomonas. Next base: position 45,178 of record RXJW01000065.1, read on the forward strand.
CGCGCCAATTGCAGGCCGAGCTGCAGTTGCAGGCCCAGGGGCTGGACGCCGCGCGCCGGCTGCTGGACATCACGCAGGAGCAGTACCGCGTGGGCACCGTCAGCTACCTCAACGTCGTGACGGCGCAGACCGCGGTGCTGGCCAGCGAGCGCAACCTGCTGGACCTGCAGGCGCGGCAGCTCGGCGCGGTCAATGTGCTGTTGAAGAACGTGGCCGGGCGCTGGCCGGCCGCGGCCCCCTGACCGCCGCGTTCAGCGCCGGATGACCGCGTACTGCGCCTCCCCCTCGCGCTGGTAGAGCAGGTTCAGCGGCGCCCGCCGGTCGGTGTGCACGAGCAGCAGTTCCAGCTGCCGCAGGCTGCCCAGGTCGGTATCGCCCAGGGCCAGCAGCACGTCGCCTTCACGCAGGCCTGCACGGGCGGCGGCGCCGCTGGCGGCAGTCACGCGCAGGCCTTGGCGCACCCGCAGTGATTCGCGCTCGGCGGTGTCCAGTTCGGCCAGCTGGAGGCCCCCACGGCGCCGGCGGCGCCCCTGCCGGGCGCATCACCCGCGGACCCGCTGGAACAACTGCAGCAAGCGCTCGTCCGGCTGATCGCCACCGAGCCGCCCCAGCTGCACGCGCTGGTGGAAGAGCGCGTCATCCGGCTGGCCTATGACCATTGCTTCCGCAACCAGGTCCGGACGTCGGCGCTGCTCGGCATCAGCCGCAACTGCTCCGCGCACAGCTCAAGCGCCTCGGCTTCATTGGCAGCCGGGACGACACCAGCGGCACCCACTGAGCGGGGCCCGCCGATGCCGTCGCCCGAGGCAGGCACCGGGCGATCAGGTGCAGCGGGTCCCGCGCGGTTGCAGGACCCGCCGGCTCGCGGCCGACCTCAGAAGCCCGGGCCGCCGAAGCCGCCGCCGTCATGGTGCGGCGCCGGCGCTGCCGGCTTGTCCTCCGGCAGCTCGGCCACGATGGCCTCGGTCGTGAGGATCAGGGACGCGACCGACGCCGCGTTCTGCAGGGCCGTGCGCGTGACCTTGGCCGGGTCCAGCACGCCCTGCTCGACGAGATCGCCATAGCTGCCGTTGGCGGCGTTGTAGCCGTGGTTGCCGGTGCCCTGCAGCACCTTGTCCACGACGACGCTGGGCTCGTCACCCGCGTTGGCGACGATCTGGCGCAGCGGCTCCTCGATGGCGCGCAGCACGAGCTTGATGCCGGCGTCCTGGTCGACGTTGTCGCCCTTGAGCACGCCCAGCGCCTGGCGTGCACGCAGCAGGGCCACGCCGCCACCGGGCACCACGCCCTCCTCGACCGCCGCGCGCGTGGCGTGCAGCGCATCCTCGACGCGGGCCTTCTTCTCCTTCAGCTCGACCTCCGTGGCCGCGCCGACCTTGATGACGGCCACGCCGCCCGCCAGCTTGGCCACGCGCTCCTGCAGCTTCTCGCGGTCGTAGTCGCTGGTGGCTTCCTCGATCTGGGCGCGGATCTGCTTCACGCGCGCCTGGATGTCATCGGCGCTGCCGGCGCCGTCGATCAGCGTGGTGTTTTCCTTGCCCACCTCGACGCGCTTGGCCTGGCCCAGCTCGGCCAGCGTGACCTTGTCGAGCGACAGGCCCACCTCCTCGGCGATGACCTTGCCGCCCGTCAGGATGGCGATGTCTTCCAGGATGGCCTTGCGGCGATCGCCGAAGCCCGGTGCCTTCACCGCAGCCACCTTCAGGATGCCGCGGATGGTGTTGACCACCAGCGTCGCCAGGGCCTCGCCTTCGACCTCCTCGGCAATGATCAGCAGCGGCCGGCCGGCCTTGGCCACGGCTTCCAGCGTCGGCAGCAGGTCGCGGATGTTGCTGATCTTCTTGTCGTAGAGCAGCACGAAGGGGTTGTCGAGCAGCGTGACCTGGCGGTCCGGGTTGTTGATGAAGTAGGGCGAGAGGTAGCCGCGGTCGAACTGCAGGCCTTCCACGACGGACAGCTCGTTGGCCAGGCTCTTGCCGTCTTCCACCGTGATGACGCCTTCCTTGCCGACCTTGTCGATCGCGTCGGCAATGATCTGGCCGACGTCCCAGTCGCTGTTGGCGGAGATGGCGCCGACCTGGGCGATCTCCTTGCTGGTGGTCGTGGGCTTGGCGATCTTGCGGATCTCTTCCACCAGCGCGACCACGGCCTTGTCGATGCCGCGCTTGAGGTCGGCCGGGTTCAGGCCGGCGGCCACGTACTTGAAGCCTTCGCGCACCAGCGCCTGGGCCAGCACGGTGGCGGTGGTGGTGCCGTCACCCGCGTTGTCGCTGGTCTTGGAGGCCACCTCCTTCACCAGCTGCGCGCCGATGTTCTCGTACTTGTCCTTGAGCTCGATCTCCTTGGCGACGGACACACCGTCCTTGGTGACGGTGGGCGAGCCGAAGCTGCGCTCCAGCACCACGTTGCGGCCCTTGGGGCCCAGCGTGACCTTGACCGCATCGGCCAGGACGTTGACGCCGCGGACGATCTTGTGGCGGGCGTCGTCGGCAAAGATGACTTGTTTGGCTGCCATGGTGCTGACTCCTTATTCGATGATGGCGAACAGGTCTTCCTCGCGGACGACGAGCAGCTCGTCGCCGTCGACCTTGACCGATTGACCGCTGTACTTGCCGAAGATGACCTTGTCGCCCGGCTTCACGCCGGGCGCGACGAAGTCGCCGGTGTCATTGCGCCGGCCGGGGCCGACGGCCACGACCACGCCCTGCTCCGGCTTCTCGCCGGCCGAGTCGGGGATGACGATGCCGCTGGCGGTGCGCAGCTCGGGCTCGCTGCGTTTGACGATGATGCGATCGTTGAGGGGGCGCAAGGCCATGGTGAAGCTCCAGGTTCAAGAGACCTTGGCACTCTAGGCATCGCAGTGCTGACAGAGAACAAAGCTCTGCGCATGTGCATATGCGACAACCTGGGTGACGGTGGTCACGCTTCCCTCATGAGCTTCAGCGCATTCCTGCGTTGGCATGCACCGGGTGGAACGGTTAGCCTGACGGCCTGCTTGTCCCACCTCCTCGGGTGGCTTGAGCCCTTCGGCCGGAGTGTCGGCCGAAGGGCTGCTTTTGCGTCGCGCCTTGCCCATGAGCCATGCCGGCTTGCCCGTTGTCGACCTCGCGCCCCTGCTCGACCCGGCCCCCCATGCCGCCGGGCTGGCGCACAGCGTGGGTCAACTGCGGCAGGCCTGCCTGAGCCACGGCTTCTTCTACGTGGTCGGCCATGGGCTGCCCGCGTCGCTCACGTCGCGGCTCGAGGCCCTGGCGCGTGCCTTCTTCGCACAGCCCGATGCGGTCAAGCTGCGCTGGCCGATGAGCGCCGGCGGTCGGGCCTGGCGAGGCTACTTCCAGGCCGGTGGCGAACTGACGTCGGGCCTGCCGGACTGGAAGGAAGGCCTGTACCTGGGCAGCGAGCTCTCGCCCGACCACCCCCGCGTGCGTGCCGGCACGCCGCTGCACGGCCCCAACCTCTGGCCCGATGTGCCGGCCGGCCTGCGCGCGACGACCCTCGAGTACCTCGACGCCGGGGCCGCCGTGTGCGCCGGCGTGCTGCGCGCCGTGGCCTTGAGCCTGGCGCTGCCGGCCGACTACTTCGAACAACGCTACACGCGGGATCCGCTGCTGCTGCTGCGCCTCTTCAACTACCCCAGCCGCCCGCCCGCCGCATCCGCCGCCTGGGGCGTGGGCGAGCACACCGACTACGGGCTGCTGACGCTGCTCTACCAGGATGACGTCGGCGGGCTGGAAGTGCGCACACCGGACGGCTGGGTGCCGGCGCCGCCGCGGCCCGGCAGCTTCGTGTGCAACATCGGCGACATGCTGGACCGCATGACACGCGGGCTGTATCGCTCCACCCCGCATCGGGTGCGCCTCAACACCTCGGGGCGTGACCGGATCTCGATCCCGCTGTTCTTCGATCCCGACTTCTTCTCGACACCCGCGCCGATCGAAGGCCTGCCGGCAGCCCCCGATGACCGCGCCACGCGCTGGGACGGCGCCAGCGTTCACGCATTCAACGGCACCTACGGTGACTACCTGCTCAAGAAGGTCGGCAAGGTCTTTCCGGCGCTCGGCGCCCAGGTGCTCGGATGACGGCCAGCCCGGGGCGGGCCGCGGCACCCGTCCCGGGTTGAGGTTGGCGATGGTGGCTCAGGCGCCAGTGCGGCTCACGCGGGCCAGCAGCTCGCGCGCCGCCAGCTCCGATTGCAGCGACGCCTCCAGCGGCGCCCGGCACAGGCCGGCGTGGGCGTATTGCAGGTTCTCGTAGACCTCGGCCGCCGCAGGGAAATGGTCGAGCAGCGGGCCCAGCGCCTCATGGCCCTGGTGCTGGCGCAGCTCGGCGCTCAGCTTCTCGACGAGGAGGCGGTACTGGTGGGGGTCGACGCTGCGGTGCTCGACCGCCTGCAGCAAGTGGGCCAGGCGCACGAGGGACAGCAGTTCGCTGGGAAGAGCAAGCTTGATGACGGACGACATGCAGACACCCGGTTGAGCGATTCCTGGATCGGCACATGGGCGCTGGGGGATCGGTTTCAAGGGGGGGCGGGCTGCGACATCGGTCACGCAAAATGGCGCCCGCTCCCAGGACTCATGACGATGACCCTGCCGTCCGAACCGCCCCGCGCCCCCGCCCGCGCAGACACGGCCGCGCCGCCCCCGGCCTTCGACTGCCAGCGCTGCGGCGCCTGCTGCGCCTACTTCCGCGTGTCCTTCTACTGGGGCGAGGCCGACGACGCGCCCGGCGGCACCGTGCCGGTGGCCCTCACCCGCCCGGTCAATGCCCACCTGCGCTGCATGGCCGGCACCGAGAAGCGCCCGGCGCGCTGCGTGGCCCTGGCCGGCGAGATCGGCCACGACGTCGCGTGCACGATCTACGCCCAGCGCTCCAGCAGCTGCCAGGAGCTGCAGCCGGGCGACGACAAATGTCTGCGCGCTCGCGCGGCCCACGGCCTTGAAACCGTGCCTGCCAGCGCCACATCCCCGGACCCAGCACAGTTGCCGAGCCCCTCGGCCTCCCGATGAAATCTCTCGGCAAACGCGCCACCGGTGAACGGCTCGAACGCATGCGGGCCTCGCCCCGCTACCGCGTGACCGATCGCGGCGAAGGCTTCCACAACGTCCACCCCATCGACCCGACGCTGCGCGACCGCACCGAGCGGCCGAGCCTGGGCGACTTCCTCTGCGCCGACGGTCGCCGCACGCCCGGTGCGCCCCTGCCGGCGGTCGACCCCCGCGACGCCTGGCTCAAACCTGCTGGCAGCGGCCTGCGCACGACCTGGCTCGGCCACTCCACCGTGCTGATCGAGATCGACGGCCTGCGCGTGCTGACCGACCCGGTCTGGGGCCAGCGGGCGTCGCCGTCCCAGCTGGCCGGCCCGAAGCGCTTCCAGCCCGTGCCGCTCGCGCTGAAGGCCCTGCCGCCCCTGGATGCCGTCGTCATCTCCCACGACCACTACGACCACCTCGACCTCGGCACGATCCGGGAGCTGGTGAAGCTGCAGCCGGTGCCCTTCATCACCTCGCTCGGCGTCGGCGCCCACCTGCAGGCCTGGGGCGTGCCGCCGGAGCGCATCGTGGAGCTGGACTGGTGGGAACACTGGCAGGCGCCCGGAGCCGAACTGCGCGTCCACGCAGCGCCGTCCCAGCACTTCTCGGGCCGCTCGCTGCGCGACCGCAATGCCACGCTGTGGTCGTCCCTCGTCATCGAGACGCCGCGGCACCGCGTGTTCTTCAGTGGCGACACCGGCCTCACGCCCGAGTACGCCGCCATCCGCGAACGCTTCGGTCGCTTTGACCTCGTCATGCTGGAGGTCGGCGCCTACCACCCGTCCTGGGGCGACATCCACCTCGGCCCCGACAACGCGCTGAAGGCCCTGCAACTGCTCGGCGGCGGCGCCTTCCTGCCGGTGCACTGGGGCACCTTCAGCCTCGCGCTGCACGACTGGGACCAGCCCGCCGAAGTGCTGCTCGCCGAAGGCCCGAAGCAGGGCGCACAGCTCCTGATGCCGCGGCTCGGCGAGCCCGTGGAGCCGGCGCACGGCGAGCCGGCCCAGCCCTGGTGGCGCGACGCCGACCGGCCCGCACGGGCCGCCCGCCCCGCGAACGAAGCAGCGCCTCAGGCGCCCCCAGCGGGCATGCCGTGGCCGCTGGACTGACGTGCCCCGCCGCGAAACCCGCCACCGCCACCACGTCTACGTCGTGGCGCTGGACGACCGGGTCTGGAACGAGCCGAGCTTTCGCCAGGCCAACCCCGACTACCAGCTCGGCAAGCCTTTCGTCTACGTCGGCATGACGGGGCTGGACCCGGACCTGCGCTTCGACCGGCACAAGGCCGGCGTGCAGGCGAACCGCTTCGTGCGCCAGTACGGCCTGCGGCTGCTGCCGGGGCTGTACGAGGTCTACAACCCCATGCCTTACGAGGCTGCGCGCGAGATGGAGGTGGAACTCGCCATCGGGCTGCGTGAGGCCGGCTACGGGGTCTGGCAGGCCTGAGCCGGCGCGCACTGCCGGTCAGCGGGTGACGATCTGGAAGGTGCCCGGCGCCTTGTCGATGAGGCTCAGGAAGCGGGCCAGATCGATGCCGCTTCCGCTGACGCGCACCTCGTCGGACAGCAGCAGGTCGGTCGCGCTGACGGTGCCGGCCATCATGCGCACGAAGAAGCCATGCGTCAGCGTCATCGTGGCGTCCGCGTCGGCCGCGGGCGGCGCGCGCCGGTGATGCAGCACCGCGTTCTCGATCCACAGCACATGGCTCTCGGGGCGGTCGGTGAAGACGAGGTTGATGCGGTAGCGCTTGCCCTCGGCGGCCGGGCCGTTGAGGCCGGCGGCCATGGCCTCCAGGAAGCGCTCGGTGGGGGTCTGGTGGAGCATGTCGATCGCCACCGACCGGTCGATGCCTTGGCGCGGCGGGCCATCGCGCAGCTCGGCCGCGGCGGTCAGGTGGCTGTTGCGCCAGGTGGCGGCTTCGGCCGCGTAGCCGAGCTGCTCGTGGGTGCGGGCCAGCAGCGTGCGGGCCGCCGTGTGACCGCTGTCGGCCATGACGAGGTGGTTGAGCAGCTCGGCGGCCCAACGGTAGTCGCCGCGGTCGAAGGCCTGCTGCGCGGCGGCCATCAGGCGGTCGGCACCGCCCGCCAGCGCCACGTAGCGGCGGCCCGCGTCCGCCGGTGGCAGCGGGTCGAGATGCGCCGGGTTGCCGTCGTAGGCGCCCAGGTAGAACTGGTAGATGGCCTTCACGTTGTGGCGCACGTCGCCGTAGTAGCCGCGCGTGGCGAAGACGGACTGCAGCGACGCCGGCAGCTTCACCTGCTCGGCGATCTCGTTGGGCGTGAGGCCGGCGTTCATGAGCCGCACGGTCTGGTCGTGCAGGTACTTGTAGGCGTCGCGCTGCTGGGTGATGAAGGCGGCGATGCGCTCGCGGCCCCAGATCGGCCAGTGGTGCTGGCCCACGTAGACCTCGGCGTCGCCGAGCTGGTCGAGCGCATCCTGCAGGTAGCCGGCCCAGCGCAGCGCATCGCGCACCTTGGCGCCGCGCACCGGCAGCAGGTTGTGCAGCGTCTGCGCCAGGTTCTCGGCGCCGCCGTAGACCTTCTGCGCCGGCAGGCTGAAGCTCAGTTCGGCAGGCGCTTCGGCCCCGGGCACGTTGTGGAACACGAAGCGCACGCCGTCGAGCTCGCGCTCCTCGGTCGGCCGGGTGATGAGGTCGTTGGGCGCCAGCAACCCCACGCGGCCGTAGCCCACGCCCTTGCCCAGGCCCGTGTCGACCAGCCCGCGCGGCGACGGCGGCAGGTCCTTCCCGAACTGGTAGGCCGAGCGGCGCGCCATCGCGATGCCGACCATCACGTTCTCGCTGGTCGCTTCCTCCATGAAGCCGGCCGAGGCCACGACGGGCACCCGTTGTGCCTGCTCGGGCGAGAGCAGGGCCAGCGCACCGCCGAAGTGGTCGGCGTGGCTGTGGGTGTACACGAGGGACGACACCGGCCGGTCACCGAGGTGCTGGCGCGCGAAGGCGATGGCGGCTGCAGCCGTCTCGCGGCAGGTCAGGGCGTCGATGACGATCCAGCCGGTGCGGCCCCGCACGAGGGTCATGTTGCCGATGTCGAAGCCCCGCAGCTGGTACACGCCCTCGACCACCTGGAAGAGGCCGACCTGCGCATTGAGCCGCGCATGCCGCCACAGGCTCGGGTTGACCGTGGGCGGCGCCTCACCCTGCACGAAGCGGAAAGCGTCGAAGTCGATCAGCACGCGGCCGTCCTCGGAGCGGATCTGGCCCTCCGGGCGAGCGATGAGGCCGCGCGCAGCGTCCTCGAAGGCCTGCGTGTCGCCCAGCGGCAGGCTGCGCGCCACGGCAGCCTGGGCTTGCAGGGTGGTGGGCGTGACGTCGGCCGGGCTGGCCGCCGGCGGCTCGGTCGTGCGGCCGCAGCCGGCCAGGGTCAGCGCGGCGAGGGCCGCCAGCCAGGGTTTCATGGCGTTGTCTCCGAAGTGCCGGCGCATTGCACGCCGGGCTGCACGCGCGCCACTGACGATGCGACGAAGCGGTGCGGGGCGCCCCCCGAGCGGCTGCATCCGGCGGCTCAGGGCCGCAGCAGGAAGGCCAGCGGCGTCTCCAGCCGCTGCGCCCAGGCGGTCTCGTTGTGGCCGGTGCCCTCGAAGGTCAGCGCCAGGAGGTTGCTGCCGTCCACATAGCCCCGCTCGCGCGCGAGGCTGTTGACGATCGACTGGTAGGGCGCGTAGAGCGCGTCCAGCTCGATGGTGCCGTGGTCCTGGTAGAGCCGATGGGTGGCCGGGTCGGCCAGGTGCTCGCGCAGGAAGTTGAAGGCCGCCAGCGGCAGCGCGGCATTGGGCTTGAAGATGCCAACCCAGTGGGTCGACAGGCCAGCCGCGCCGCCGAACACCTCGGGGTAGCGGTTCATCGCGTAGACCGAGATCAGCCCGCCCATGCTGGAGCCCATGATGAAGGTGTTGTCGCGGTCCGGGCGCGTGGCGTAGCGGGCGTCGATGGCGGGCTTGAGTTCCTCCACGAGGAAGCGCAGGTAAGCGTCGCTCTGCGGCTTGCCCTGCAGGCCCTCGCGCACCAGGGCCTCGCGGAAATCGGCCGGCAGCCCGGGCAGGAAGGCCTGCGGCAGGTACTCGCTGTGGCGCCACTTGCCGTTGTTCCAGACGCCCACCACGATGACGTCGCGGATGCGGCCCGCCGCGCGCAGGCGGGTCAGCGCGGTCTGCACGTTCCAGGCCTGCTTGTTCCAGGTGGTGCGGGCATCGAAGAGCATCTGGCCGTCGTGCATGTAGAGCACGGCGTAGCGCTTGGTGGGCGTGTAGCCGTCGGGCAGCCAGACGTCCACGTGGCGCGGGTCCACGAGCTTGGACGGCCAGTTGGCCCAGCGCTCGACGCGGCCCTGGTCGACGGCGGGCAGCGGTGCGTCGGCCGGCGACTGGGCCGAGGCGGCGGCGGCCAGGCCCAGCGCGAGGCCGGCGACGAGTTGGCGGGTGTAGGCGGTCAGGTTCATGATCGAGGCGGTCGTGAAAGCTCACCGCGATTCTTGCAGGCGGCTGTGGTCCACTTTCGCCCACTCCAGCTGCCGGCGCCAAGGCGCCCCCGCTTCCCGTGTCGATGTCCCTGAAAGCCTTCCTTCCCCTGGCCGTGGCGCTGTGCCTGGCCGGCTGCCAACGCGCCCAGAATGCGCCTGCCGCGCTGCCGGCGGCTTCGGCCCCGCAGGACGCCGGCGCCACCGCCAAGCTGCGCACCGATGCCGACGCGCTGCTGGCCCTGCACCGCCAGATCATCGTGCTGATGGACGGCGAGGCCGCGCTGCCCGCCGTGCAGCGCCGCGAGGTGCAGGCCCTGGGCCAGCAGCTCTTCCACGAGGTGCTGCAGCGCCAGCAGGCCCTGGCCGACGCCGCCCTCAAGCCCGACGCGCTGGAGGCGACCACCGCGCTGATGACCCGCATCGAGAGCGAACCCAGCTGGTTCGACGCCGACCGCCTCGCCTTCAAGGAAGTGCTGGAGCAGCTGGCCACCGGGCTGAAGGCCTCGCAGACGCTGGACGGCATCAAGCTCGCCCGCCGCGCGCAGGACGACATCGACACGCTGGCCGAGGTGCAGAAGGCCTACGAGCAGGAGCTCAAGGAGGTCTTCGGCGGCTTTGCCAAGCGCGGCATCGAGCTCAAGCGTGAGCGCTGGAGCGACTACACGGCCAAGCTGCGCGCGCTGCACACGCGCGAGGCGGTCATGAAGCAGCACGGCGCACAGCTGCCTGCGGCGGCGGACCTCGCGCCCGAGGTGCCGGCATCGGCCGCCTCCGGCGCGATGCGGGGCGTGGCGGCGAAGGAGCGTGAGGTCTTCGGCGACAAACTGCCGCCCAAGACCGTGCTCCTCACCTTCGACGACGGCCCACACGCCCGCTACACCGACGAGATCCTGGACATCCTCAAGCGCTACCAGGCGCCGGCCGTGTTCTTCCAGCTCGGCCAGAACCTCGGCAAGGTCGGCGCGGATGGCCAGCCCGTGCCCGGCAACGGCAGCGCGGTGGCCCGGCGCGTGCTGGCTGCCGGGCACCAGCTCGCCAACCACAGCTTCACGCACGGGCTGATGAGCAAGTTCGAGCTCGTGAAGGTCAAGGAAGAAGCTGCCAACACCGAAGCGCTGCTGGACGCCGCGGGCCGCAATGGCGACGCGCTGTTCCGGTTTCCCTACGGCGCCCGCAACGACGGGGCCCTCTCCACCATCGAGGCGCTGAAGCTGCGCTCGATGATGTGGAACGTCGACTCGCTCGACTGGAGCGACCCCATCCCCAAGAGCATCGCCGCGCGCGTGCTCAGCGAGCTGGAGAAACAGCAGCGCGGCATCGTGCTGTTCCACGACATCCATGCCCGCACCGTGCAGGCCCTGCCGCTGGTGCTGGACCAGCTCGCCGCCGACGGCTGGCGCTTCGCGAGCTGGAAGGACGGCCAGTTCGTCGTCGCCGGTGCGCCGCCTGCGCCACCGCCGCCCGCGCCGGGCGAGCTCTACCGCGAGAGCCATGCGCTGGTCATCGGCATCAACAGCTACACCGCCTGGCCCAAGCTCTCGCACGCGGTGCGGGACGCGCAGGCCGTGCGCGAGGCCCTCGTGAACCGCTTCGGCTTCAAGCCCGACAACGTCACGCTGCTGACCGATGCCGAGGCCACGCGGGCCAACATCCTGAAGGCGATGAACGACCGCTTCGGTGACACCAAGCGCGTGAAGCGCGACGACCGCGTGTTCGTGTTCTTCGCCGGCCACGGCAGCACCCGCAAGCTGCCCAGCGGCCGCGAGGTGGGTTACATCGTGCCTGTGGACGCCGGCCTGAACGACCTGCAGGCCGACGCCATCGCGATGCCGCAGCTGCAGGAAGTGGCCGAGGCCATCACGGCCAAGCACGCACTCTTCGTCATCGACGCCTGCTACTCCGGCCTGGGCCTGACCCGCGCCGGCAGCCCGGCCGCCGACAGCAACTTCGCCCGCACCAACGCCCGCCGCATCGGCCGCCAGATGATGACCGCTGGCGGCGCCGACCAGCAGGTGGCCGACGACGGCCCGGGCGGGCACTCGGTCTTCACGTGGACGCTGCTGCAGGCCCTCAGCGGCAAGGCCGACCTCAACGGTGACGGCCTCATCACTGCCACTGAACTGGCCGCCTATGTGGCGCCGGCCGTGGCCTCGATCGCGCGCCAGACGCCCGCCTTCGGCAGCCTGCCAGGCAGCGAGGGCGGCGAGTTCGTGTTCGAGCTGCCGCAGGCGGCCGAGCCGGCGCTGAGCGGTGCGGTCGCGCAGCTCGACGACAAGGCCAGCCAGCTCGCCGCCAGGATCGACGAGGCCAGCAACGCCAGCCGCCAGGCGGCGCCCGGCGCGCCCGGTGCGGCCAGCGCCGTGCAGGTGACCATCAAGGGCCTGGACGGCAAGGACCAGGCCCTGGCCGCGCCGACCACGCGCGTGGACCCCGGGGCGCGCGTGGCTGCCCAGCGCGCCAGCGACCGCGGCCTGCAGCTCTACCGCGAGCGCCGCTACGACGAGGCCGAGGCCGCCTTCAAGGAAGCGCTGCAGCTGCAACCGAAGTTCGCGCTGGCGGCCAACAACCTCGGCTTCGTGCTCTACCGCCGTGCCAAGTTCGCCGAGGCAGCCACGTGGTTCGAGAAGGCCGTGGAGATGGACGCGAGCCGGTCGCTTGCCTGGCTCAACCTGGGGGACGCGCGGCTGCAGGCGGGTGACGACGCCCGGGCCATGGCCGCCTACAAGACCTTCATCGAGCTGGCGCCCCGGCACGCGCGAGCCGCCGAGGTGCAGGCCTGGATCGCGAATCCGTCGGACGCCACGCGCCCCCGGGCCTTGTAGGACAGCCCGGGCGAACCGGCCGGCGAGCCTACACTCGGCGCTCGTCGCGTATCTGCTCAACGGCGCGACATCGGTGGCTGGACGCCGGCGCACATCCCTTCGCGCCTCGCGCATGCGCCGGCTCCCGCCGGCCGGCAGTGGTCGTCAGCCCCCCTCAAGCGGCGAGCCCCAACCCGGCCCCCTCCCAACGTCTGTCGAGGCGGCCACCCCCGGTGCCCCGGTTCGTCCCCCACTGCGCCCGCCGTCGATGCGCTCGCCGGCCCCGCCGAGGCACCTCCACCGCCCCCCCGGGCACGGTTCCTGCACGTCAGGACGCCTGCCCCTCTCGCACGTCTGGAGCCCCGATGAAGCCCGTCACCAAGACCCGCTCCCCCCGCAAGACCGCGCGGACCACCACAGCGCTTTCGCCCATGCCCCTCGTCTCGCGACGCGACACGCTGCGCGACGAACTGCTCGCCACCGTCGACCTGCTCAAGCGCCGCCGCGCCGCCGAGATCGACGAGGGCTACATCGAGGACTACATCGCCCTGCACTGGATGGAGTGGCACGGCGGCTCGCTGCGCCTGACCACGACCGGCGAGAACGTCTGCAAGCACCTGGCCAGCCTGCTGAGCCGCGCGTCGCCGCAGCCGGCAAACTGAGCGCCGACGCGTGACGGCCGCCGCCGCGCCCCTGGACCCGCTGCTGCTGGCCACCGCACGGCTGTCCACCTTCGCCGGCCCCACCGGGCTCACGAACGCGACGGGCTTCTTCTTTCGCCGCGGTGAGCGGCTCTACGTGGTCAGCAGCCGGCATGTCTTCATCGACGAGCCCACCGGCCACCACCCCGACCGCCTGGAGATCGAGTTGCACCCGGACCCCGACAACCTGGCCGAATCCATCGGGCTGTCGGTGCTGCTCTACCGGGACGGCCTGGCCAACTGGCGCCAGGGCCGCGATGACGGCAGCGAGATCGACGTCGCGCTGCTGGAGATCGACCCGGCCGCCCTGCCGGCGGACGGCGCCCTGGCCGCCTTCACGCCCGAGCACCTGCCCGGCGCGGGTGACGCCATCGGCATCGGCGAGCCGCTGCTCATCCCGGGCTTTCCGCTGGGCTTTCACGACGGGCTGCATCACGTGCCCGTGGTGCGCCAGGGCAGCGTGGCCTCGCCCTACGGCTGGCGCTTCCAGGGCCGGGGCTGCTTCCTGACCGATGCGCGCACCCACCGCGGCATCAGCGGTGCGCCGGTGGTGGTGCGCTCGCCCGGCCGCGGCGCGCTGCCCTGGCTGCTCGTGGGCATCCATTCCTCGCGACTGGACATGGGCGACCGCGACCAGGTGGCCGACGAGTCCCTCGGGCTGAACGCCGCCTGGTACCCGGGCATCCTGCTGACGCTGACCGACGCCGACGCCGCACAGGACGCGCCGGGCGCCGTGGACACGGCCTGTGTTCCACTTCCGGCGTGAATTCCGAAGTTCCCCACGCTCCCAAGGCGCCCAAGGCCCCGCCGCCGGCCTTTCCCCTCCCCCAGCCCCGCCACGCCTCGCGCCTGCCGGCCGGCCTCGCGCCCGAGGACTGGGCCCGCATCCGCCAGGCCGCCCACGCCCTGCCCCAGGTGCTGGTGCCCGCCGACCTGGACGACGCCAGCGACGAGTCCATGGACCGCCTGGGCTGCATCCAGATCTCCAAGGCCGCCGGCGGTGGCCGACCGAGCCGCTGGATCCTGCCGCAGCACATCGCCGTGGCCCTCGCCCAGCTGGACGCCACGCCGCTGGCGAACACTTCGCGCGCGCAGATGCAGCAGCGCCTGCACCAGCTCGAAAGCCTCGGCCTGCGCCGCGAAGGCCTCGTGTTCACGCGGCTGTGCATCCACCCGATCGCGCTGGCCCATGAAGGCTGGCGCATCGACCTCTCGCACCGCGTGCCCGTGCCGGAGGCCCCGGTGTGGGCCTTCTTCCGCGATGGCGACCCCGCCGCGCTGCGCCAGGCGCTGGGCCAGGCGCCCGAGTACTCGTACACGGCCGAGCTCGCCCTGCACCTGAACCACCTCGTGGCCCGCAGCGAAGCCTTGGGGCACGAGAGTCAGCTCGCCTCGCTGCTGCCGCGCCTGCAGGCCGAATGCGGCGTGCCCATGCCCTACGAGGACCTGAAGGCCGCGCTCACCCGCGCCCAGGACCGCTGGGAGCAGCAGGTCGAGGAGCAGGATGCCCTCACGAGCCTGGGCCGCGAGCTGGCCTTCCAGGGCTACCCGGACAGCTTCGACGCGGCGCGCAAGCTCGGCCGCAAGGTCACGCTCTACCTCGGCCCGCCCAACAGCGGCAAGACGCATGCCGCCTTCGAGCGGCTGGCGCAGGCGCTGGACGGCGCCTACCTCGCCCCGCTGCGCCTGCTGGCGCTCGAAGGCCGCGACCGGCTCGTCGCCCGCGGCGTGCCCTGCTCGCTGCTGACCGGCGAGGAGAGCGTGCCGGCCGACAACGCCCGGGTCGTCTCCAGCACCATCGAGATGGTCAACACGCGCGACGTCGTCGACGTGGCCGTCATCGACGAGGCGCAGATGATCTTCGACGACTCGCGCGGCTGGGCCTGGACGCAGGCCATCGTCGGCGTGCCCGCGCGCGAGCTAATCATCATCGGCTCGGCCTATGCGGCACCGGCCATCGAGCGGCTGCTGGCGCTGTGCGGCGAGAAGCCCGAGCGGCGCGTGTTCGAGCGCAAGCAGCACGTGCAGCTGATGCCCGCGCCGGTGCCGATGACGCACCTGCAGGCCGGCGACGCCGTCGTGGCCTTCAGCCGCCGCGACGTGCTGATGCTGCGCGACCAGATCGCGCAGAACGGCCATGCGGTCAGCGTCATCTACGGTGCGCTGCCGCCCGAGGTGCGCCGCCGCGAGGCCGAGCGCTTCGCGGTGGGCGCGAGCGACATCCTGGTGGCCACCGACGCCATCGGCATGGGCCTGAACCTGCCGATCCGCCGCGTGCTCTTCTCCACGCTGACCAAGTTCGACGGCGTGGGTGACCGCGAACTCAGCGTCAGCGAGGTGCACCAGATCGCCGGCCGCGCGGGCCGCTACGGCATGCACGACGAGGGCTTCGTCAGCGTGCTGAAGGAGGCCGAGGCCGACGCGATGAAGACGCTGCGCCAGCTCCTGCCCAAGGAGCCCCGCGCCCCGCGCGACTTCAAGGCCCCGGTGGCCCCGAACTGGCGCCACGTGGACACCATCTCCCGGCGGCTGGGCGTGAACAAGCTCTACGCGGTGCTGAACATCTTCATGCAGCAGCTGCGCCTGGACGACGCGCACTTCGCCGTGGCGGAGCTGGAGCAGATGCTGGAGCTCGCCGAGGTGCTGGACCGCAACGCCGCCTCGCTGCCGCTGCAGGAACGCTTCCGCTACGCGCAGGCACCGGTGGATTCGCGCCTGCCGATGCTGGTGGAGCAGTTCCACGGCTGGGCGGCCAACCACGCCCGCACCGGCCAGGCGGGCGACCCGCATTTCCTGGACGAGTACGACCAGCACGGTCGCCTGGACCGCATGGAGCAGGCCCTGCGCATCTGCACGCTGTGGCTGTGGCTGGACCTGCGCTTCCCCGGCGTGTTCGGCCACGTGGAAGAGGTCATCGACCTGCGCGGCCGCCTCAACGACGGCATCGAGCGGCAGCTCAAGGGCAAGAAGGCGCTGTGGCAGCGCCGGGGGCGCTGAGTGCCATGCGGCGCGTGCTGATGTGGATCCTGCTGGGCGCGCCGCCCTTGTTGCTGCTGCGCTGGGATGACAACCACGGCCATCAGCTGCCGAAATGGGTGTTCCTGCTGGCCGCCGCGCCGCTGGCCATCGCCAGCCTGATGAGCGATGAGGAGGAGCCCGGGCCGATCGCCAACTTCCTGCTGTTCGTGATGGGGTTGGGCGCCATCGGCATCGGGCTCGTGGGCTTCGTGCTGCGCGATTCGGCGGCCCTCTACGGCCTGGGCGGCACGCTGGCCTGGGCGGCGCCGGTCGGGCTGATCATGGTGATCGCCTCGGTCATGCGCGGATCGGGCCGCTGAGCCTGTCGCGCCGGCGTCCTGACACAGCGACGCCCTGGGTTCGGTCAGCCTGCCGGGCCTGCCCCGCCGACCCGCTTCACCATCGCAGCGACAGCATCACTCATCCCCGTCGATGACAGCTGCGTCTGCGGATGGGCACGCTGAAACACACGGAACACCTCGTCGGCAAACCCCTGGCCGATCTCCTCCACACCCGCGAAGTCGAGCACGACCGACTGGAAGCGCTCGAAACGGCGCGTCAGTCGCTTGGCCTGCGAGCGAGACACCAGCCGCTCACCCTCATGCTGGGCCAGCCTCACGGGCACGACGGTCCGGGCGAACGTGAACTCATCGGGCAGCGCGAAGGCATCGAACACGGACCGCATGCTGCGGCGGCTGTCGTGCGCCAGCGCCATGCGGATGATCGTGCCGTGGACTTCATCGCCGCCGTCGGTCATCAGCCCGGCGTCACCTGCGTCCTGTCGGAATCGAAGCGCGCCGGAGAGGATCTGGAAGTTGTCGAACACCTTGGACGCAAAGAAGATGCCCTCGCCCGAATGATGATCCGGGTCGGTCGTGAACTTGCCTTTGGCCAACTCGAGGATGGCCTCGCGGGGGTCGAACAGATCGAGCGCCCGCTGGATGCGCACAAAGATGCCCTCGCCATCGTCCATGACATAGCCCTCGGCCGCCAGGGCGGTTCGCCGGAGGCCCACCCGCACCTCGCGCCCGCCCGAGTGGTCGATGGCGTTGTTGATCATCGCCGTCATGCCGTATTGCCAGATGTCTCTCACGTTGGCAGGCAGGTCCGCCAACACGGGCCGCAGCAGCGACTGCCAGACGCGATCTTCGGAAAGCCCGATCGCGGGGAAGGACTGCTGGACCTGATGCGTCACCCCCAAGCCGTAGATCACGCCAGCACCCTGGCCGACGCGGGTCAGCAAGCCGGATTCCAGCAGCTTGTTGAGGCGCGCCGTCGCCGCCTGGCGGGTGACACCCAATGACGCGGCAAGGCGCACCGCGACGTGGCGGCCATCGGCCTGCACCGACCGGAGGGCCGTCAACGTGTCATCGTCCATGTCGGAATGGTAAAGCGCGGTTCAGGTGATTGGAAAGTTCACCTACGGCAATTGTCAAGTCGCCTCATCCACCAGATTGAGCCATCTGACGCATGCCCGGGGTTCAATGAACGCCCAGCGCGATCAGGTCCTTCGCCGAGGTCAGGATCGCCTCCCGCGGCGCCCGCGGCGTCCAGCCCAGCACCTCGCGGGCGTGGCTGGCGTCCTGGCGGCGCAGCGTGCCCAGCTCGCTGGCGGCGGCGCGCACGGCCGGGCTCAGGCGGGCGAGCAGGCGCACGCTCCAGTCCGGCAGCATCCGCGTGGGCACCTTGCGCGCGGCGTCGCCCAGCTCCGCGCGCAGGATGGCGGCGATCTCGCGCAGCCACAGGAAGCCGGCATCGGCGATGAAGCGCTCGCCCGCCATGCCCGGGGCCGTCAGCGCGCGCCAGTGAAGCTCGGCCACGTCGCGCACGTCGACGATGCCGAAACCGATGTTGGGCAGGGCGGGCAGGCGCCCCTGCAGCAGGCTCTGCACGATGACCACGCTGGCCGAGTAGTCGGCACTCGCCACGGGCCCCAGCACGACCGCGGGGTTCACGGTGCAGAACTCCAGGCCCCCGCCCTCGCGCGCCACCCAGTCGCGCGCCGCACGCTCGGCCACCGTCTTGGACTGCACGTAGGGCGGCACGTCGGGCGCGTCGAGATTCGTCCAATCGGCCTCGGTCAGGTGGTGCTCGCCCGGGCCGTGGCCATAGGCGATGGCGGCCACGGATGACGTCATGACCACCCGCTGCACACCCGCATCGCGCGCCGCCTTCAGCGCACGCAGGGCGCCGTCGCGGGCCGGCACGATCAGCTCGTTGGCATCGCGCGGCACGCCGGTGGGCAGGGGCGAGGCCACATGGGCGAGATGCGTGCAACCGGCGGCGGCTTCGGCCCAGCCGGCATCGGCCATCAGGTCGGCGGCGAAGCAGCGCAGCTGGTCCTTCTTCTCGCCCCGGCTGGCGCCGAGCGCCTGGCGCAGCGCCGCCTCGCGGGCGAGATCGCGCACCGTGGTGTGGACCTGCCAGCCCTCGGCGAGCAGTTGACGGATCAGCACACCGGCGATGTAGCCGGTGCCGCCGCTGACGAGGATGCGAGGTGTGGCGCTCATGTGAACCCTTGTGTTCGCCCGCGTGAAGAACCATGACTGCCGGCACCGGGGCGATTGCGCATTGCCAGTCCAATCAGTCGCGAGGACAGTCGCGGGCTTTGCATTGTCCCGGGCTGCTCTTGACCTTCGCTGCTTCCGACGTCGACGCCCGTGCGCGTCACGACCGCGCCTTCCTCGGCCACCCCGCCGGCCTCGGCTGGCTCTCCTTCTGCGAACTCTGGGAGCGCTTCAGCTACTACGGCATGCAGGCGCTGCTGGTGCTCTACCTCAGCAACTACCTGTTCCTGCCCGCGAACATCGGCCAGGTGGCCGGCATGGACGCGCTGCGCCACGCCATCGAGCACGTGACCGGACCACGCTCGCCGCAGCAGCTGGCCTCGGTCGTGTTCGGCCTGTACGTGGGCTGCGTCTACCTGACGCCGATCTTCGGCGGGCTGCTGGCCGACCGCTGGCTCGGCCGCACGAAGACGGTCGTCATCGGCGCGCTGATGATGGCGGCGGGCCATTTCCTGATGGCCTTCGAGACGGCACTGCTGCCGGCGCTGTCCTGCCTGCTGCTGGGTGTGGGCTGCTTCAAGGGCAACATCGCCGCGCAGGTGGGCGACCTTTACGCACCGGGCGACAAGCGCCGTGCGAGCGCCTTCCAGATCTTCATGCTGGCCGTGCAGCTCGCGGTGATCGCCGCGCCCATCGTCTGCGGCACGCTGGGCGAAAAGGTCGGCTGGCACTGGGGCTTCGGCTCGGCCGGCGTGGGCATGCTGATCGGGCTGGTGGTGTACCTCGCCGGCCGGCGCTGGCTGCCGCCCGAGGCGCCGCGCGGGGCCGCACGCGCTGCCGACGCGCGCCCGCCGCTGGACCGCCGCGCCTGGCAGCAGGTGATCCTGCTCGTGGCCATCATCCCGCTGCTGATGCTCTCGATCGTCGGCAACCAGCAGTACAACAACGGCTTCCCGCTGTGGTCGCAGCAGCACATGGACATGGCCGTGATGGGCTTCGAGGTGCCCGTCACCTGGCTGCAGGCCGTGGACGCCCTGCTCAGCACCACGATGATGCTGGCATCGCTCGCCTTCTGGCGCTGGTGGGCCACGCGGCGCCGCGAGCCCGACGAGATCACGAAGATGGCACTGGGCTGCTTCGTCAGCGCCGGCGCACCGGCCTTGCTGATGATCCCGGCGCTGGCCCTCGAAGACGGGGGCGCCCGCATCAGCCTGCTGTGGTCGTTCGGCTATGCCCTGGTCAACAACATCGGCTTCGCCAACATCATGCCGGTGGGCCTGGCGCTGTACTCGCGCGCCGCGCCGCGGGTGCTGCGGGGCGTGATGATCGGCATCTACTACCTGCACCTGTTCCTGGGCAACAGCTTCGTCGGCTGGCTGGCCGGGCTGCTGGAGGTGATGCCCGGCTCGCGCTTCTGGGGCCTGCATGCGGGGCTGGTGCTGGCCGCGGGCGTGGGGCTGCTGGCGGTGAAGTTCGTGTTCGGCCGCGTGCTGGCGCCGGACGACGACGCCCGTCCCTAAACTGCACGCCATGATCACCGTCCACCACCTCAACAACTCGCGCTCGCAACGGGTGCTCTGGCTGCTCGAAGAACTGGGCCTGCCCTACGAGATCCGGCATTACCAGCGCGATGCCACGACCTCGCTCGCCCCGCCCGAGCTGCGCGCAGTGCACCCGCTCGGCAAGAGCCCGGTGCTGACCGACGGCGACGTCACCGTGGCCGAGAGCGGCGCCATCCTCGAGTACCTGGTGGACCGCTACGGCCAGGGGCGCCTGAAGCCCACCGGCGAGCAGGACCTGCTGCACTACCGCTACTACCTGCATTTCGCCGAGGGCTCGGCGATGCCGCCGCTGGTGATGAAGCTCGTCTTCAACAAGATCAAGCGCGCCCCGATGCCCTTCTTCGTGAAGCCGATCGCCCGCGGCATCGCCGACAAGGTGCTGTCGAGCTTCGTGCAGCCCAACATCGACAGCCAGCTGCGCTTCATCGAGGGCGAGCTCGCCGCCCGGCCGTGGTTCGCGGGCGCCGAGTTCTCGGCCGCCGACGTGCAGATGAGCTTCCCGCTCGAAGCTGCCGCGGCCCGAGGGGGCGTGATCGCCGCCTACCCGAAGATCCAGGCCTTCCTGAACCGCATCCATGCCCGCCCGGCCTACCGCCAGGCGCTGGAGCGCGGCGGGCCCTACGACCTGATGAGCTGAGCCTGCGAGAGCGGTTGACCGGCCTTCCGCCAGCGCGGCCAATGCCGCGGCATGGACCTGCCGGCCGACCTGCTGCACCTGTTCCACCACCTGCGCGCGGGTCGGGCGCGGCGCACGGCCGCCGCGTGGGCGCACGCCGGCAGGCTCGACACCTGGCTGCCGGCCGTCGGCGGACACGATGCGCACGACAGCCTCCGGCGGCGATCGCGCTGGCTGCAGGCGCTGGACGAATGGCACTTCCGGCAGGGCCCCTTGTCGCCGGCGCTGCTGCTGGCGTCGCGCCTGTGGGGCCTGGCCGCAGACTGCCCCGCCGCCGCCGCCTTCCCGTGGCTGGCACAGCGCCCGGAGCTGGCTGACGGCATCGACGCCGTGCGACTCGGACAGATCGCACTGGAGGGTCACCACGCGGACACCTGGCGCCGCTGGCCCCCCTGGCTGCGGCTGGAAGCCCTGCGGCTGCTGCGCTGGCGCGAGCTGACCGGCGAGCGGCCCGTCGGGGAAGCCGCGCGCTGCTACGCCGCGCTGACCGCCATGACGGGCGGCGACACGCCGGCGTCACCGGCACCGGGCGCCGAAGCCGGCACGGGCCGGCGTGTGCTGACCGGCTCCCAGCCCCTCGGCGCCACGGTGGAAGACATGCTGCTCGGATGGGGCGTGGCCCAGGTGCGGGAACCGGCCGACACGGTGCTCGCCTGCCTCGTGGCCGCGCTGCGCTGGCGCGGCCACCTGCTGCGCTTCACCGACTTGCAGGCCGAATGGCCGCTGCCCAACGCCGGCCTCACGCTCGCGGGCTGGCAGCGCCTGTGCCGGCGTGTCGGCCTGACCGCAACCGAGGCCGCGCCCCAGGACATCGGCCCGCCCGGTCGGCACGCCCTGTGCCACCTGCGCGACGGCCGATGCCTGCTGCTGATGGGCGGCGATCGCGTCTATGCACCGGGTGCGGCCCACCCGTTCCGCCAGTTGCAGCCGGGTGCGCTGCGGTCGGGTGAGGTGGGCTTGCTGGCGGCGCTGGACGGCGCGGGTTCGGCCGAGGTGCTGCTGCGCCGCCCGGTGCGCCGGCTGCGCCTGGAGACACTGACCTGGCAGCAGATCCCGGCGGCGATGGAGGAACTGGTGACCCGTCTGGCCGAGCGCCCCGCCGGCGACGACCCCCACCGCCTGGCCGCGGCGCTCGCGCGGGTCTTCATGGACTTCCTGCGCATCCATCCTTTCCTGAACGGCAACCGCTGCATGGCGATGGCGCTCGCCACCGCATGGGCCGCGCGCGAGGGCCGCCCGCTGGACTGGTCGGGCCTGAGCCGCCTGCAGCTGCACCACGCCGTGCGCTGCGCGGCCGCCGGGCATGCGCGCCCGCTGGTGCAGGCCCTGGCCGGCTGTCTGCGCACACCGGCGGCCACGGCACGCTGAAGGCGCGGCCCCGGCGCCGTCAGGCCTGCCGGGACGGTGGCCACACGCCGATACTCCGGTCACCGCGATCCTCCGGGCCCTGCCGACATGAACTCGCCCCTGGCCAGCATCGACGCCACCGCCGCCGCCCTCCAGGCCCAGGGCTACCTGCCCTCGCACGAGCTCGCGACGGCCGCCTTCCTCGCGCTGCGACTGTCGCGCCCGCTGCTGCTCGAAGGCGCGCCCGGCACCGGCAAGACGGCCATCGCCGCAGCGCTGGCCGCGGCCCTCGACCGGCCGCTGATCCGGCTGCAGTGCTACGAAGGGCTGGACCTCGCTGCCGCCGCCTACGAATGGAACTACGCCCGGCAGATGCTGGAAATCCGCCTCGCGCAGGCCGGTGATCGCCAGCGCACGGCCGACGAGCTGTTCGACCGGCGCTTTCTTATCGAGCGCCCGCTGCTGCAGGCCCTCACCACCACGCCGGCCCCGGTGCTGCTGATCGACGAACTCGACCGCGCCGACGCGCCCTTCGAGGCCTTTTTGCTGGAGTTCCTGGCGGACTTCGCGCTCACCGTGCCCGAGCTCGGCACGATCCGGGCCGCCACGCCACCGCTGGTGGTGCTGACGAGCAACCGCAGCCGCGAGATCCACGACGCCGTCAAGCGCCGCTGCCTTTACCACTGGCTCGACTATCCCGAAGCCGAGCGCGAGCTCGCCGTGTTGCGCACGCGGCTGCCGGGCATCGAGGCGCAGCTCGCCGCCGACGTGGTGGCCTTCGTGCAGGGCCTGCGGCGGCTGGACCTGTACAAGCTGCCGGGGCTGGCCGAGACGCTGGACTGGTCCCGCGCGCTCGTGGAACTCAACGCGGTGAGCCTGGACCCGGCCACCGTGCAATCCACGCTCGGCGTGCTGCTCAAGTACCAGGACGACATCGCCCGCGTGCAGGGCAGCGACGCCGCGCGGCTGCTGGCCGAGATGCGGCAGGTGGCCCAGGGCTGAAGGCCGACGCGGCGCCATGGACCACCTCGCGGCCAACCTGATGCACTTCGGCCGCGTGCTGCGCACGGCCGGGCTGCCGGTGGGTGCCGACCGCCTGCTGCTGGCCCTGCAGGCGCTGCGCGTGGCGGGCCTGGCCTCACGGGCCGACTTCAAGGCCACGCTGGCCACCTGCCTCGTGGACCGGCCCGAACACCGGCCGCTGTTCGAGCAGGCCTTCCAGGTGTTCTGGCGCGACCCCGACCTGCTTGGCCGCATCATGGCCCTGCTGCTGCCCCAGGCGCAGGGCCGCGCGGGCGCGCCGCCGCCGCCCGAGAACCGCCGGCTGGCCGACGCGTTGTTCCCGTCACCCCCGGCGGCGCAGGCGCCACCGGCCGAACAGGTCGAGGTGGAAGCACGGCTGGCCGTCAGCGACCGCGAGCTGCTGCAGCGCCGCGACTTCGACACCATGACCGCCGCCGAATGGGCCGCGGCGCGGGCGGCGCTGGCGGCGCTGCAGCCGCGCCTGGCCCGCCAGCTCACGCGGCGCCATGCGGCAGCGGCACAGGGCCGCATCGACTGGCGTGCCACGTTGCGGGCCGAAGCCCGGCAGGACGGCGCCCCACCCCGCCGCGAGCGCCCCCGCAGCCGGCCGCGGCCGCTGGTGCTGCTGGCCGACATCTCCGGCTCGATGGGCCGCTACTCACGCGTGCTGCTGCACCTGGCGCAGGGCCTGCTGAACCCCGGCGCGGGCGTGCGCGAGCCGCCGGGCGTGGAAGTGTTCGTGTTCGGCACCCGGCTCACGCGCCTGACGCGCCAGTTGCGCGCACGCGACCCCGACGCCGCGCTCGCTGCCGCCTCGGCCGCCGTGCCCGACTGGGCCGGCGGCACCCGCATCAGCCAGAGCCTGCATGCCTTCAACCGCGACTGGGCGCGGCGCGTGCTCGGCGGCGGCGGGGCGACCGTGCTGCTCGTCACCGACGGCCTGGAGCGCGGGGTCGACGACGGCCGCGGCGACGACGCCGCGCGCCTGGCCTTCGAGGCCGAGCGGCTGCGGCTGTCCTGCCGCGAGCTGATCTGGCTGAACCCGCTGCTGCGCTTCGACGGCTTCGAGCCCCGCGCCTCGGGCGTGCGCGCACTGCTGCCCGAGGTCAGCCGCCACCTGCCGGTGCACAACCTGGACAGCCTGGAGGGGCTGATGCAGGCGCTGCGCTGAGCGGTTGGCCGTGGCCTTCGGCTTGGCGCGTTGTCAGCCTCGCCGCGGGGGACGGCGAAAAACGCTCCGACCGAATCGAAGCGTGCGCCGTCAGGTCATCGTTCTGGCTGCCATGCTGCCTGAGAGGCGTGACTCGCAGCTGAATGACGCGGCAGGTATAGGCTGACAGCGGAAGTTCACCAAGGTCCGCTTTGCGGCAGTTCGGTAGTTGGCAGGCAATCCAGCGGGCTGCGCACGGCGCCGCCACCCATCTTGAGCACATGGGTGTAGACCATGGTCGTCGCCACGTCGGCATGCCCAAGCAACTCCTGCACGGTGCGGATGTCGCTTCCTGCCTGAAGCAGATGGGTCGCAAAACAGTGCCGCAGCGTGTGTGGCGTGGCGGGCTTGTCAATGGCTGAAGCCTGAACCGCGCGCTTGAACGCGCGCTGAAAGGTCTCGTCGTAGAGATGGTGCCGGCGAAAGACGCCGCTGCGGGGATCAGTGGAGTGATGGTCTTGAGGGAAGACCCAGAACCATCCCCAGCTGACACCGGCCCGCGGGTACTTGCGCTCCAGCGCATGCGGCAGCTCCACC
>RXJW01000193.1 GCA_003963005.1 Burkholderiales bacterium
GCAGATGATCGCCGAGCGCGGCATGTTCCCCAGCCCGCAGCAGCGCCAGTGCACCAGCGACCTCAAGCGCGGCCCCATCGAGCGCACGATCCGCCACATCACCCGCGAGCGCAAGGCCGCAGGCGTGCGCGACTGGGGCCTGGTCGTCAACTGCATGGGCATGCGCGCCGAGGAGAGCAGCAGCCGCGCCAAGCTCGAGACGTTCAAGCTCAACAATGGCAACAGCAAGGCTGGCCGCGAGTGGTACGACTGGCTGCCGATCCACGACTGGACGACCGAGCAGGTGTTCGACGTCATCAAGGCCGCCGGCCAGCGCCCGCACCGCGTCTACGAGCTCGGCATGTCACGGTTCTCGTGCGTGTTCTGCATCATGGCCAGCGAGGCCGATCTGAAGACCGCAGCGCGCCTGGCCACCGAGCAGCCCGAGCTGCTCAACGACCCAGACCTGTACCGCAAGTACGTCGGCCTCGAGAAGAGCACCGGCCAGGTCATGCTGATGCCGAAGAACGGCGTGCGGCGTGGCCTCGAGGAAATCACCGGCGTGCGGGCTGAGCGTGGCGTGTCGGCATCACAATGCTGTTGACGCAAATATCACAACTGTTATAATCACGGCATCGCAACTCACTGGAGATCGACATGAGCACCGAGTACCACGCCTACCTCGTGAACGCCGACGGCAAGCAGGCCAAAGTCCCGTTCCTCCGCATCGATGGCGGCACCACCAAGAACGCCGTCAGCCTGGCCTTGAAGCGCCACTTGAGGCACTTCAACCTCGAGGCCCACGACAACAGCGCCGAAGGCTACTCCGTGAGCCGAGTCGCCACCGTGCGCAACGGAGAGCTGGTGCGGTGATCTACGTCTACTCACGCCGCGACTTCGTGGCCACCATCAACAAGCAGCATCCGGCTGCACCTGGCCACCGCGCCGAAGAGCCCTGGCTGCTGTTGCACAACACCGGCCGCGTCGACCGCTTCGAGACGGCCGGCGAGGCCCGGCGCGAGGCGCAGAAGAGCTACGTCGACGTGAGCTTCAAGAAAGGATGATCATGACTGAAAAGCCACTTAGTGAGTACGACAGGTCGTTCCCGGCCGTCGCGAAAGAGCGGGCCATCTCCGTCTTTGAGGTCTTCAGGCAGAGGGCTCCGGCAGCCAGTACGACCCTCTACGAGATTCGGGCCAAATACACCGGCCGCCTGAAGGGCTTCGTTCTGATGTCTGGTCGGTACCCGATGCCCATCCGCCAGGAAGCTCTTCAGTTCTACGTGCCGATCCGGTCCACTTGACCTAGCTCACCCACTGACCCACCTGCCCACCAAACTGGAGCCCATGATGACCCAGATGACCGCCCGCTACCCGGGCACCTGCTCTGCGACCGGCGTGAAGTTCAAGGCCGGCGACGTGATCGACTACGACCGCGCGACTAAGAAAGCGACGCTGGTCCGGCACGTCATGAACTCCAACAAGGAAGGCCCGTCGGCAGCCTACCTGCGCAGCGACCGCGCCATCGAGCGTGGCGAGGGCCGCTACATCAGCAACGTCTTCCGCACGAGCGGCGGCACGTTCTACCGCAACAAGAACGGTCGCTGCGAAGACGCGCCGTGCTGCGGTTGCTGCACCATCTAAATCATCACAAAGCTGTTGACACAAGTATCACAATGGTTATGATGGCGACACAGCAACAGGAGATCGAGATGAACCAAGCCCAGACCGAAGCCATCGCCAACGCCAACGCCCACACCAACGATGCCGGCCTGCCGACCTACAGCGAGCTGGTGGAGGCGCTGCGCCGCCTGAACACCGCCACCGTGACCTTTGCAACCCTCGGCGGCGAATGGGCGGAGGTGGCCGCCGCTGAAGCCCTCCTCGACCGCATCCCCGCCTGAATGGAGAACGACATGGAGCACTTCGAGTTCCACCGCTGGAACCTTGACCCGCGGTTCTTCTACGTCTGGAGCTGGCACCACGACGCCGGCTTCGGCCCCGCCCACGTCGGCCCGCGGCTGGCTGTTTGCGACGACTTCGGCAACCTCGTGCCGACCGACTACTGACCCCAGCGACCAGCCCTCGCGGCTGGTCAGTGTGGCCAACCCATCCATCACCATGAGAATCGCCGACATCCGTTCCGTCATCGACGCCGCCGCCTGGCGGATCCGAGACCTCCAGGGGCACACCCGCGAGGAGTTCGTGGCCGTCAACGTGCCCCACGTCCTGGGAGAGCACATCGCCAACCTGCGCGCCCTGGACATCCCCGTGCGGTTCGGCAGCGAGCACGAGCAGCGCCAGTACCAGATCGGCGCCTGCGAGCGCCAGATCGACCGCTGGCGCGGCATGCAGGGCATCAACAACAAGCCCTTCGAGCACGAGCCCAGCGCCACCACGGTCTACATCGTGCCGGCGTTCAGCGACCAGGCTGGCCAGTGCCGCATCGTGGCGCGCAAGGGTTGCTGGCCCGACGCACGCGACAGCTACCGCGAGTCGCCCGGCGCCTGGGTGGAGATCGGCCTGATGGACAGCAGCGGTCACCTGCGCTGCCTGACGGCCCCCACTAAGGTGTTCAACGAGCTGCGCACCAGCGAGCCGCTGGCCGCCGGCAACGTCTTTCAATTCCAACCGTGACTATCACAATGATTAACAAGGACATCGCAGTCGCCGGCTACATCGCGGCGGCTCTCCTCACCAGCCGCCACCGCGACGAGTTCCGCCTCTACGGATCCTGGGACATCGAAGACTGCAGCCGCGACGAGATCCGCGCCGAGGTAGACGAGTTCCTGGTCGGCAACGCCACGCTGCTGCTGACGTCTGGCATGAACAGCGAGCAGATTGGCCGCACGTTCTGGCTGGCTCGCAACGGCTTCGGCATGGACTTCGCCAAGCGCATCGGCCACCGCGGCCAGGAGCTCGATACCGAGGCCGTCACCCGGGGCCGTCGCGCCTTGGTCGTCATCAACAACAAGCTCTACCACCACCGCGTTTCGTGAGGCCCACCATGCACGCCCAACCCCAGAACAGCCGCCCTCCCCTCACGCTCCTCGAGGCCCGCACCTTCGAGCAGCACCACCTCGTCAAGCTCGACGAGGCCATCATGGCCTGCGACAACCGCATGGCCCGCTTCCACCAGATGCGCGCCGACTACCTGCGCGCCGCCATCGCCACCGGCTTTGCAAAGGACGCCCAATGAAGCCCTCCGAGATCACCGCTGAACTGCTGCGCAAGTACTTCATCTACAACCCAAAGACCGGCGCCATCACGCGTCGCGTCGACGGCACCAGCGCTGTCTACGTGAAGCGCCGCGGCAGCAAGAACGCCTTCTCCGTCGTCAGCGTGCACAGCAACGGCGTGCTGGCCACGCGAGTCATCTACGCCCTCGAGAACAAGCGGCTGCCTGTCGGCCTGCGCACGCGGTTCGCCGACGGCGACCCGACCAACCTGCGCCGGTCCAATATGACCTTCTACGTCAACGAGACCGGCCAGCCCGGCGCGGCACGCACGCTGGCCAGGATCCTCGCCGCCATGGAGAAGCTCGGCGGCCGGGCCTCGACGCCGATGCTCCGCGAAGTGATCGGCTGCGAGATGAAGACGCCGCTGTCGGCCTACATGAAGCTGCTGCAAGCCAAGGGCCAGGCGCACATCTGCGGCATTGACGCCGAACACACGCAAGCCACCGGCCACAAGAC
This sequence comes from Burkholderiales bacterium, assembly GCA_003963005.1. Lineage (GTDB taxonomy): Bacteria > Pseudomonadota > Gammaproteobacteria > Burkholderiales > Burkholderiaceae_C > Pelomonas. Next base: position 3,674 of record RXJW01000193.1, read on the forward strand.
CCTGATGTGGGCGCTCGGCCCCGGCGACGACGAAGAGATCCCCGAGGACGCCAAGCGCTTCGTCGCTGAGATGCGCAGCCGCCGTGTTGGCGCCGAAGAGCCCGACCTGGACGCGCTCGACGCCGAGGCTGCGCGTCGCCGCGCCAAGCAGTCCGTCGCCGCTGCCCGCGCCGGCATGATCCCCAACAGCGTGTTCGCTGTCGCGGCGCAACTTATGTGACGCGGCATTATCACATTGCTTATACAGTCACCACCATGCAACACCGCATCAAGACACGCCAGGAGATCGACGCCGCATGCGCAGTCGAGATCCGCGTCAAGCCCACCAAGGACCGCACGGACTGGTACATCGCAGCCGTCTGCGTCGGCCTGTGCTCGTTTTGCCTGATCGTCGGAGCGCTGTGATGAGCGAAGCAAAACCCAACCTCGAGGAGATCCTCGAGCTGATCCGCAAGCGCGACGCAGCGCTGGCACAGGCGGCCATCGCATCGCGGCCGCACATCGCCACGGCGCAGGGCTACGCCCGGCAGATCGAAGAGCTGGCCAAGCCGCACGTCACCGTCAAGGACGAGGGCAGCACGAGCCTGGACGTTCTCGGCGCCGCGACCGTCACGTTCAGCCGAGAGGCCACGCGGAAAGCCAACACGGCCGCCATCCACGGCGACTGGGAGAAGCTGCCCGTCGACGTCCAGAACATCTTCCGCTTCAAGGCGGAGATCGACACCAAGGCCATGCGTGCACTCGGCCCAGAGCACGCCGCTGTCGCCGCGCAGTACTACTCGACGTCCATCGGCGAGCTGAAGTGCACGATCAAGATGAAGGGTGACAAGTGATGCTCTACCGCTTGCGTGTCCACATCTCCGGCCGTGAGGTCGGCTACCTGAAGCGTGTCGACAGCCGTGATCGTGTCGAGCACGTCATCGTGAGCCGCGACATCCGCGCCACCCGCTTCTCGGAGGTCGAGATCGGCATGGCCATGGCCGGCTTCGAAGGCCCCGACCGCCCGTCCAGCAAGGCACCGATGCCGAAGGTCACCTTCGGTCTCGTGCCCGCCTGATTCCCCAACCGCCCAACCAGGAGACCAACCATGGGCTTTGACCTCGCATCGATCACCCGCGGTGCACCCCAGAAACCGCCACGCCTGGTGCTGTACGCGCCGCACGGCGTCGGCAAGACCACCTTCGGCGCCATGGCCCCAAACCCCATCGTGCTGCCCTTCGAGGACGGCATCGGCCGCCTGGACGTGCCGGTGTTCCCGCAGATCAAGAGCTACGCCGAAGCCGTCGAGGCGCTGGGCACGCTGGTCGAGCAGCCGCACGACTTCCAGACCGTCGTGCTCGACACCCTCGACTGGTTCGAACCCATGATCTGGGCCGAGACCGCGACGCGCCACAGCAAGAAGGACATCGAGGACTTCGGCTACGGCAAGGGCTACGCCTACGCCAACGACCTGTGGCGCGAGTACCTGGACGGCCTGAACGTGCTCCGCGAGCAGCGCGGCATGCAGGTGATCCTGCTGGCGCACTGCGACGTCAAGGCCTACAACGACCCGTCGTCGGAGCCGTACGACCGCTACACCCTGAAGCTGCACAAGGGCGCCACCGCCATCGTGCAGGAGTGGGCTGACGCCGTGCTGTTCGCCAACTACCGGACCTACACCCAGCAGACCGACAAGGGCTTCAACCAGAAGGTCACGCGCGGCGTCGGCACCGGCGAGCGTGTGATGTACACCGAGGAGCGGCCGAGCTACTACGCCAAGAACCGCTACCAGCTGCCGCCGGAGCTGCCGTTCTCGTACGAGAGCTTCAACGCCGCCATGAACCCGCAGCAGGTGGCGGCATGAGCACGGACACCACCCTGGACTCTGTGTTCATCGCCAACGCCGGTCGTCAAATTCAGGAAGCCTGCCACGGCGCGTCCGAGCGCGCCGGCTGGTGGACGCTGAACGAGAGCGGCGAGAAGCATGACCTGAAGCGCATCATCAACGCGCCGCTGACGGTCCTGGAACGTCGCCTGGCCAAGTCCTTGGTCGCCGAGAAGCTGTGTCTGACGCACAGCGAGGTCAGCGAAGCCATGGAAGGGCACCGCAAGGGCATGATGGACGACAAGCTGCCGCACCGCCCGATGCTGGAGGTCGAGCTGGCTGATGCCGTGATCCGCATCGCCGACCTGGCCGGCGCCCTCGGCCTGGATCTCGGCGGCGCCATCGCCGAGAAGATGGCCTTCAACGCTGTCCGCCCCGACCACAAACCCGAAGCCCGCGCTGCTGCAGGCGGCAAGTCCTACTGATTCCACAACAGCCAAACTGGAGATATCACAATGGCTAAGCTGAACTTCAACCCCCAGTCCGCCGATAAGCGCGAAGAGCGCGGCGCCATGCCGGCCGGCGAGTACATGTTCTCGATCACCGAGAGCGAGCTCAAGGCCGGTCGCAAGCCCGGCAGCCAGGTGCTGGGCCTGACCTACACCTGCCTTCAGGACGGCTTCAAGGGCCGCAAGATGTGGCAGTACCTGAACATCGTGAACCCGAGCGCCGACGCCCAGCGCATCGCGCAGTCCGAGCTCCGCGAGATCTGCGAAGCCGCTGGCCTCGGCAATCAGGTGCTGGACGACAGCGTCAAGCTGCACAACGTGCCGATGCTCGTGAAGATCAAGATCGAGAAGGACGAAAGCGGCCAGTACGACGACAAGAACAAGCCCGTCGCCTGGAAGCCGGCCGGCGCAGCCCAAGGCGCGGCCCCTGGCGGCTTCCGCCCCCCGGTGGCTACCCCGGCCTCACCCGCCTCGTTCAAAGCGCCTGTGGCCACGCCTGCGCCCGCCGCGGGCCCTTCTCAGCCGGCCCAGGCTCCGGCGCAGCAAAGCCTGGAACCCCAGGATGGTTCGACGACCTCGACGACGACGTCCCCTTCTGAGTCGCCCGCCGCCCAGCCGGCCGCCGAGCAGCCCACGGGCCGCCCGACGCCGCCGTGGATGAAGCGCGCGAGCTGAGGCCATGGCTGGCCCGTTCAGCAAGCACCCCTACGACTCGTTCCTGGACGAGCTCGATAGGGTCCAGCAGAAGGAGCGAGTCCGAGAGCTGGAGCGGCTGCAGGCCCAGGCGCTTCGTGAGGCGGAGCGCCTGGGTGGAGTGCGGATGCGCGAGCAGTTCGTCGACAGCCGCTTCCACCCCAACGGCCAGCCTCGGATCACGCCGTCGCAGGCCGAGCTCGAATACATGCAGCAGCTGCTGTATCACAACCAGCGCTACGAAAAGCCCGCCCAGGCGGCACAACCGGCGCCGGCCGCCAAGCCGAAGCCACTCCCCAACCGAAAGCTACTACTGCTATGAAACTCAAACCGCTGAAGGAAATCTTGGCGATGTCCAAGCAGGCCCTCGACGAGAGCCTGGCCCCGCTGCGCGCCCGCAAGGTCAAGGCCAAGGCCGAGATGAAGCTGGCCGACAACGAGGCCAAGCTGCTCGAGTACGAGACCAGGATCACGCAGGCCTGCGCGAAGGAGGACATCGACTTCGACAACGTGATCGACCTGATCGACGAGCACGAGCTGCTCACCCGCCGCAACGAACAGCTGAAGCGCATCGTCGCCGACCTGTTCCCCGCCAACTCCACCCGTAAGTCGGCCTGACGGCTGGCCCTTTTCACGAAAGACGAGTATCACAATGGCTAACGAAAAGAAGACCCGCATCTACAAGGTCAACACCCCCGACGGCGGCATCGCCCTGGTCGACGCACCGACGGCGCGCGGCGCCATCAACCACATCGTCGGCAACTTCTTCAAGGCCGAGCTGGCCACCCAGCACGAGCTGGTCGCCGCCGTCCAGCAGGGCGTGGAGATCCAGACCGCTGGCGTGACCAGCGACGAGCAGCCCGATCTGCCGGGCACCGACGCCCCCCAGGGCTGATCTCCACAGGCCTGCGGGCCTGTAGAGCAATGCGCGTCGCGGCGCGCATTCCCCTGCAACACGGAGATCAGCATGGCTGCAATGCCCCAAGAAGTTGTCGACGCCCGACTCGGCCGCGTGACGCGTGCCATCTACGAGTACCTCGAGAAGACCCAGGAAGACGGCCGCCGCGCCCACCTCGGCGCGAGCCTGATCGGCAAGCCCTGCCGCCGCCAGGTCTGGTACACCTGGCGCTGGGCCAAGAACATCAAGCACGAGGGCCGCCTTTTGCAGCTCTTCAAGACCGGCCACCTGGCCGAGCCGCGGTTCATCGACGACCTCAAGGCCATCGGCGCCCAGGTCGTCAGCCACGACGAGAACGGCCAGCAGTTCCGCTTCACGGCGCACGGCGGCCACTTCGCCGGCAGCCTGGACGGCGTGGCCACGGGCCTGCCGTACGCACCCAAGACCTGGGCCGTGCTGGAGTTCAAGACTCACAGCCACAAGAGCTTCCTGACGCTCGTCTCGAAGGGCGTGAAGATCGCCAAGCCCGAGCACTACAGCCAGATGCAGATCTACATGCTGGAGATGGGCCTCGACCGCGCGCTGTACCTGGCCAAGGACAAGGACAAGGACGAGATGCACGACGAGTGGATCACGCTCGACAAGCCGTTCGCCGAGGCCGAGAAGGCGAAGGCGCTGGCCATCATCCAGGCCGACATCCCGCCGGCTGGCGTGGCCGCAGAGCCTGGCGCCTTCGAGTGCAAGTTCTGCGACTTCAAAGACCTGTGCTTCGGCGAGCAGGTGCCGGAGCCGACGTGCCGCAGTTGCGCGCACGCGACGCCCGTGCTGGACCGCCCACAGCCCGACGGCAGCGGCACCTGGGCGTGCGCCCGATGGGAGTCCGACATCCCGCTTGACGCGCAGCGCGCGGGCTGCGGCGGCCACCGCTACATCCCGATCTTCCTGGCCAACGTTGCCGAGCCCCAGGACTATCACAATGGTGATGTCGTGTACCGCGTCCGCAAGAACGGCAAGCTCTTCGCCAACGGCGAGGGACCGGCCGCCTTCAGCAGCGCCGAGATCCACGCGTGCCCCGACAAGGCCGGCATCCCCATCGCCGGTGAACTGAAGGGGATGTTCCCGACGGCCAAGATCATCGGATGAAGCCGCGCCGCCTCAACCTGTGGGCGCGCTCGGTGCACGTCCACTGCAAGACGCACCGCGTCAGCATCACCGTCGAGCAGGCGGTCGTCGCCTGCGGTGAGCCGCCAGGCGGTCGCTCAGCCAGGAAGCTGATGGAGCGCGCCAAGACCAAGGGCTTCTTCAAGTCCAAGAAGGTCAGGTGCCCAGACGGATCCCGCGGCCGGTGGTTCGTCGCCGTCTACACGGCTGTCGGCCCCACACCAGAGCCGCTGCAGCGCAAGAAAAAGCGCGAGACGCCGAGCTACTTCAACGGCATCACGCGCGCCACGTCAATCTTCGAACTCGCTCAGCAATGCAACTCCGAGACTACCAAGTAGACGCCATCGAGGGCCTGTGGGCCTGGCTCGAGCAGCACGAAGACGGCAACCCGATCATGGACTGCAGCGTCGGCAGCGGCAAGTCCGTGATGATCGCCGCCGTCTGCCAGCGCGCCGACTACGAGTACCCAGGCACGCGCGTGCTGGTCATCGTGCCTCAGAAAGAGCTGCTCCAGCAGAACGCCGAGAAGCTCATGAAGGTCTGGCCAGGCGTCGACCTTGGCATCGTCAGTGCCAGCTTCGGCCGCAAGGTCGTCGGCCGCCAGATCACATACGCAACCATCGGTTCGGTCTACAAGATCGCGCACCTGCTCGGTCGCATCGACATCGTGATGGCCGACGAGTGCCACCAGATCCAGACCAAAGAGCAGGGCATGTGGCGCAACTTCCTGAAGGATCTGCATCGCTACAACCCGCACTGCAGGGTGTTCGGGTGGACGGGAACACCCTTCCGCGGCAACGGCGTCTGGCTGACGGCCGGCGCCGAGCCGCTGTTCAACGCCATCGCTGCCGGCGTGCCGATGAAGCGCCTGGTCGACGAAGGCTTCCTGTGCCCGCTCGTGACGGCCGATGTGGCCACGCGCATCGGCACGGAGGGCGTGGCCGTCGACACAACAACCGGCGACTTCAAAGTCAACGAGCTTGCCGAAGCCAGCGACAAGCCCGAGCTCATCGAGGCCGCGTGCCGTGAGCTGATCGCACGCGCCACAGCCCAGGGCCGCAAGCGCTGGATCGTGTTCGGCGTGACCATCGAGCACGCCACGCACATCCGCGACTGCTTGCGCTGGCTAGGAATCTCGGCAGAAGTGATCCACGGCGACACGAAAAAGCTGCCAAGCAAGGAGCGCGATCAGATCGTTCAGCGCTACCGCGCAGGCCAGTTCACCTGCCTGGTCAACGTGGCCGTCGCGACGACCGGCTTCGACGTGCCGGAGATCGACTGTATCGCGCTGATGCGGGCGACCAAGAGCCCGGTGCTGTACGTGCAGATCGCCGGCCGCGGCATGCGCCTGATCGGCCAGCACATCAGCGAGTCGACGCGTAACGGCAAGCCCGACTGCCTGTGGCTGGACTTCACCGAGACGACGCTGGCGATGGGCCCCGTCGACGAGATCAAGGGCCGTGTACCGATGCCCGGCCGCGGCGGCCCGCCGCCCTTCAAGCTGTGCCCGAACTGCGGCAGCCAGAACGCCACGGCCAGGCTGAAGTGCACGAGCTGCGGCCATGACTTCCCGCCGCCCGAGCGCATCAACCACGACGCCACCGTCAAGGACGCGCCGGTCATGAGCGGCCAGAAGCCGAAGTACGCACGCCACGACCTGACGGCCTGCGAGTACTACCGGCACAGCAAGGAGGGCAGCCCCGATTGCATGCGCGTGCTCTACAAGTCCGGCCTCCAGGTCGTGGCCACCGAGTACGTGCACTTCGACCGCCGCGGGCCGATGCGCCTCCAGGCCGAAGGCTGGTGGGAGCGCCGCGTCAAAGACCCCAACGGCTGGCTTCCCAGCAGCACGGCAGACGCCGTCGTGCTGGCCCAGCAGGGCGCACTTCGCACGCCCATCGCAGCAACCATGACCAAGGGCAAGTACCCCGAGATCATCGACGTGGAGTTCAAAGAATGACCGCCAGCCCCGCACTCACCAAGCCAATGATGGTCGCGCTCGCCGAGTATCACGAGAGCCAGGCCAGGTACTTGCGCAACCGAGTGGCCAGCGCCAGGTGCGACACCTGCGCACACGGCGGTGGCGCTCACTGCAAGAAGTACGACATGGTCCCGCCGCCCGAAGTGAAGCGCATCGGCTGCGAGGAGTACGAGTTCGACAACATCCCGTTCTGACCATGACCGACCTCATCGACACCAAGGCCATCGCCGAGATGATCGGCTGCTGCAGGCGCCACACGACGGCGCGCGTCGTCACCCGGCACGACTTCCCCAAGCCGGTCGTGAACCTCAGCCAGAAGACCCGGCGCTGGCGGCGTTCGGACGTCGAGCGCTACCTGGCCAAGAAGCGCTAGAGGCCAGCCGCCACCTGCTCCGCGGTCTCGCGGTAGTAGGTGTTGAGCAGGACGTTGATGTCGCGGTGGCCGCTGATCCTGGCCAACCGCATGGCGTCCATGCGCTTCGACAGAATTGTCAGCGCCTCACCGCGGCTGTCGTGGAAGTGAAGACCTTTCACGCCGCACATGCTGGTCAGCTTCTTGAAGCTAACTGACAGCGTCATCGGCGACATGTCGAACAGCAGATCTCGCCCCGCGGACTTGGCGTCTTCCATCATGACGCCCAGCAGCCTTGCCGCCTGCTTCGTCACGGGCACCGTGCGCTCGCCGACGATCTCGTAGGTCTTGTGGCGCCGCAGGGTCACCACGCGCTTGGCCAGGTCGACGTCGCGCAGCTCCAGCCCCGCCACCTCGCCCGCCCGCATGGCGGTCCTCAGCGCCACGAGGAAGGCCATGGCTGCACGCCCCTGTCCGGTCTTTGGTGCAACGCCGCTGCGCAGTCCCGCCCACCTACAGATCTGCTTCACCTCGGTCCACGGCACACGCCTGGTGCGGGGCTTGTTCTCGCGTGGCATGCGCAGACCCTTCCACGGGCCGGGCTCCTCGCACCACTTCCACTCGTTTGCCGCCACGGTCCAGACGTGGCGCAGGACGTGCGACTCTCGGATGACGGTCGAGCCGCTGACCTTCTCCAACCGGGCGTCGCGCCAGGCGGCCAGGTCGGCCGTCGTGATCTTGTGCATCACCTTGCCGGCGAGGTCGGGGAAGTCTCGCTTCAGCGCTTTGAACCGCAGCTCCTCGAAGTGGCCGCTGCGCTTCTGTGATGACACCTTGAGCTCGTAGTCATCGAGCGCCTCGGCCAGCGTCTTGCTGGGGAACGCCCCGCGCGCGCCGGCCAGGATGTCCGACTCGATCTTCGCGGCCCAGGCCTCGGCCTCTGCCTTGCGTTCGAAGGTCTGCGAAGTACGCACGCCTTTACGCACGACCTCAGCGCGCCACCCACCGGTGGCAGTCTTCCTCAGATAAGCCATGTGCTCCCTTGCGTAATCACGCGCGTGATCTGCGCGTAATGGGTGCGTAGCCTATGGTGTCAAACGGAGATATAACAACTCTGATATCATGGCCTCCGCTCCCATGAAAACAGCCCTTCTGTGTGCCTGTGATCACTACCGTGTCAAACGGTTATGGTGCCCGGGACGGGACTTGAACCCGTACGCCTGTTGAGGGCGGCGGATTTTAAGTCCGCTGCGTTTACCGATTTCGCCACCCGGGCGGGCGCCCGCATTATCGGCAGCCGCACCAATGAAAACGGGAGATTCGATTTCTCGAATCTCCCGTGATCTGGAGCGGGTAACGAGGCTCGAACTCGTGACCTCAACCTTGGCAAGGTTGCGCTCTACCAACTGAGCTACACCCGCGCATTTCGTACAGCCTGCCGGGGCTGGACATCGGTGCGACCGATATTCTGGAGCGGGTAACGAGGCTCGAACTCGTGACCTCAACCTTGGCAAGGTTGCGCTCTACCAACTGAGCTACACCCGCAAATGCGTGTCTTGGAGGCGCGATCCGGAGTCGAACCGGACTAACCGGATTTGCAATCCGGGGCATAACCGCTTTGCTATCGCGCCGCCGTAAACCCTGATCAAAGCCATTGGTGCGGCTTTGACGAAAAAGGGAAGCCGGGGCTTCCCTTCTCAAAACTGGAGCGGGTAACGAGGCTCGAACTCGTGACCTCAACCTTGGCAAGGTTGCGCTCTACCAACTGAGCTACACCCGCATTGCGTGACATGCCGGCTTTCACCGCCTTGTCTGCAATTGTTCGCCGAATCGTTTTTGCGATCTAGCGAAGCTGGCATTGTAATCCAGATTTTGACTGGATTGCAAGCCAGCAGCACTTCTTCAGTGAGGGACCACCGGGGTCACGGCCTTGCCCTCTTCCGGCTTGGCCGCGGCCACCGGGACTTCCTCGTCCGGCAGCGGCGTGGGCACCGATTCCAGCGCCACTTCGAGCACGCGTTCGATCCAGCGGACCGGCACGATCTCGAGCTGGTTCTTGACGTTCTCGGGAATGTCCTGGAGGTCCTTGACGTTCTCTTCCGGGATCATGACCGTCTTGATGCCGCCGCGGTGGGCCGCGAGCAGCTTCTCCTTCAGGCCGCCGATCGCGGTGACTTCGCCACGCAGCGTGATCTCGCCGGTCATGGCGACATCCGCGCGCACCGGGATGCCCGTGAGCGCCGACACGAAGGCCGTCGTCATCGCAGCGCCCGCGCTCGGGCCGTCCTTGGGCGTGGCGCCGTCCGGCACGTGGACGTGCACGTCGCGCTTCTCGAACACCTCGTCCTTGATGCCCAGGCGGCGAGCGCGTGAGCGCACGACCGTGCGAGCAGCCTCGACGGACTCTTTCATCACGTCGCCCAGCGAGCCGGTGCGGATGATGTTGCCCTTGCCCGGCATGGCGGTCGCTTCGATGGTCAGCAGGTCGCCGCCCACTTCCGTCCACGCGAGGCCGACCACCTGGCCGACCTGGTTCTTCTTCTCCGCGCGACCGAAGTCGTACTTGCGGACGCCGAGGAAGTCGTTGAGGTTGTCCTCGGTGACGACGACCTTGCCCTCGTAGGTCTTGAGCTGGATGCCCTTGACCACCTTGCGGCAGATCTTGGACATCTCGCGCTCGAGCGAACGCACGCCGGCTTCCCGCGTGTAGTAGCGGATCACACCACGGATGGCGGACTCGGTGACTTCCAGCTCCTCGTCCTGCACGCCGTTGTTCTTGCGTTGCTTGGGCAGCAGGTAGGTTTGGGCGATGTTGACCTTCTCGTCCTCCGTGTAGCCCGACAGGCGGATGACTTCCATCCGGTCCAGCAGGGCCGGCGGGATGTTCATCGAGTTGGACGTGGCGACGAACATCACATCCGACAGGTCGAAGTCGACCTCGATGTAGTGGTCACCGAAGGTGTGGTTCTGCTCCGGGTCGAGCACTTCCAGCAGCGCCGACGACGGGTCGCCACGGAAGTCCATGCCGAGCTTGTCGATCTCGTCGAGCAGGAACAGCGGGTTGCGCGTGCCGACCTTGGTCAGCGACT
>RXJW01000166.1 GCA_003963005.1 Burkholderiales bacterium
ACTTCCCACGCACTTGCTTGTCATTCATCTCGTAGCTCCTGTCTCTGATTCCATCATCAGCCAAGAACTACGTTTTTCGGGGGCAAGGTCAACTTGCACGGCGTCGAAGTCCAGCGTCGTCCAGTCGGGCGACTCGAAGGCGGGCGAAACGCCAAAGACCGCCGTGTAGAAAAGCTTGGCTCGCTCCATGTCGTGGACGTAGTGGATGACGATGGGGTTGCGGGCTTTCATGGATCTTCACGTGTGTTCATCGGCCATCTGCGTGTGCATTCGGTCGATGGCACCCACTATCATCCTGCCTGTTGGTGCTCGCGCCCGGCCCTCAGCCAGACGCAGTTCAACGGGAATCAGGAAGGGCCGACCCGAATCGACGGGATCAGGCCCCAACCTGAGCTGCCCCCGCAACGGTAAGCGAGAGGCGAGGTCGGTCACAACGCCGTGCTTCGCGACACGTGTCTGAGCCACTGGGCGCCCTTGGGCCCTGGGAAGGAAACACGGGTTCATCTCTCGCCAGCCCGGATACCGGCCAACAGGCGGGCGTGCCTTGGGCGCGCTCATATCGCACGCAGCCGCGGGGAAGCGGTCGCTGCTTTTTGTCTGTCCAGATACATCATGCACATCTCCCGCTCACGCGTGTTCGGCCTTGGCCTTTCCGCTACGGCCGCTGCCGTTGCCATCCTGTTCCCCGTCGCCGCGAACGCCCAGAACCAGTTGGAGCAGGTCGTCGTAACCGGCACGCGCGAGGCTCAGCCGCTGCGCAACAGCGTGGCCGACATCGTGCTGATCGACAACGACACGCTGCGCGACAGCGGCGTGGGCACGGTGGAAGACGCGCTGCGCCGCTTTGGCGGGCTGCAGATCATCCGCAACGGTGGCCCTGGTCAGAGTTCGGGCTATTTCGTGCGCGGCACTGGCACCAGCAGCACCATCGTGTTGGTGGACGGCGTGCGCGTGGGTTCAGCCACATTGGGCCAGGCCGAATTCGAGTCCATGAGCCTGGCGAACATCGACCGCATCGAAGTGCTGCGTGGCCCAGCCTCCAGCCTGTACGGCGCTGACGGCGTGGGAGGTGTCATCCAGATCTTCACCAAGCGTGGCAAGGGTCCGCTGCAGGTCAGCGGCGCCATCGCTTTCGGCGAGTACGGCTCCAACGAGGGCAACGTGGCCATCAGCGGCTCGCAGGGCGCGTTCGACTACTCGGCCAGCATCGCGCACGAGAAGAGCGACGGTGTCTCTGCCCTGCGCCCCGGAGACCAGTTCGGCAACTACAACCCCGACAAGGACGGCTTCAAGCGCACCAGTGGTGCCGTTCGCCTGGGCTTCACGCCTGTCGAAGGCCACCGCATCGGCCTCAACGCGAGCCAGAACAAGGTCAACAGCCAGTACGACAGCGCCGACTACCTGCCGCCGGACTACAACCCCGACCCTTCGCCTGATTTCCGCAACCACCTGAAGACAACCCTCGTCGCTGCGGACTACCGCGGCGTGCTGTCGGACCTGTGGACCACCACGCTGCAGCTGTCCAACAGCAAGGACGATTCGCTTAGCGGCGGCACCTACCCGGCACGTTACAAGACGGACCGCGACCAGCTCACCTGGCAGAACGCCATCAAGTTCAGCCCCGACCAGCAGCTCGTGCTCGCCTATGAGCACCTGCGCGAGGAGGTCATGGCCGATGCCTTCAGCACCAAGCTCAAGCGCACCAACAAGGCTGTCGTGGCCGGCTACTCGGGCCAGTTCGGCCCCGCCGCGCTCGAAGCCAGCATCCGCCGTGACGACAACTCGGCCTACGGCAATAACACCACCGGCAGCGTCGGCGCGAGCTATGCGCTTACCTCCACGCTGAAGGTCCGAGCTCTCGCTGGCAAAACCTTCCGCGCGCCCACCTTCAACGACCTCTACTACCCCGGCTACGGCGTGCCCACCATCCGGCCGGAGTCGGGCCGCAGCGGCGAGCTGGGCCTGGCCTGGGCCTCGGGCAACAGCTCGGCCAGCGCCACGGTGTACCGCAACCGCGTGAGCGACCTGATCGGCTACGACCCCGACCCGACCGGAACCCACTGCCCGGCCGGCTACTTCGGCTGTGCGAACAATGTCTCCAAGGCCACCCTCAAGGGCGGCACGCTGAACGGTGCCCACCGCTGGGGCGGTTGGAGCCTGCGCGCGACGGTCGACTTCCTGGACGCCCAGGACGACACAGCCCACACCCGGCTGAGCCGCCGTGCCGCGCACCAGGAAAGCCTCAGCGCCGACTACGACGCTGGCGTCTGGACCGCCGGCGCGTCGCTGACCGACATTGGCGCCCGCCCTGACAGTGGCAAGACGCTGGGTGCCTATGCACTGCTGGACCTACGCGCGACCTGGCGCTTCATGCCGCAATGGCGCCTGGAGGCCAAGGTGCTGAACGCCGCCGACCGCCGCGTGGAACCTGCCCGTGACTACCAGGGCCTGGGCCGCCAGGCTTGGGTGGGCCTGCGCTTCGACACCAAGGGCCTTTGATTCGCGGTGTCTGGGATGGGACAAGGACCGGCGACCGAAGCCGGGGTGAAGGCGCTGCTGGAACAGGGGCGCCTGGACGCTGCTGAGCAGCTGTGCTCCAAAGTAGCCAAGAGCGGGGTGTCATCGGCGATGGCCCCCGCTCTTCTGATGCTCGCGCAAGCCTGCCATGCGGCAGGGCGTACCTCCTCAGCTGCGGCTTGGTTGAGGCGATTGGCCAACGCCGCGCCGAACGCGCAAGACCTGGAAGCGGCACGGCTCGCGCAAGTATTGGAGCGCCCTCAGGTGGCCTGCCTGCTCTTTGAGAAGGCGGACAAACATCGCGCGCTCTCGACGGCAGACCGATTGAATATGGCCAAGGTCACATTGACCACGGCCGAGTCGCTGCGGCTCCCGCGCGGGCGGCATGGGGCATGGGCACTGCACGAGGAAATGTTGCAGAAGGCGGCACAACAATTCGCGGAGCTGACTCAGGTCGAAGACGCTGAACTCGGCGAGCAGGTCGAAGTCTGGACTGGATTGGCCCGCGTGTTGCGGTTGCAGCGCGCCGATGCAACTCGCATTGAGTTGGCTCTCGCAAGAGCTGCTGCGTTGCTTGCCGGCTTGCCGTCAGCCAACGTACTGGTGCGAAGCGGCTGATGGCAACTTGAACGTCGGCATCAGCAGTCTTGACCGGTCAAGCGAAGCAACTCTTCCAGAAATCGCCTTGCAGCCACATCCGATGGCCAAGGTTCCCACGCCGCGCCGCCGTAGACGACCTGCAGCGGATCAGTGTCCAGCACCGGATGGCTGATGCCCAGCACTTCGCGAACCTCGTCCCGTGACCAGCCGGTGCAGTAGACGGCCTCAGATGCGGCAGCCACGCTGTCTGCATGCTTGTGTTGGACGTACGCATCTGGTGTCCAGTCGGGCAGTCGGTAGCGCGTGGTGATGGCCTGCATCAATCGCTCGGCCACGGCCTGGAAGGGCGCGCCCAGCACGCGCTTCAGCGGCGAGATGCAGTCGAAGCCAAGAAAGCCTTCCTCAGCGTCGTGCAACAGTTCGGCCAGCTCTTCGCCAGCCGTCAACGGCACCTCGGCCCACTGGCGTCGCAGAGCCAGCACGAGCAGTGAGTGCTGGGCAACCGATAGCGGCCAGGTCCAGGTGGACTCCCCACCCCAGCGGTAGGTGCGGGCCAAGCGCAGCGCCAAGTCTTCATCGGTCCAAGCATCGGGCGACGGATTGATAAGGTCCAGGGCTGCGCCGGAGGGCAGGCGTATCCAGGCGCGGGCGGAATGGGATGGCATGAAATGGGCAGCGCTGCACACGATGTCGTGGAGCCGGGAGCCTACCCGGCCTCAAGTAGGAGCTGCCGGTCGAGGCCTTGTATGGCGCAGCCTCTGCTCGACCAGGTTCACGAGAACAGGAAGTAGCGCGCCCGCGCGCGTCGACAGCAGCCCGTTGTGCTCAGCGTAAGACTGCAGCAGCGCCTCCAACGCCAGCGCCTCGTCGTGCAGGGCATGGTCAACGGCACGCACCGTGACTGCGCGGCGCATCGGGCTCTCCAGCAACCCCTCGAAGGTCAACACCTTGATGGCTTCGCGCACCGGTGTGCGGCTGACGCCGTAGTGCCGCGCCAGTTCGGCTTCGTCGAGCGGCGTGCCGGCCGCCAGGTCGTGCTGCAGGATGCGTTCGCGCAGGTGATTGGCAATCACCTCGTAGAGCGCACGCGGCTGCAGCGGGCCCAGCTCAGGTGTAGCGGCGTTCAAGCTCGTCCCACTCCGGCTTGCCCAGAAGGCGCTGCCGCTCGGCAAAGGGCGCGACAAGCCCACTGGACTCCAGCACCTGCTTCTCGTCGCGCAGCGTGGTCAGCGCCTTCTGCATGCCCATGACGGCACCCTGCAGCGCGGCGTTGGCGTACAGCACGATGCCGTAGCCTAGGCGGCCCAGCTCCTCGGCACCGAAGATGGGCGTCTTGCCGCCGATGACCATGTTCATCAGCTGAGGCTTGGCCAGGCGCTGCGGCAGCGCGCGCACCTCGTCTTCCTTCGTGACGGCCTCGACGAAGAGGATGTCAGCGCCGGCCTCGGCGAACTTCTGCGCGCGCTCGATGGCGGCCTCGAAGCCCAGCGTGGCGGCGGCATCGGTGCGGGCCATGACCATGAAGTCGGCGTCGCGGCGGGCGTCGACGGCGGCTTTGATCTTGCTCACGGCCTCCTCGGTGGAGATGACCTCCTTGCCCGAGAAATGGCCGCAGCGCTTGGGCGCGACTTGGTCTTCGAGCTGGATGCAGTCGGCGCCGGCGCGTTCGAGCGTGCGCACGGTGTGGATGACGTTCAGCGCGTTGCCGAATCCGGTGTCGGCGTCGACGATGAGGGGCAGGTTTACCGCATCGCGGATGCGGGCTGTGTGGTCGGCGATTTCGGCCAGGCCCATGAAGCCCTGGTCGGGCATGCCGAACCACATGTTGGTGACGCCGGCGCCGGTGACGTACAGCGCCTCGAAGCCGAGGTCTTCGATGACCTTGGCGGACAGCGCATTGAACGCGCCGGGCACGAGCACGCCACGGCGAGCTTCGACGAGGGACTTGAGTTGCTTGCGGGTGGACATGGGGAACTCTCGAATCAGAAGCTGCCGCCAGGAACGCGGACAAAGCCTTCCATCAGGATGCGGGCGCTGCGGCTCATAACAGCCTTGGTGACCGTCCACTGGTCATCGACCTGGCGTGCCTGGGCACCGACGCGCAGCACGCCTGACGGGTGGCCGAAGCGCACGGCGTCACGCTCGCCACCGCCGGCCGCCAGGTTGACGAGCGTGCCGGGGACGGCTGCTGCGGTTGCGATGGCCACCGAGGCCGTGCCCATCATGGCGTGGTGCAGCTTGCCCATGGACAGGGCTCGCACCAGCAGGTCGATGTCCTGGGCCTTCACCTGCTTGCCGCT
This sequence comes from Burkholderiales bacterium, assembly GCA_003963005.1. GTDB lineage: Bacteria > Pseudomonadota > Gammaproteobacteria > Burkholderiales > Burkholderiaceae_C > Pelomonas. The sequence goes on from RXJW01000166.1 coordinate 5,418, forward strand.
CGATGCCTTGTAGTCGGCCGGCGGCGCCACGAAAGCGACCTTGGGCGTGTGCTGGCGCGTGGCGGCCTCGTTGGGCGTCTTGATGAGGCCCATGCGCAGCGCGCCGGCCACGCGGATGGCCTCGAAGCGCGCCAGCAGCTCGGGTGAGCCGTTGACCTGCTCGCGCAGCTCCGTGCCGGTGTGGCCGATGTCGGCCGCGTTGACGAAGATGGTCGGGATGCCGGAGTTGATGAGCGTGGCCTTCACCACGCCGATGCCGGGCACATCCAGCTCATCAACCAGTTGCCCGGTCGGGAACATCGCGCCGCCGTCCACGCCATCGTCTGCTGGGTCCATGAACTCCAGCAGGATCTCGGCGGCCGGGAAGGTGACGCCGTCCAGCTCGAAATCGCCGGTCTCCTGCACCTGGCCGCCGCGCACCGGCACGTGGGCCACGATGGTCTTGCCGATGTTGGCCTGCCAGATGCGCACGGTGCAGATGCCGTCCGCCGCGAGCCGCTCGGGCGGGACGAAGCCCGCGTGGATGGCGAAGGCGCCCGCCGCCGTGGACAGGTTGCCGCAATTGCCGGACCAGTCCACGAAGTCCTTGTCGATGGCGATCTGGCCGTACAGGTAGTCCACATCATGGCCGGGCCGCGTGCTGCGCGACAGGATCACGCACTTGCTGGTGCTGGACGTGGCGCTGCCCATGCCGTCGATCTGGGCCGCGTAGGGGTCGGGGCTGCCGATGACTCGTTGGAACAGCCGGTCGCGCGCCAGGCCGGGCACCTGGCAGCGCTCGGGCAGGTCCTCCAGGCGGAAGAACACGCCCTTGCTGGTGCCGCCGCGCATGTAGGTGGCGGGGATGCGGATTTGCGGTGCGGTGCTCATGCGGCATTCTCGGCAAGGAAGTCCTGCGCGAAGCGCTGCAGTACGCCGCCGGCTTCGTAGACGGACACCTCTTCGGCCGTGTCCAGCCTGCAGCTCACCGGCGCATAGGCCACTTCGCCGTTCTTGCGGTGAATGCGCAGCGTCAGCACGGCCCGCGGCTTGCGCTCGCCGACCACGTCGAAGGTCTCCGTGCCGTCCAGCGCTAGCGTCAGCCGGCTGATGCCGGGCTGGAACTCCAGCGGCAGCACGCCCATGCCGATCAGGTTGGTACGGTGGATACGCTCGAAGCCCTCGGCCACGACGACCTCCACGCCCGCCAGGCGCACACCCTTGGCCGCCCAGTCGCGCGAGGAGCCCTGACCGTAGTCGGCGCCAGCGATGACGATGAGGGGCTGGCTGCGGTTCAGGTAGGTCTCGATGGCCTCCCACATGCGCATCACCTGGCCTTCGGGCTCCACGCGGGCCAGCGAGCCGGCACGCTGGCTGCCATCGGCGTTCTTCACCATCTCGTTCTTCAACGTCGGGTTGGCGAAGGTGGCGCGCATGGCGGTGAGGTGGTCGCCACGGTGGGTGGCGTAGGAGTTGAAGTCCTCTTCCGGCAAGCCCATCTTGTGCAGGTACTCGCCGGCCGCAGAGTCCAGCAGGATGGCGTTTGACGGCGACAGGTGGTCCGTCGTGATGTTGTCCGGCAGGATGGCCAGCGGGCGCATGCCGGTCAGAGTGCGCGGGTTGGCGGCCAGCGCGCCGACGCCCTCGGTGTCCCAGTAGGGTGGGCGGCGGATGTAGGTGGACTGCGGGCGCCAGTTGTACTGCGGCGCGGCGCGTTGGCCGTCGTCGGCACGGATGGCGAACATCGGGTCGTACACAGCGCGGTATTGCGCGGGCTTCACGGCCGCAGCCACCACGGCGTCGATCTCTTCGTCACTGGGCCACAAGTCCTTCAAGCGTACTTCCTGGCCATCGACGACGCCCAGCACGTCGTTCTCGATGTCGAAGCGCACGGTGCCGGCCAGCGCATAGGCCACCACCAGCGGCGGCGACGCCAGGAAGGCTTGCTTGGCATACGGGTGGATGCGCCCGTCGAAGTTGCGGTTGCCCGACAGCACGGCGGTGGCGTACAGGTCGCGGTCGATGATCTCCTGCTGGATTGCGGGGGCCAGCGCGCCGCTCATGCCGTTGCAGGTTGTGCAGGCGAAGGCGACGATGCCAAAACCCAGCTTCTCCAGCTCGCCCAACAGGTTGGCTTCCTTCAGGTACAGCTCCACAGCCTTGGAGCCGGGTGCGAGGGATGACTTGACCCAGGGCTTGCGCACCAAGCCCAGGCGGTTGGCCTTCTTTGCGAGCAGCCCGGCGGCGATGACGTTGCGCGGGTTGCTGGTGTTGGTGCAACTGGTGATGGCCGCGATGATGACCGCACCATCGGGCATCAGGCCTTGCGCCTCCTGGGCCTGCGCCTTATCGAGGTCCACGGCGATGCCGCGCTCGCGCAGGGCGGAAGTCGGCAGCCGGCGGTGCGGGTTGGACGGGCCGGCCATGTTGCGCACGACGGTGCCGAGGTCGAAGCTCAGCGTGCGCTCGTACTGGGCCGTCGTCAGCTCACTGGCCCAGAAGCCGGCCGTGCGGGCGTAGTGCTCCACCAGGCGCACTTGCTCGTCGTCGCGGCCGGTGAGCTTCAGGTAGTCGATGGTCTGCTGGTCGACGTAGAACAGCGCTGCCGTGGCGCCGTACTCGGGGCACATGTTGGCGATGGTGGCGCGGTCACCGATGGACAGGCTCTCCGCACCTTCGCCGAAGAACTCCAGGTAGGCGCCCACGACCTTCTGCTGGCGCAAGAACTCGGTCAGCGCCAGCACGACGTCCGTCGCGGTGATGCCAGGCTGGCGCCGGCCGGTCAGCTCCACGCCCACGATGTCAGGCAGGCGCATCCACGACGCGCGACCCAGCATGACGTTCTCGGCTTCCAGGCCGCCCACACCCACGGCGATGACGCCCAGCGCGTCGACGTGCGGCGTGTGGCTGTCCGTGCCAACGCAGGTATCGGGAAAGGCCACGCCATCCTTGACGTACACCACCGGCGACATCTTCTCCAGATTGATCTGGTGCATGATCCCGTTGCCCGCGGGGATCACGTCGACGTTGTCAAAGGCGAGCTTGGTCCACTCGATGAAGTGAAAGCGATCCTCGTTGCGGCGGTCCTCGATCTCGCGGTTCTTGCGGAAGGCATCAGGGTCGAAGCCTCCGCACTCCACGGCCAGCGAGTGGTCCACGATGAGCTGCACCGGCACGACGGGGTTGACTGCGGCCGGGTCCCCGCCCTGCGCCGCGATGGCGTCGCGCAGGCCGGCCAGGTCTACCAGCGCCGTCTGGCCCAGGATGTCGTGGCAGACCACCCGCACTGGGAACCAGGGGAAGTCCAGGTCACGCTTGCGCTCGATGAGCTGGCCCAGATAGTCGTTGAGCTGCGCGGGGTCGGCGCAGCGCACCAGGTTCTCGGCGTGGACGCGGGCGGTGTACGGGAGCATGGCCCATGCACCGGGCTTCAGCGCATCGACGGCCTCACGGGCATCAAACCAGTCCAGCGAGGTGCCGGGCAGGGACTTTCGGAACTGGGAGTTCATGCGCGCTCGTCGATGGGCACGAAGCGCTGGTCCTCGGGGCCGGTGTAGTTGGCGCTGGGACGGATGATCTTGTTGTCGATGCGCTGCTCGATGACGTGCGCGGCCCACCCGCTGGTGCGCGAGATGACGAACAGCGGTGTGAACATGGCCGTGGGCACACCCATCATGTGATAGCTGACGGCGCTGAACCAGTCGAGGTTGGGGAACATCTTCTTGACCTCCCACATGACCGACTCCAGCCGCTCGGCGATGTCGTACATCTTGGTGGAGCCGGCCTCCTCGGACAGGCTCTTGGCCACCCCCTTGATGACGACGTTGCGCGGGTCGCTGACGGTGTAGACCGGGTGGCCGAAGCCGATGACCACTTCCTTGCGCTCGACGCGGGCGCGGATGTCGGCCTCGGCCTCGTCCGGGTTGTCGTAGCGCTTCTGGATTTCGAAAGCCACCTCGTTGGCGCCACCATGCTTGGGGCCACGCAGTGCGCCGATGGCGCCGGCGATGGACGAGTACATGTCGCTGCCCGTGCCGGCGATGACGCGTGCCGTGAACGTGGAGGCGTTGAACTCATGCTCGGCGTAGAGGTTCAGCGAGGTGTGCATGGCGCGCACCCACGCGTCGGAGGGCTTCTCACCGTGCAGCAGGTGCAGGAAGTGGCCACCGATGGAGTCGTCGTCGGTCTCCACGTTGATGCGGCGGCCCTGCGTGCTCCAGTGATACCAGTACAGCAGCATGGAGCCGAGGCTGGCCATCAGGCGGTCGGCGATGTCGCGGGCGCCGGGCAGGTTGTGGTCGTCCTTCTCGGGCAGCGTGCAGCCCAGGGTCGACACACCGGTTCGCATGACATCCATCGGATGCGCGCTCGCCGGGAGGCGCTCCAGCGCCTCCTTGACGTTGATGGGCAAGCCGCGCATGGCCTTGAGCCTGGCCTTGTAGGCCTTCAGCTCAGGTCGCGTCGGCAGCTTGCCATGCACCAGCAGGTGGGCGATCTCCTCGAACTCGCAGACCTCGGCGATGTCCAGGATGTCGTAGCCGCGGTAGTGCAGGTCGTTGCCGCTGCGGCCGACGGTGCACAGCGCGGTGTTGCCGGCCATCACGCCCGACAGGGCCACGGACTTCTTCGGCTTGAAGCCGGTGGTCGAGGTATCGCTCATGGGGAAGGTCTCTCGGGGATTACAGGACTTGATCGTTCAGGGCGGCCGGGGCCAGCGCGTCATCGCGGGGCGCCAGCGGGACAGGGCGGCCGTTGGCATCCACGGCGACCATCTCGAAGCTGGCGCGCAGCACCTCTTGCGGCCGGGTACCGGGGGCGGCGTCCAGCGCCGCGCGCACGTCCACCGTCATCGAGCTGCGGCCCAGGCGCACGACGCGCGCGTGGAAGTGCAGCAGCGAGCCGATGGCCACCGGCGCCAAGAACTCGATGCCGCGCGACGCGGCCATAACGACGGACTGCTGGCTGAAGCGCGCAGCGGCCAGGTAGGCCGTCTTGCCCAGCATGGCCAGAGCCTCGGGGCCAAACAGCGTGCCGTAGTGGTTGGCCTGCTGGGGCAGCACGAGTTCAGTGCGCGTCAGTTCGTTCAAGGGCGCGGCGGCCAAGGCCTTGATCCAGTCCATGGTTGCGTGGGATAGTCGTCGTTGTTCGCAATCTTTGCAGTGACGGCCTTGGCGCTCAATGGCTAAATTGGCAATGAATTGCGAATCTCGAAGACCTGATTTGCAAAGTTTGCGAAGTTTTTAGTTCGATGCGCAAGACCTTCCTGGGCGTGAAGCTCAAGACCCTGAGAGAACAGCGCGGCCTGACGCAGGCAGCGCTGGCACAGGTGCTCAAGCTCTCCCCGAGCTACGTCAACCAGCTCGAAAACAACGAGCGGCCGCTGAGCGTGCAGGTGCTGCTGCGGCTGCAGTCGGCGCTGGGCGTGGACCTGCAGTTCTTCTCCGAGGACGACGAGGCCCGGCTGTTCGCGCAGTTGCACGAGATCGTGGCCGAGGCAGGTGTGCCCGGCGGCGTGCCGGACGCCGAGCTGCGCACGCTCGCGCAGCAGATGCCCGCCATGGCTCAGCTGCTGCTGCGCCTGCAGAGCCGCGCGCGCGGTGCCGAACAGCGCCTGGCCAGCCTGGGGATGGGCGACCGCGACGGTGGGCTGACAGCCAGCCAGGGGCCGCATGAAGAGGTACGAGACTTCTTCTACGCCCATCACAACCACATGGACGAGCTGGACCGCGCCGCCGAAGCGCTGTCGCTCCAACTGGATGCCGCCGATAGCACGCAGGACCTGGCCCCGAAGCTGGAAGGCCACCTGCTCGCCGTGCACCGCGTGCAGGTGCAAAGCCTGCCCGAGGATCGGCTGCGCCGCTTCGAGCCCTCCCAGCGCTTGCTGCTGGTGTCCGACACGCTGACCGCAGGCCAGCGCGCCTTCCAGCTCGCGACGCAACTGGCCTACCTGGAGGCTGGCGCGGAGATCGACCGCCTCGTGGCCTCCAACCCCTTCAGCACCGAGGCAGCAGCTCTCGCTCGCATCGGCCTGGCCAGCTACTTCGCCGGCGCGCTTGTGCTGCCCTATGGCCGCTTCCTCGCCGCAGCCCAGGAGCTGCGCTACGACATCGCACTGCTCGCACGCCGCTTCGGCGTGAGCTTCGAGACGGTCTGCCATCGGCTGTCAACGCTGCAGCGCCGCGAGGCCCGCGGCGTGCCGTTCTTCTTCGTGCGCGTGGACCGCGCTGGCAATATCTCTAAGCGCCAGTCGGCCACCGACTTCCATTTCTCGCGCAGCGGCGGCACCTGCCCGCTGTGGAACGTCTACGAGGCCTTTGCTCAGCCGGGCCGCGTGCTCACACAGGTGGCCAGCATGCCCGATGGGCGCAGCTACCTGTGGATCGCGCATTGCGATGCACGGGCGACGGGTGGCTATGGCTCGCCGGCGCGAGAGTTCGCTGTGGGCCTTGGCTGCGATCTGCGACATGCCAGCCAATTGGTTTACGCAAAGGGGCTGGACTTGAGCGACCCCGACAGCGCGACGCCTATTGGCCCAGGCTGCAAGCTGTGCGACCGTGAAGGCTGTGCGCAGCGGGCGTTCCCTGCGTTGGGCAAGCAGCTGCGCATCGACGAGAACGAGCGGTCGGCTGAGCCGTATGCAGCTCGATAGATGACCATGGAGCGTGGATGGCTACTGCTCTCTCGAAAGCGGTCACGGCTGCCACCGCGCGTTCAGCGCAGTCGATGACGGCTTCGTGTCTCGGAGCGAGAGCCTGGCAACGTGCTTCGGCTGATGGCTGCCGCTGCAGAGCCGACCCACAGCTACTTACGCATGCTCGCTGTCAATCCGGAAGAAGCATGCGCTCAATCACACAAGACGAGCCCGTCACTGAACGGACGGCAGGATGACCGGCGTACGTCGGAGTAAGGCGGGTAGCGTCGCATCATGGTTGGAAGGTGCACAAGTGCACTTCGGCAGTGTACTGGGCGATTCACCGCTTCGTCTGGTATGTCGCGGGCAGGTCTATTTGAAGTGCACCAATAGGGCGGGTGTATAGACTCCGCACGCTGGAAACCTCGTAATTGAAAAGGGGACTTTACGCCGTTGTTAGTGATTCGAAGGCAGTTGCTCTTGTTTGCAGGCGCGGCTCCGCCAATATCACTACACCACCACTTCACCTGTTATATGACGCCGCTTAAGAATCCCTCTTTTCCAGCCGACGGAAGCCGTTTTGCTCACGTACGCAAAGACTTCACAATTTCGGTTAGACGGCACGACCCAGAAACAGGGCTGCACAGCAAGGTCTCCATTACTCGCCTGGACGAAAAACAAGTCCGCTTGAAGTCCAGAGACTGGCATGGCACCAAATCTGTTGTTATCCTGAACCTCTCTGAAGGCACCGCCGAGCTCTTGACGCCTGTCCTCGGAATCGATGCTCAAGCAGAGGTCTGGACGGCCGTTGTCATAGAGCGTTGCGTTGAATTTCTCGAATACTACGAGTAGCCTCTTGCAAATGCGCGTCGACGCCCAGTTCTCCGACCAAACCTAGGGTATTTCTCGCAAACGCACGGATATGCCGTTCAGGAAGGGCCGCCCAAAGTCCTTCCATCATTCGTTCATCGTCATACAGCCGATTGGACAAAATCCAAAGAGCGACCGAGGTATAAGCCAATCGTTCGCGGTTTTGTGTGGTGATTGCTTCGTGCGTGCTCCCGAGCAGCGCGGCGAGCACATCAAAGGGCTGCCGATAGGTAAAGGCGAGCGTCATTACCGAACTGAGTTCCGCTCCGATATGTTCCGGGACACGCCAAAAAAGGGGTATGTCGCTTAACGGCAAGCAGAACTTGGATCTCAACGGCTCGTCGAGCCACTCGTAGATCTTGCGAGGACCGAAAAGACCAAGCGCCTTCGGATCGAGCAACTCCCACAGTGGAGAGAGGTAGCAGCGCGACGAGCCGGGCACCAAGGCCTCGACGATGTCCAACTTCTCGGTCGTTGGGGAGACTCGGCCCGCAACGTATTTCGACCATTGCCCTGAGCCCGCGGCCTGACAGTGGCGGTCAAGCGCGCGCAAGCTGAGTCCTGACATCTGCACGACAGCACGGGCCCAACTTTTAGCGCGGGCGCTTTCGAATGGTGAGCGGGCCGGGCGGCCGCGCGCGGCAACGGGCGCCGCGTCGAGTGAGGTGTCGCGTCTGGACATGGGGCAATCTGCGCTCGAAGGCAGCGACCTGACCGACGAGGGCGATTCAAGAAAATTATATTTACTTGAATCTACCCCAACTGACCGTCTAAGGTTGCAGAACGTGCACGCCAAGTGCGACGACAGATCGGTGCCTAGGGCAATACCGGCGCAACCCAGCAGGGGAGGACAAGCCAGTACTCAGGCTATTGCCGGGCAGTCAAGCAGGGTGCTTCGACGCCAGCTTGTTCGCCTTGTTGGCGCCGATCTAAATTTGACCCACCCTGCCGATTGAACATTGACCCAGGGCTTGGGGCCGGCATCGGCTGATGCCGGCTGTGGAC
>RXJW01000070.1 GCA_003963005.1 Burkholderiales bacterium
CCGCGGCGCTGCTGGCCCGGTTGCAGGCCGCAGCCGCCTCCACACCGGCCTCTCAAGCTTTGCTGCAGGCCGCGCTGGGCTCGGCCGGCCATGACCATGAGCGGCTCTTCGACGTGGACGGCGACGGCCTGCTGCAGCGCTCGGCCTGGGTCGGGCCCGACAACGCCGTGTTGGCGCTGAACCTGCGCGGCGACGGCCTCGTGCATGACGGCACGCAACTGCTAACGGCCCAAGGTCACGGCCAGGGCATCAACGATGTGGCGTGGCTGGACGCCAATGGCGATGGCCGGCTCGATGCTCATGACCCCGCCTTCTCCGCGCTGCTGCTGTGGCTGGACGTCAATGGCGACGGCACCAACCAGTCCTCCGAGAGCCTGTCGCTCACGCAGGCCGGTGTCGTCGCCATTGACTTCCGCGCCGGCCAGCTGCTGTGGGCCGATGGCCATCGCTCGACCTTGGGCGCGCAGGCGCTGCAGTCCGAGAACGACGGGCATCGGCTCACCACCGTCGCCAACGCCAGCGGCATGCTGGTGGACGCCGGTGTCATCGTCCAGAACCTGGGCTACGAACGCGACCCGGCCACGGGTGAGGTCATCCGGCGCAGCAGCTTCGGGCTGCATCTGGCCAAGACCACAGGCGACTGGGAGGGCACGGATCAGGCGGCCCAGCATCGGCACGGCGGCGGCGTTGCCGCGGGTGCAGATGCTCTGGCGACCGCCGCGGCGGCTTCGCAAGGCGCAGTCCGGCGAGACGTGATCACCACGCGGACCGCCGTGGCGACCGGCGATGCGCGGCTGACGAATGCTGGAGCCGTGGGTCCGGCCAACGCACAAGCACAGACGACCGTGGGGCTGGGCGATGCCCGGTTGGGCCAGGGCGCTGCGGGACGGATCCTGGCCCAAAGCATCGGCGCTCTGCGCGGCCCGACGATAGCAGCCGACAGCTTGCGCAGCGCAACGCCCGCGCCGTCGCCCGCACAGCCCATGGGCGAGACGACCGTGGACGCGGGCGACAGCCGCTTGCGCCAAGGCGGGCGCGGGGTCACGCTCACGGGCCCCGGCAGCGCGGCACCGCAGGCCGTGTGGGCCGCGGGATCGATGCGCAGCGGCACGCCAGGCACCAGCACCACTGGTGGGAGCCCGGTCGTCGCGGCGCTGGGCGTGGGTGATGAGCGCCTGGCCTCGGGTTCGGCTGGCGCCGCCGTGAGCGGTCAGCGGGCCGGCCAGCAAGTTGTGACGGTGCTGGATCGCGTCCAGATCCGCGCTTCGACGCTGGGGTTCCTGCCGCTGGGCGCCAGTTCGCCTGCGCAGGGCATGCAGGACGCGACGGCTGCCATGGTGCGCAGCGCCGAAGACCCGATGTTCGCGTCGCCGCTGCTGGCGCTCGCCGTTGGTGCCGGCGCTGCCCAGTGGCCAGCCCTCGCCAGCGCCGCTGTCGTGCCTGAACCGGTGCCCGCTGCCCCGCCGCCCTTCCCCACCCCGGGTTCAGGCTACACCCTGGACCGTTGGGACGATGCAAAGCCGGCCCACACACCGGCCGCGCCGGTGTTCGACGACGTGCGCCAGTTCAACTCGACACCGCCTCAGGGCATGCCGCCCGTCAGCACGGCGCCCGCTGACCCACCCGCACTCGCCGGGGCGGTGCTGGCCTGGCGCAGTGCCGAAGGCAGCATTTCGGGGTCTGTGCAGGTGACTGACGATCACGGCGCCGCGGTGACACGCGTTCAGTCCTTGCCTGCTGTTCCGACCGTGGTGGCACCCACCACGGGGAACACGACGCTGGTGATCGACTACCCGAGGCTGGAAGGCGAACAGCTGCCCGGTTCAGAAGATGCTGCCCTGCGCATCACGTCTGACGCCCTGCTGAGCAACGACTCGACCTTGAACGTGTCGACCCGGGCTGACGTGCCTGCGCTGCGCATCGTCGGCGTGGGCCAAGCGGTGCACGGTCAGGTGACGCTCCAGCCAGGCCTGGACGCTGCCGGCCGCGCGAGCGCCAACGTGCTGTTCACGCCCGACCCGAACTTTCACGGCACCGCCAGCTTCGAGTACACCGTGAGCGATGCCTACGGCCTGACCCGTACCGCCACCGCGACGATCGATGTGACGCCGGTGAACGATCTGCCGGTCACGGCGGACGAGAGCGCCACCGCCGACGAAGACACGGCGCTGTACTTCCGGCCGGCGGACCTGCTGGCCAATGACACGGATGTCGACACCTCCCCCGATCCCGCCATCGGCCAGGGCCAGACCCTCTCGATTTCGGCGCTGCACGGTGCTCAGCATGGTGAGGTGTCCTGGGCGACCGGCCCGGACGGCCAACGGCTGGTGCGCTTTGTGCCCGACCCCGACTACAACGGCACCGCGCAGTTCAGCTACACCGTGAGCGACGGCGCCGGCGGTGAAGCCAGCGCGACGGTGCACCTGGCGATCAACCCGGTCAACGACGCCCCTCGGCTCGTGGATGACGCCGCAGCCTCGCTGGAAGACAACGTGGTCCGCATCGACGTGGCGACCCTGCTGGCCAACGACAGCGATGTGGACGACCCCCGGGGCACGCTGCGCTTCGTCAGCGCCGACAAGCCGCGGCACGGTGAGCTGCGGATCATGACGGACGGCCAGGGAGCCCAGGTGATCCTGTTCGCGCCCGAGCCCAACTACCACGGAACGGCCAGCTTCGAGTACACGGTCGCCGACCCGCACGGCGCCCTCAGCACCGCCACGGCGCGCATCGACATCGCCGCCGTCAACGACGTGCCGGTGGCCGTCGGAGAGCAAACTTCCACTGATGAGGACCGCGGGCTGGTGTTCACGTCAGCGCAGCTGCTGGCCAACGACACCGATGCCGACATGGCGACCGACGGCGACACGCTGCACATCGCCCGCGTGGACGCGGCCGAGCACGGCACGGTGAGCCTCGACGCGCAAGGGCAGGTCCGCTTCCTGCCGGACGCCGACTACCACGGCCCAGCATCCTTCCGCTATTGGGTGGCAGACCAGGCCGGGGCCGAGTCGTCCGCCCGCGTGTCCATCACCGTGAACCCGGTGAACGACCTGCCTGTCGCCCGGGGCGAACGACTGGCAAGTCGCGAGGACGTTGAACTGCTCATCAACCCCGCCGACCTCCTCGCCAATGACACCGACGTGGACACCTCGGCCGATCCGGCCATCGGCCAAGGCCAGGTCTTGACGCTGGTGGCCGTCGCCAACGCCGAGCATGCGCGGGTGGTACGGGTCGAAAGCGGCCCGAACCAGGGCTGGATCCGCTTTGTGCCGGACCCGGACTACCACGGTCCGGCGCGCTTTGACTACCAGGTCAGCGACGGCGCGGGCGGCTTGGCCTGGGCAACAGCCACGGTGGACCTCGCAGCCGTGAACGACGCGCCAGTGGTGCGCGGCGAAACGGCGCGGGGCGACGAGGATCGCGAGTTCGTGTTCCGGGCTGCCGACCTGCTGGCCAACGACACCGACGCGGACACGGCCACCGATGGTGACGTGCTGCGCATCTCCCGCGTCGGCGACGCACAGCACGGCACCGTGACGCTGGACGCCCAAGGCCTCGTGCGTTTCATGCCGGACCGGGACTACAACGGCCCGGCGCAGTTCAGCTATTGGGTCGCCGACCGCGACGCCGCCACGCTCGCCACAGGGACGGGCGCCGAGGTGCAAGGCACCGTGCAGCTCACGGTCGATCCGGTCAATGACGCGCCGGTGGTCCGAGGCGAACGGGTGGCGGCGACGGAAGACGTGGTGCTGCGCATCGCACCCTCGCTGCTGCTGGCCAATGACACCGACGTGGACAGCCCGCCCGGAGACCTGCGCATCGTGGCTGTCGGCAACGCCCGGCATGGCACGGTGGCCTTGGACGCGCAAGGCAACATCGTCTTCACACCGGAGCCGGACTACAACATCAATCTCGATGGCCCGGCCAGCTTCGAGTACACCGTCTCCGACGGCGCCGGTGCCTCCACCGTGGGCACCACCCTCGTGGACCTGGCCCCTCAGAATGATGCGCCCGTGGCCGTCGGTGAAAGGTTGGTCGCACGGGAGGATGAGGTGCTGTCGATCGCCGCAGCCGACCTGCTCGCCAACGACTCCGACGTGGACAACACACGGGGTGAGCTGCGCATCTCCCAGGTCGGCAATGCCCGCCACGGCCATGTGTCGCTCGACGCGTCCGGCCGGATCATCTTCACACCGGATCCGGACTACAACGACACCATCGATGGGCCAGCCAGCTTTGAGTACGTCGTGAGCGACGGCGCAGGTGGCACCGCGAAGGCGACGGCCCTGATCGAGCTGGCCCCGGTCAATGATGCGCCCAAGGTGACCGGTGAAGCAGCCACGCTCGCCCAGGACACGGTGGCCCGGTTCACCACGGCGGCGCTGCTGGCCAACGACGACGACGTCGACAACCCGCATGGCGACCTGGTGATCACCAGCGTCGGCCATGCCCGCTCGGGCACGGTCGCGCTCGTGAACGGCGAGGTGGTGTTCACGCCGACGCCAGGATGGCAGGGCGCGGCAGCCTTCGATTATGAAGTCAGCGACGGTGCCGGCGGGATCAGCGTCGCCACGGTCCAGCTGACCTACTACGCGGTCAACCGCCCGCCCGTGGCTGTCGGCGAAGTGGTGCAGGCCAACCAGAACCAGGTCCTGATGTTCCGCCCTTCGGACCTGCTCGCCAACGACACCGATCCGGACAATCCGCCGACCGACCTGCGCATCGAGAGCGTCGGCAACGCGCGCCACGGCAGCGTGGCCTTCGATGGCGCAGGCAACATCGTCTTCACGCCGCAGGCCGACTACAACGACACGCTCGGCGGGCCAGCGAGTTTCGACTACACCGTCAGCGATGGCGCGGGCGGTACCGCGCAGGCGACGGTGACCGTGCATCTCGCCGGCTCGGCCCAGAACCTGCCGCCGGTGACGACAGGCGAAGCGCTCACCTTGCCCGAAGACACCGTGGCGACCTTCACCACCGCTGCGCTGCTGGCCAACGATAGCGACCCGGACACGCCCCACGCGGCGCTGTTCATCGCCAGCGTCGGCCATGCTCAAGGGGGGAGCGTCGCTCTGATGGGCGGGAATGTCGTGTTCACGCCCCTGCGCGACTTCAATGGTGTCGCAAGCTTCGACTATGTCGTGAGCGACGGCACGGGCGGCACCAGCGAGGCGACCGTGCGCTTGACCTACACGGCAGTGAATGACGCGCCCGTCGCCACCGGCGAGATCGTCTCCACACAGGTCAACCAGCCGGTGCTGTTCACGGCGGCTGATCTGCTGGCCAACGACACCGATGTGGACAATCCGCGCGCCGATCTGCGCATCGGCAGCCTCGGCCAGGCGCTGCATGGCAGCGTGGCATTCGACGCCCTGGGGCGCATCGTTTTCACACCCGAGGCGGGCTACAGCGATGCCCTCGGTGGGCCAGGAAGCTTCAACTACACGGTGGAGGACGGTGCGGGCGGCACGGCCACCGCCACGGTCACGGTGCACATCGGCAGCACGAATCAGGCACCGACGGTGTTTGGCGAGTCCCTCACGCTGGACGAAGACACCGTGGCTCGCTTCTCGGCGGCGGCGCTGCTGGCCAACGACACGGACATCGACAACCCACACAGTGACCTGACGCTGGTGCGCGTGGGCAACCCGCAAGGCGGATCGGTCGCCTGGGTGAACGGCGAGGTGGTGTTCACGCCAACCTTGAACTTCAACGGGCTGGCTTCGTTCGACTACGTCGTCGGAGACGGTGCCGGCGGGCTGAGCACGGCCACGGTGACGATCAACTACAGGCCGGTCAACGACAACCCGACGGTGGTGGGTGAGGTGTTCGAGGGTCAGGAGGATCAAGCCATCACCTTCAGTGCAGCATCGCTCCTGGCCAACGACAGCGATGCCGAAACGCCGCCGGCTGGGCTGACGATCTCCGGAGTCAGCAATGCGCGCCACGGCAGCGTGGCGCTCGATGCGTCGGGCAACATCGTCTTCACGCCAGATGCGGACTACAACGACTGGCTGGGCGGTGGTGCGCAGTTCGACTACACCGTCAGCGACGGCACGGGCGGCGCGGCGACTGCCACGGTCGTCGTGAAACTCGCACCGGTGAACGACGCGCCCGCGGCACAAGGCGAAACGGTCAGCGGCGCGCGGCAGGACACGGTGTTCCGCGTGCCCGGTGCAGTTCTGCTGGCCAACGACAGTGACGTGGATGATCCGCAAAGTGCGCTTCGTGTGGGCTGGATAGGCAACGCCAGCCACGGCACCGTGGCGCTCGATGCGAACGGCGACGTGGTCTTCACGCCGGCACCCGGATTCACGGGCACGGCCAGCTTCGACTACCGGGTGAGTGATCCGAGCGGCGCGCTGTCGCCCACGGTCACCGCCACAGTGCCGGTGCTCGCCGTGAACCACGACCCGATCGCGGTCGACGACAGGTTCACCAGCATCCGCGGGGCACAGATGGCCATCAGCGCGGCTCAACTGCTCGCCAATGATGCCGACCCCGACGGCCAGTCGCTCAGCGTCGCCGCGGTGCGCAATGCGCAGCACGGCACCGTGACCCTGGATGCGCAAGGCAACGTGAGCTTTGCATTGGAAGCCAGGTTCGTCGGCCAGGCCAGTTTCGAGTACCAAGCCAGCGACGGCGTCGGCGGGGCCACATGGGCAACGGCCTATGTGGATGTGATCCAGCCCAACGTCGCGCCCACACTCGTCGGCGCCTGGGCGCTGCCCGGTGATGAAGAAGTGACCGCGGGCCTGCCGATCAACGAGACCGTCGCGCTGCAGATGTCCAGTCCGCTGAACGCCAGTCTGACCTACATGGTGCAGTCCGGGCCGTACGCCGGCGGTGGCAGCGACAACCTCTTTCGCTCGTCCTACGTCCCGACGTCTTGGTACCCCTTCATGCCGCGTGACTACGCCGCGCTGACCGTGCGCGTCACCGACGTCTACGGCAACTGGACTGACATCGAGCTTCCTGCGCAGACCTTGCCTTGGAACGGCGGTTCGATGACCGCGAACGTGCTGTCCACCTTTGTGGCGCCCGTGGTGATTGACCTGAACGGCGACGGCGTGGGCTTCTATCAGATCGGTGAATCGAACGTCGTGTTCGACCTGAACCGGGACGGCAGCCAGCAACACGTGGCCTGGGCCGACCGCCATGATGGTGTGCTCGTGTTCGATGCCAACCGAGACCGTGTCGTCAACAGCGTTGATGAGGTTTCCTTTGTCGCATTCAGTCCCGGCGCCAGCACCGACCTGGAGGGCTTGCGTGCCTTCGACACGAATCACGACGGCCGCCTCGATGCGGGTGACGCCCAGTGGTCCAGCTTCGGCGTCTGGCAGGACGCCAACCATGATGGCCGCAGCGAAGCCGACGAGTTCAGATCGCTAGGACAACTGGGCATCACATCCATCGCCTTGCAGTCCAACGGCCAGTTCCGCCGCGTGGGCAGCGATGTGTCGGTGATGGGTGAGACGGTCGTGACCTATGCCGACGGCCACACCGGCATTGCGGCCGATGCCAGCTTCATGGCCATCAGGCCGCCCGATTCGACCTCGCGCCCGCAAGCCGGCGTGCCTGCGGCCGAACCGGCCCTGGTGCCGATCGAGGCCCGCATGTCCGGCGATGACAACGGTCTCGACTGGCACGCCGAGACGGCGCGTCGGGCCCACCGGTTCGTGGACCTGGCGAATCGGATGCCGAGCGGTCACGAGCCGCCGTTGGCCTTTGTGCCGCTCTCCGGTACGGAAAACGACATCCGTCCGCCGGATGCGCAGGACGCATCCGGTGCGATCCACACCGTTGACATGCCCTGGCTGGCCGCTCTGCACAGCGCCAACCACCTCCATGCGCTAGGCGCAGTGCCGTGACGGTGCCCTTGCCAGCTTGATCAGAAGACTTTGACACAGGCCCTTCAGGGCCGGCGGGAGGAACAGACGATGACCACCACGCATGGCGCGCCAACGCACGACGACGCTCTCGGAATACTTGCGCTTTTCTTGAGGCTGAACGGCCGAATCGCCGAACCCGCCCAGTTGCACCAGCGCTTCGCCGGCACGGACGGCAAGCTGGCGTTAGGAGATTGCGTTCGGGCTCTGGCATTCTTGGGTTACGAGACCGACGTCAAACCCGGCAACCCGGCGTCGGTGGCACGAGCAGGGGGGCCCGTCATCACCCAGTCCCGTGATGGCCGCTGGCTGCTGGCCACCACCGCGCCTCAACAGGGGTTCATCATCCAGACGGCGGACGAATCAGAACCGCGGCGCGTCGACACGGCGGCGTTTGAAGCGCTGGGCTGTCGGCAATGCATCGTTGCCCGCCCGGCTCGCACGGCGGCACAGGAGGCGCGTGGCCAATCGGCGGACGCCCCGCCCCCCACGCGCTTCGGGATCGGATGGTTCTGGTCCTCCATGAAAAGACACCGCGCGGTACTCGGCGAAGTGCTGCTGGCGTCGTTGTTCGTGCAACTGCTTGCGCTGCTGTCGCCGCTGATCTTCCAGGTCGTCATCGACAAGGTGCTGACGCACCGCTCGATGAGCACGCTCGACGTCATGGTCCTGGCGCTGCTGGTCGTCAGCCTTTTCGAGGTGGCCCTCGGCAGCCTGCGGCACCACTTGTTCAGCCATACGACGAACCGGCTGGACGTGGAATTGGGGGCCAAGCTGTTCGAGCACCTGTTGCGCCTGCCCATGAGCTATTTCGAGTCCCGCCGCGGCGGCGACACGGTGGCGCGCGTGCGCGAGCTCGACAACGCCCGAAGCTTCCTGACGGGGCAAGGCCTGACCAGCGGCCTGGATCTCGTGTTCGCGGCGGTGTTCCTGGCCGTGATGTTCTATTACAGCCCGACGCTCACGGGGATCGTGATCGCATCACTGCCGGTGTTCTTCGCCGCCTCGTGGATCGTCACCCCGCTGCTGCGGCGCAAGCTGGAGGACAAGTTCGCGGTCAGCGCGGAGAACCAGGCATTCCTCGTGGAGACGGTCGGCGCCATGGAGACGCTCAAGTCCCAGGCAGCGGAGCAACATTGGCAGCACGAGTGGGAGCGCCGCCTCGCCGATCAGGTGCAAGCCGGCTACCAGGCGGGTCAGCTGAGCCACGCCACGCAACAGTTCATCGGCCTGACCAGCAAGCTGCTGACCGGCGTCCTGCTGTGGTTTGGCGCGAAGCTGGTCATCGAGGGTGAACTGAGCGTGGGGGGCCTCATCGCCTTCAACATGCTCGCCGGGCGCGTCAACGCACCGATCCTGAAGCTGGCCTCCCTCTGGCAGGAGTTCACACAGATGAAGGTCAGCGTGAAACGCCTGGCCGACATCATGGACGCCTGCCCTGAGGCCGGGCCGGCTACCGCAACCACCCCGCCGCCCGGCTTGCGTGGTCACGTGTTGCTCGATCGCGTGACCTTCAGCTACGCCGGCACGGCGCCTCCGGTGCTCAGCGAGTTGAGTCTCGAGGTCCAGCCCGGCGAGATCATCGGCATCGTCGGTGTCTCGGGTGCCGGCAAGACGACGTTGATGCGCCTGATCCAGCGTTTGCACGCGCCGGACAGCGGACGCGTGGTCATCGATGGCATTGACATCAACCTGGTCGATGCAGCCTGGCTGCGGCGTCAGTTCGGCGTGGTCGGGCAGGACACGGTGCTGTTCAATCGTTCCGTGCGCGAGAACATTGCGCTCGGCGCACCGGGCATCGACATGGCGTCCGTATGGCGTGCTGCCCGCCTCGCGGGCGCCCACGAGTTCATCCTGCAATTGCCGCAGGGCTACGACACCGTCATCGGCGAACGTGGCTCGCGGCTGTCCGGGGGGCAGCGAGCCCGCATCGCCATCGCGCGCGCCCTGGTGCACGATCCACGCGTGCTGCTGTTGGACGAGGCGACGGCGTCGCTCGACTATGAAAGCGAGCGCCTGATCCACGACCAGATGACCGACATCGCGGCTGGGCGAACCGTCTTTGTGGTGGCGCACCGCCTGTCCACGATGCGCCTGACCCATCGAATCATCGTGCTGGAGCGCGGGCGCATCGTGCAGACCGGCACTCACGCCGAATTGATGAGCCAAGTGGGCCGCTACCGGGCGCTGTACCACGCCCATCTGGTGATGGAGACCACGCTGTCGACCCGCACGGACGGCGCGCCGGCGATGGGAGCTGCCCATGTCTGACCTGGTCTCACCCGCCGCTGACAACGCCACAGCCATGCGTCCTGCGGCCGATCGCCGCGCTGACGGTGCGCCCAACCCCTTCGCGATGAACGCCCTGGCGCTTCACGCACAGCCGCCCGCGTGGCAGGCCCGGAGCGTTTCGCTGGCCATTTGCGCATTCGCAGGTCTGGCCCTGGCATTTGCAAGCTTGACGCACATCGACATCGTCGTCAGCACGCAAGGGCGAGTCATTCCCAGCGGCAAAAGCAAGGTGGTCCAACCGCTGGAAGCAGGCATCGTGAAGATGATCGCCGTTCGAGACGGTCAATCCGTCAAGGCGGGTGATGTGCTGATCGAGCTCGATCCGACCGCCGCCATCGCTGACCAGGAACGACTGCGCCGCGAACACTGGGAAGGCGCGGCCGATGCAGCGCGCAGTGCCGCACTGCTGAACGGCACGGCGTTCGATGCCCCGAAGGAGCTGCCGCCAGAAATCCGCGCGACGGCAGTCGCCATGTTGTCCAGCCGACAGGCGGAGCAGCAATCCCGTCTTGCGGCACTGGATGCCGACATCGCTCGTCGACAGGCCGATCGGGATGCCATCGATACCAACCTCACACAGCTTCGCGCCACCTTGCCCCTGGTGCGCAAGAAGCACGAGATGCGCGTCGAGCTCGCCAGGACCGGTCACATCGCCGAGACCGGCTTGATCGAGACCCAACTGGAGGTGATGAATATCGACAAGGAGATCGCCGTGCAAGGCAAGCGACTGACAGAGTCCGAGGCGGGTCTTCAGTCCGCACGGCAGCAGCGCTCACAGGCTCAGGCGGAGTACCGATCGCGTGCGGCTGCTGATCTGGCTGAGGCCTCGCGCAAGCGTGAATCGGCGCAGCAAGAGCTCATCAAGGCCGAGGCGCGCCAACGCCAACAGGTCCTGCGGGCACCCATCGATGGGGTTGTGCAGCAGCTCGCCGTGAGCACGGTCGGCGGGGTCGTCACGCCCGCACAGCCGCTGATGACCGTGGTCCCGGAGCACTCTGCGCTGGAGGTCGAAGCGCAGGTGGCCAACCGCGACATCGGCCAATTGCGCGTGGGTCAACGGGTCATTGCCAAGGTGGAGACCTTCGACTTCACGCGCTGGGGCTACATCGAAGGTCATGTGCAATGGATCGGGACGGATGCCGTGTTGGATCAGAAGCTCGGTGCCGTGTACCCGGTGCGGATCCAGCTCGAATCCACCCAGACGCCCAACGCCGTGGGTGGCCGCCATGGCGTCGTCACGGCCGGCATGAGCATCACGGCCGACATCCGCACGGGAGAGCGCAGGCTCATCGACTACTTCCTGGCGCCGATGCTGCGCGCCAAGGACGAAAGCCTGCGAGAGCGCTGATGAGCCCGCACATCCCATACGGCATGTGGGCTGCCGCCCTGACCTGCCTGTGTGCCGGCCCGAGCGTGGCGCAGGATCTGGTGACGGTTTACGAACAGGCCCAGCACAGTGACCCGGTGATCCATGCGGCGCGACATGCGCTGGAAGCCGCACGAGAGAAGTGGCCTCAGGCACGGGCCGCTCTGCTGCCCAACGTTGCCGTCACGGCGAGCAAGGGGCGGCAGCAAGGCCAGGGCTCGTTCAACGACGCCCCCTTCGTGGACCGGAGCGTCAACAACTGGACCTGGACGCTTCAATTGACCCAGCCCCTGTGGCGCCTGGGCCCTTGGCGGGCCCTTGCAGAGGCTGAAGCCTCGGTCAGACAGGCGGAGGCCCAGCATGCCGGTGCGCAGCAGGACCTGATGCTGCGTGTCGCCAAGGCCTATTTCGACGTCCTGGCCGCCGAAGATGCCGTGACGGTGGCCGACGCGCAAATCCGGGCCGTCCAAGCCCAGCAGGTGGCCGCCAAGCGCGCCTTCGACGTCGGGACCTCCACCATCAGCGATGTGCATGAGGCGCAGGCTCGTCTGGACCTTGCGCTGGCGCAGCGAGTGGCCGCCTTGGGCGACGTGGACACGCGCCGGGCGGAACTCGACCGCATGCTGGGTACACCGGCAGGACGACTCGCTACGCTCGACGCCACGCGCCCCTTGCCGGCCCCCGAGCCTGCAGACGCCCAGTCGTGGATTTCCCAGGCGCGACTGCAGCACCCCAGCGTGATCCAGCAATCCGCTGCGCTCGATGCGGCAGAGCAGGGGCTGAGACGTCAGCGCGCCGAACACTTGCCTGCGCTGGACCTGACCGCCTCACGCGGGACTGAGTTTTCATCGGGCACGCTCAGCTCCCCTGCCGACATCGCCACGCGAGCGCGCTCCACGCGGCTGGGTGTTCAGCTGACCATCCCGCTCTTCGCGGGTGGCGCGACCGAGTCGCGCGTGCGCGAGTCCGCCGCGAATCGGGAACGCGCACGATCGGAGCTCGAGTCAGCGCAACGCACGGCGGCGATGCAGGCGCGTCAGGCCTTCACTGGCGTGACGACCGGGCTTTCCCAATGCGAAGCACTGGTGTCGGCCGTGGCATCCAGCCGGAGTGCGCTGCGTGCCAATGAGGTCGGGTACCGGACCGGCACTCGCATCAACATTGACGTGCTGAATGCGCAGCAGCAGCTCTATGCGGCCCAGCGCGACCTGGCCAAGGCACGGTACGAGACGCTGATGCACGGACTGCGCCTGAAAGCCGCGGCGGGAGTGCTGTCGCCGGAGGACCTGCACGGCGTCAACGCGCATCTGCTCAGCCCGCAGGACGTTTCCGGCACGACGGAAACGCCAGACAGCCAACCACCCAGCCCGCCCCGCCACGTTCTGAACACCGTGCCATGACTTCTGCAACGACACACGCAACACTGTCCCCCGATGAGATCGATGCATGGGCTGATCAGGCACGCAAGCAGGCTCGCGTGGTGCTCCACAAGATCCCTTTGCTGGGCGCCGTCGTGTGGCTCATGCTGAACCAGCCCGGGACGCGCCACACGCTGTTGTCCGAGATGGATTGGCGGGTCATGCCTGCACTGGCCCTGGACCAGGCCAAGCTCTACCTGCGCGACGACGCGCCGGTGGCCTTCGTGTCGTGGGCAATCCTGTCACCCCAGGTCGCCGAACGCTTTGCCAGCGGCCCGCATCACCTGGCGCCTTCGGATTGGCGCAGCGGCCAGCTCGAGGCGGATGGTCAGGTGTGGGTCGTGGACCTTTTGGCACCTTTCGGCGGTACCGAGCAAGTGCTGAACGAGCTGCGGACGACTGTTTTTCCTGGCCGTGAGCTGCGGCAATTGCTCGCTGGCGAGGGAAAGGCTCGTCCGTTGACCTGGCCAGCCGTCGCGAGCCCGGACCTCGCCTCGTGACACGGCCGGCTGCGGGAGTTGATGTCCCAGGAAGTGGTGTAAGTCCTTGAGTGCGCGGCAGGTCGCGGAGGGTGGAGCCCGTAGGGCGTAACCCGCAGCGAACTGCCGCG
>RXJW01000025.1 GCA_003963005.1 Burkholderiales bacterium
CTGGCCTACCGCATGCAGGTGTCGGCACCCGAGGCCGTGGACTTCTCCAAGGAAACGGCGGCCACCAAGGCGGCCTACGGCATCGGCACCAAGGAGACCGACGAGTACGGCACCGCGCTGCTGCGCGCCCGCCGGCTGGTCGAGCGCGGCGTGCGCTTCGTGCACGTGATCTCGGGCGCGCCGGACAACAGCGTGGACAGCTGGGACGCGCACAACGGCCTGGAGAAGAACCACGCCGTCATGTGCAAGCAGGTTGACCAGCCGGTCGGCGCGCTGCTCGCCGACCTGAAGGCCCGCGGCCTGCTGGACACGACGCTGGTGGTGTGGGCCTCGGAGTTCGGTCGCACGCCCTACGGCCAGAGCGGTGACGGGCGCGACCACAACCCGTGGGGTTACACGCAGTGGATCGCCGGCGGCGGCATCAAGCCGGGCACGTACGGGGGCACCGACGAGATCGGCCTGCGGGCCGAAAGCGGCATCGTGGACACATACGACCTGCAGGCCACGCTGCTGTGGCAACTCGGCCTCAACCACAAGAAGCTCGTGTTTGCGCACCAGGGCCGCGCCGAGAAGGCGACGACCGTGTTCGGCGACGTGATCAAGGAGATCCTGGCTTGAGGTGGCGTTCATGGGCGCTCGTGCTGCTGCCGCTGCTGGTGGCCGGCACGGTCTACGCGGCCGCCGACCTCAGCGCCGACGACATGCGCGAGGCCGAGGAGACCCTGCACAACCTCGACTCGCACATCAGTCTGCAGGACCGCAAGGCCCTGGACGAGGCCAGAGAGCTGGCCCGCTACTTCCAGCAGGTGGAGGGCCACTTCAGTGCCAAGGCCGATGCGGCGAAGGGCGTCGAGTTCGCGCGCAAGTCGCGCGAGCACGCGGCAGCCATCGTCAAGGCGGTCGAGGCCGAGGACTACGACAAGGCGCAGGACCGCCTGAGTGACCTGACCCGCAGTTGCAAGACCTGCCACGAGGTCTACAAGAAGAAGTCATGAAGGCACGCCTGCTCTGTGCACTGGTGGCGGCGTCGTGCGTGGCAGCGCCCGCCGGCGAGGCCGCCTCCCGGCTGGATTTCAGCGTGTGGATGCGCGCCATCGACAACAAGAGCGTCAGCGTGCAGAAGCACCTCGCGGCCGGTCGGCAGGCTGAAGCCGTGGCGGACGCTCGCGCGCTGCAGAAGCTGTACGCCGACATGGCCACCTACTTCGAGCGTGACTACCCGGCGGCAGACGCGGTCGCCATCTCCCGTGACGGCGAGCGCCAGGCGGCCGCCATCCCGACCCACCTGTCCCAAGGTGACACCGCAGCGGCGGCGCAGGCGGCCCGGGCGATTGCCCTGGCCTGCAACGACTGCCACGACCCCTACAAACCCTTTCCATGAGGCCCCGATGAAGCTGTTCACCTTCTCCCTGCTCCTGCTGGCCGGTGCGGCCCAGGCGGCCCTCAAGCCGGGCGACGCGGCCCCGGATTTCAGCGCCACCGCGGCGCTCGCCGGCAAGACGGTCGACGTGCAACTCCAGGCCGCGCTGGCCAAGGGGCCGGTCATCGTCTACTTCTACCCGGCGGCCTTCACCGGCGGCTGCAAGCTGCAGGCCCATGCCTTTGCCGAGAACCTGCCGCGCTTCACGGCCGCGGGGGCCACGGTCATCGGCGTGTCGGGGGACGGCATCGAGCGGCTGCGCGAGTTCTCCGCCGACCCGGAGACCTGTGCGGGCCGGCTGGCCGTGGCGTCGGACGCCGAAGGCCGCATCGCCAAGGCCTTCGACATCACGCTGACCGAGACACCGGCCGGCCGCAAGACCACCAAGGGCCAGGACATCACCCACGCGCGCGCCGAGCGGACCACCTTCGTCGTCGGCCGCGATGGCCGCGTCGTGGCCACCGTCGGCGGGCTGGCGCCCGAGGCGAACGTCAACGCTGCCCTCAAGGCCGTGCAGGCCCTGGCGCCGGCGCCGACGCGCACCGGCCCGATCCCGGGCGTGGTGGCGGCGGGGACGCCGATCGTCGTGCTGGGCGACGGCTTCAAGGGCACCGAAGGGCCGCTCGCGCTGCCCGATGGCAGCCTCGTCTTCACCGAGACCCAGGACGCCCGCCTGACCCGCATCGCCGCCGATGGCGAGCTCAGCACCTACCTGCGCGACACCAATGGCGCCAACGGCCTCGGCCTGAACGCCGCAGGCGAGATCGTCGCTGCGCAGGTGAACGACACGCGTGTCGGCACGCTCGGCACCAAGGCGCAGACCCTCGCCAGCGGCTGGGGCGGCAAGGCCTTCGGGCGGCCGAATGACCTCGTCGTGGCGCGCGACGGCAGCGTGTACTTCACCGACTCGGGCCGCAACGCCAACCAGCCGCCGCTTCCCGGTGAGGTGGCGCCGCCGGCCGTCTACCGCATCAAGGGGGGCCAGCTGGAGCGGCTCGCGGCGGACATCACGCGCCCGAACGGCATCCAGCTCAGCCCCGACGAGAAGACCCTCTACGTGGCCAACACCTCCGGCGAGCATGTGCTGGCGTATGACATCCGTCCCGACGGCAGCCTGGGCCCCCGGCGTGACTTCGCCCGCCTGGCCGGCTGGCGCATCGATGCGCCCACCGGCCCGAGCAGCGGCGCCGATGGCCTGGCCGTCGACGCCCAGGGGCGCTTGTACGTCGCCAGCAGCGCCGGCATCGAGGTGTTCGATGCCAAGGGCCAGGCCCTGGGCGTGATCAGCCTGCCCAGGCAGCCGCAGAACCTCGCGTTCGCAGGCCCGGACAAGAAGCAGCTCTTCGTCGTCGGCCGCGGTGCGGCCTGGCGCATCGACACCCTGGCCCAGGGCTACACCGGGCGCGCCAAGTAGTTCCCTTCCTCCCTTCCCACCTCAACACCATGCATATCCGACTCATCGCCATGGCCGCGCTCACGCTGGCCGCCGCCGCCGCCCACGCCCAGCAGGCGCCCAAGCCCGAGCAACTGATCAAGTGGCGCCAGTCCGCCTACCAGACGATTGCCTGGAACACCGCCCGCGTGAAGGCCAATGTCGACGGCACCTACAACAAGGACGACGCCGCCCGCGCTGCCACCGTCATCGCCGCGCTGGCCAACAGCAATCTCGGCGTGCTCTTCCCGGCCGGCACCGAGACCGGCAAGGGCTGGCGCGACACCACCGTCAAGGCCAACCTGTTCACCGATGGCCCCGGCGTCGGCGCGGCGGCTGCGGCATTCACCAAGGAAGCCAATGAGCTGGCCCGCGTGACCCAGGGCGGCGACGTGGCCGCGGTCAAGGCGCAACTGGCCGCCCTGCAGAAGACCTGCAAGGCCTGCCACGACGACTACCGCAACAACTGACCCACCTCTTGCCGGCTTCGCCGCCCCCGCAAGGGGGGCGCCGCCGATGGCCTGGCAAAGCCAGATCCACGGCGGCGGCTGGATGTCTCGCGTCGTGCCCGACGCTCGGAGCAACACATGAAATTGACCCTCGCTTTCGCCCTGGCCATGCTGGGCGTGACGTCGCAGGCCCAGACCCTGCCGGCCGGTGCCGCCAGTGCGCCGCCCCCGCCGCCCTCGCCGCCGTTCACCTTCTTCGTCACCAGCACCGGCGCCGGGCAGGGCGCCAACTACGGCGGGCTGGAGGGCGCCGACGCGCACTGCCAGAAGCTGGCCGAGGCGGCTGGCACGCCCTACAAGACCTGGCGCGCCTACCTCAGCACGCAGGGGCCGAATGCCGTCCACGCCCGTGACCGCATCGGCAAGGGCCCGTGGACGAATGTGCGCGGCCAGGTCATCGCCCGCGATGTGGGCCACCTGCACGGCGACACGCTGGAGCAGGCCCAGCTGGGCAGCAACCTCACCCGCAACACCGCGCTGACGGAAAAGGGCGAGCGCCCGAAGGCGGCAGGCGACACGCCCAACGAGCACGACATCATCACCGGCTCGACGCCGGACGGCCGGGCCTTCCCCGAGGGTGCCGACAAGACCTGCCGCAACTACACCAGCGGCGCCGAGGACGGCTCGGTGCAGCTTGGGCATTTCGACCGCACCGGCGGTGGCAACGCGAGCTGGAACTCCGCCCACGCCAGCCGCGGCTGCAGCCAGCCCAAGCTGGTCAGCACGGGCGGGGCAGGGCTGCTGTACTGCTTCGTGGCGAACTGAACGCCGGGGGCGTCAGGCGCGCGTCGCCGGCTCAGCCCATGAATCCGAGGTAGCCCGTGCTGTAGCTTCCATCGAAGCGGCCGATGTTGGGGAACACGCCCGTCATCTCGCTTTCGGCCACGCCGAACCAGCGGGCCATCGTGGCGCCGAACTGGGCCACCGAGGTGGTCGGCAGCAGCCGGCCCTGGCCCACATGCCATTGGTTCTCGGGGCGGTAGGCATTGCCCACCTTGGCATCGCTCACGCTGATGGGCGGGGCCACGCCGTAGAAGCGCTGACCCTTGACCGCACCGCCCATCACGAAGTGATGGCTGCCCCAACCGTGATCGGAGCCGTCGCCGTTGGAGGCCAGCGTGCGCCCGAAGTCCGACGCGGTGAAGGTGGTCACCTTGTCGGCGATGCCCATCGCCACCGTGGCGTCGTAGAAAGCGGCCATGGCATCGCTCACCTTGCCGAGCAGGCCGGGAATGATGGCGTTGTTGGCGTCGCGGAAGCCGCCGTGGTCGCGGGCGAGGAAGTCGTGCGTGTCGAATCCGCCCAGCGACACCATGAACACCTGCCGCTGCGCACCGAGCGCAGCCCGCGCGCTGATGAGCCGCGCGACCATCTTGAGCTGGTCGGCGAGCGAGTTGCCGCTCGGGAAGGTGAAGGTGGTGGGTGTGGTGGATGCGAGCGCCGCCGTGATGGCGCCTTCAGCCGCGATGGACCGGGACACCACCCGGTTGTATTCGTTCTCCAGCTTGTGCGTGCGCGACTGCTGGATGAGGCTGCGCAGCGCGGTCGTCACCGCGGTCGAACCGTAGGTGCTGTTGGCCACGTTCGCCGCGCTCACGTAGGCCGAGTTGATGCGCACGGCACCCCCGGTCGTCACTTGGTACTGCAGCGCCTGGTCGCCCGACAGGAACACCGCGTTGCCCGTCGCGTTGATGCAGGTGAAGGTGGACGCGGTGTTCGCGGTCAAGGCCAGGTCGCCGATGTTGCCGCCCCAGCCGACCTTGGCGCCCTCCGGTGACGACGACTGCCAGATGGACTGCTGGTCGTTGTGCGAGAAGAGCTGCGGTGGCCGCGGGTAGGTCTTGTGATCGGTGCTGTTGTACTGGTCGCGGGTGAGCGGCGCCACGAGCGGCCCGACGTTCAGTTGCACGGCCACCTTGCCACTGTTGAAGAGGCTGGCCAGGCGTGTCATGGCCGGGTTGAGCGAGAACTGGCGGCTCACGCCCAGCGAGTCCACTGGGACAGTGGTGGGCGACAGCAGCGTCGCAGCGAGGTCGGCCTGCGGCAGCGCCAGGCCGCCCGATGCGCTGAAGGCGCCGCGGATCGCGAGGTACTGCGCGTAGCTCGGGTTGTCGTAGGTGACGACGGTATTGGCGAAATCGTTGGCGCCGTACAGAAAGACGCAGACCAGGGCCTTGTAGTCACCCGGGTTGGTCAGGGCGGCGGCTTCACCGAGCGCCGCCAGGTTCATGGCCACGGGCCGGGCTGTGCCGGTGGCGGCCAGTTGGCCGGCGCGCTTGAGGAAGGCTCTGCGGCTGTGCAGGTCGGGCTTGAGCAAGTGCATGAGGCTTCCTATTTCTGGACGAGGTACTCGGCCGAGGCCATCACCATCAGCACGGTCGCGCAGACGCGGCGGCGCAGGTTGGTGGCGGTGCTGGCCGCATTGCCGGCCACGGTGCCGGCCATGCTGCCGACGGCGGTGGCAATGGTCGCGAGGGTGGCGCTGGACAGCTGACCGGCGCTCATCAGCAGGTGGATGCGGTTCACCAGGTCGACAGGGTTGGCGGCGGTGGGGCTCTCTGCCAGCGCAATCTCGGCGGTGTAGGCGGCCTGCAAGCCGGTGATGCCGCCCGTGTCGATCGTCGCCTGCATGAAGTTGAGATACCCCGCCACGCTCGATTCACTGACGAGCTGGAACTCTGGCGCCACCGTGCCGGTGCTGAGGCTCGTGCCGGGCGGCACATAGCCGGGCCGGAAGAAGTTGAACACCGACGGAGAACGCAACGGGCTCTGGCCCAAGCGACTGCCCGCATCGGTGTAGTCGCCCAGCTTGGTCCAGTCGGTGCTGTCGCTCGTGGCGCGGAAGGTGCGCGCCCACTGGACGAGGCGCAGCATCGGCTCTCGCACCTTGCCGTACTCGACCGCGGTCAGGCCTGCCGGCCCGCGGGCCTCGTCGTCTTGCAGGATGGCGGCGTAGACCGCCCCGAGGTCGCCGCGCACGCCCTTGCCGTTGTCGGCGTAGACGGCCGCCACACGCTGCACATAGGCCGGGCTGGGGTTGCTCGTCACCAGGCGCTGGATCAGCTGCTTGCTGATGAAGGGCGCGTTGTTCGGGTGATTGAAGAGCGCATCCAGCGTCGTCTTCAGCGCATCCGCCGCGGCGGTGCCGGCCGCGATGTTGACGGGCGTCACGCCCGGCGTGTTCTGGAAGAAGACCTTGGATTCGGGCGAATGGTTGTTGCCCTTTTGCACCATCGGGAGCCGGGCGAAGGTGGTCTGCGGCACGTTGTCGGTGCCGCCGCCGTTCACCGGGTTCGAGGTGGTCGGGTTGTTCTGGCTCGTGTCGGTGTCGTAGCCGGTGAACACCTTGGCCACTTCGGTGATGTCGGCATTGCTGTAGGTGTCGATCGTGGCACCGGTGGCGTCGCGCTTGGGCGTGCCATCCGGGTTCAGCATCACGAGGCCGATGGTGAACAGCTGCATCACCTCGCGGGCGTAGTTCTCGTCGGGCGCACTGCCCTTGCCGTCGGCTTTCTTGTTGCCGCGGGTGTTGAGGTAGTTGCCCATCGCCAGGTTCAGCGTGATGGCTTCCAGCAGCGTGCGGTAGTTGCCGAAGGCGTTGGCGCACAGCACGTCCCAGTAGGCGGCCATCACGTAGGCCGGCCAGTAGCCGTTCATGACGTTCGTCGACGTGACGAAGATCTCGGACAGTGCCAGCGCCATGCGACGACGCGGCGCATCCGGCGAGGTCATCAGCTGCGCCCACGCCATCTGGTCGGCAGGCCCGGGGCTGAAGTAGCTGCGCGACAGCGGCACGATGGCGTTGGCGCCCTTGCTGTCCAGCCAGCTCGTGGCGGTCGGGCCGGGCGCGGCAGCGATCTGAGTCTTGAGCCAGGCCGCGTAGCCGCTGCTGCGTACGGCCGCGATCTCGGCGTCACTCGCCGAGAACTGGGCCTGCAGCAAGAACCGCACGGCGTCCTGGTCGCTGGCGGGTGTCTTGTAGGTGTAGCCGGTAGGAGCCGGCGCCGGAGCGGGGGCCGGCGCTGGCGAGGGTGCCGGTGCGGGCGCCGGTGCCGGGGGGGCTGTCGATCCAGTGTCGCCGCCACCGCCACCGCCACCACAGGCCGTCAGCAGCGCGGCCAGGCCGGCCCCTGCGATCAGCCCGCTCGGATCGGCCTCGGGCGAGGGCGCCGCCGTCGGCGCGGTCACGATGTCAACATCCACAGGCCATCCTCTCGAATCAAGGTCCATGCATTGCGGCGCATTTGAGCCGACTTCCCTGGCGCCTGGCGCCGAATATCACCGATTCCCTGCGCCAACCCACGATCTCTCAGCCCCGTGCAAGCTCGGGGCTTGCCGCGCAGCCTTCCTGCGCGCGCGCCGGCCAGCCGTGAAGCCATTGCTAAGCCCCCTGAGCACGGCGGGGCGCGCAGGGCTCGACGGCAACGATCTCGCTGGCGTCGCGGATGACAAGGACAAAGCGGCTGTTCGGTGCGCGCAGCGCGGCGGGCACCCGGTCGGTGTCGATGCTCTGAACCAGGTTGCGCATCAGATGCGCACCCGGTGGGATCCGCCCCAGCTTGAGTTGCAGGAAGCCCTGACCGCGTGGCCCGACGACGCTGACTTCGATGCGCAGCGTCGCCGGGTCAGGTGCGGCTTCGGGCAGTTCGACGGTGGCGAGCCAGTGCGTCAGGGCCGGCCCGGAGAACGTCTGGCCGTCCTCATCGCGGACCTGGCCGCCCGTGAGGAGGGCCAGGCTGCCGGCCACGAAGGCGCAGGCGGCATGACTGGCGTAGGAGGCGCGTGACTCCAGGTGCACGAGTTGCCAGCCGGGTGTCTCGGCGTCATCGCAGCTCCGCTCGAAGCCGGCGGGCTGGCCGTTGAGGACGCAGGGCACCCAGCCCAGCCCGCCGATGACGTCGAAGCCTTCGGGGAAGCTGAGGTCCGCGCCGAGTTCGCGCGCCTGCGCCTGGATGTCGGCGGCAGCGATGGCGCGGTCACGCGGGACGACGGCAGAAACGAGCGTGGACACGGCGGTGGTTGTGAGGGGGCGAGGCGATGGGCGCGGCGCGCACCGGACGAGGCCGCCATGATGCCTGCAGCAGCATGGGCCGGCGGGCGCGATGCCGAGGCTGGCCCCGGCTGCAACAAGCCCTTCCGCCCCCGGCTGCACGGGGGCGAGCGAGGGGGTGAGGAGGGGCGTCAGGGTCTTTGTAACGACACGCAAGGATGGGTTGGCGGAGGTGACATCCGTGGACTGCCCGCCACGCGGTGTGGAACATGCCGAGGCGCGTGAAGGCGCTTTCAACAAAGACCGTCCGGTCGAACAAGCTCGTCAGGGATCGCATGTCACACACCGCCCGCCGTCGCTTCCCGGCCCTCGGCCTGCCCGTCGGATTCAGCCTGCTACTCGCAGCCTGCGGGGGCGGCGATGGGAGTACGGCAGGCCCGGCCGCGGCCGCGGCCGAGGCTGGCCCGAGTGCACGCGCATGGGCCGCGGTGGCGGACACCGAGGCCGCGCTGACCCCGGTCACGGCCACGGCCAGTGCGTCGGAGCGGGGCGACCTCGGCCCGGGCGCGGCGATCGATCACAACGACGCCACGCGCTGGAGCAGCGGCTTCAGCGATGACCAGTGGCTGGTGCTGGACTACGGCAAAACCGTCAACATCAGCCGGGTGCGGCTGGACTGGGAGAACGCTCACGCCAGGCAGTACGAACTGCAAGTCTCGGCCGACGGCGTCACCTGGACGACCTTGAAGGCGGTGGCCAACAGCGCCGGAGGCACGGAGGACTGGCGTGGCCTGTCCGGCCAGGGGCGCTACCTGCGGATGAAGGGCATCCAGCGGTCCACGGCCTACGGCTACTCGCTGTTCGAGATCCAGGCCTTCTCGGGCGTGGCCCCCGCACCTGCGCCGGGCCCGGCGCCAGCGCCCGCACCGGAGGGTGTCGGCGTGGCCGTCAAGCCGGTGGCCGCGACCTCTTCGGCAGTGGAGAACCCCGGCAACGGCCCGGCCAATGCCATCGACGGCAATCCCGGCACGCGCTGGGCGAGCGCTTTCGAGGACGGGGCCTGGATCCAGTTCGACTTCGGCACCAAGACCGCCGTGGGCTACCTCAAGCTCACCTGGGAGAACGCCTATGGCAAGGCCTACTCGCTGCGGGTGTCCGACGACGGCAAGACCTGGACCGAGCTGCGCAACGTCGGCAACGGCCGCGGTGGCACCGAAGAGTTCTTCAACCTCGGCATGAACGCGCGCTACCTGCGCCTGCAGGGCGTGGCGCGCGCCACACAGTACGGCTACTCGCTGTTCGAGGCCGAGTTCAAGACGCCCGGCAGCGACAACACGGTGGCCGATGCTGCGACCTCGGCCTTCCGCTTCCCGGCGAGCGGCGCCGGTCTGCAGCCTTTGCCGTCCGCCGCGCAGCCGCTGGAGACCCTGCAGTTCACGCTGCCCGACGGCACCCTGGTCACGCGCTTCGGCATGGTTGGCCGGGCTCGCCATGCCCGCGAGCGTGGCGAAGACTGGAACGAGATTGGCTTCGGGCCCAACGACACGGTGGATGCCGCCGGCAACCCCCAGGACAAAGGCCCGGGCGCGCACCTGAACTTCGTGCCCAACTACTTCAAGAACCGCACCTGGGGTGTCGAGTTCATCGACAACAGCCGCGTGGCCGGCGTGACCACGCCGACCTTGGTCATCAACCAGTACTTCCAGCAGCCACAGCGCGGCGGCGGCCATGCGTTCTTCCGCCGCTTCGACGACCCTGGCGTGACCGGCTACGGCTGGATGTCGCCGGGGCGGCTGCTGGACAACAGCACCTACACCGCCGGCTTCAACGACGTGACCGCCTGCCCGGTGGTGCCCAAGCCGCCGCAGACCGCGCTGCTGACGCCGGCCGCGGGTTACCTGGGCGTGCGCGGCGCCAACGACGGCTGCAGCGTGGTGCTGGACAACGTGCCCGGCCACAAGGACATCGCGCCCAATGCCAACGGCGTCATGGTGCCGACCTCCACGACGGTGCCGTCGCGGGCGCTCCGGTTGGGCGATGCCATCGAGTTCACCAGTTCGTTCTTCTCCAACCGCGCGTCCATGGATGCCCTGGGCGACAGCGGCGCCTTCCGCTACTACACCAACGAGGTGACCTATGTGGTCGGCACCGGCCTGCGGCCCTGGTACGGCGTGCAGCCGCGGCTGATGAACGCGCCGCTGCCGCCGGCGACGCTCTCCGGCGGTGACGGGT
The DNA here is from genome assembly GCA_003963005.1 of Burkholderiales bacterium. Classification (GTDB taxonomy): domain Bacteria; phylum Pseudomonadota; class Gammaproteobacteria; order Burkholderiales; family Burkholderiaceae_C; genus Pelomonas. The sequence goes on from RXJW01000025.1 coordinate 10,584, forward strand.
CCATCTCGTACAACTATTCGGACAACGGGCTGTTCATGTTCCAGCAGCCGCACAACCACATCGGCATGCAGAACATGCAGCGCTTCGTGGAAGGCCGCCGCCTCGTGCACACGAATTTCCGGACCGGCGAGCACAACGAGCCCGGCAACGACCGTGACGCCGCCGCCGCGGGCCTGCAGGGGCCGCGCTTCAACCAGTCGGCCTGCATCGGCTGCCACGTCAACAACGGCCGCAGCCCGGCGCCGACGGCATTGAACCAGCGGCTGGACGCCATGTCCGTGCGCACGGCCGCGCTGGATGCGCAGGGCCAGCAGGTGCCGCATCCACGCTACGGCGCGGCGGTGCAGATGAATGCCGTGTCGGCCACCGGCGCGCCGCAGGATTGGGGCCTGGGCGTGCGCGTGGCGGGCTTCGACACCCGCACGGCCAAGCTCGCCGACGGCACCGTGGTGGAGCTGCGCAAGCCCACGCTCGCCTTCGACGGCCCGGTGCCCGCCGTGGTCTCGCTGCGTGCGGCCCAGCCCATGATCGGCACGGGCCTGCTGGAGGCCATCGCCGAGGCCGACATCCTCGCCCGGGCCCGCGCCACGCCGGACGAGGACGGTGTGAAAGGCGTGCCCAACTTCGTGTTCGACCCGGAGACGGGCGCGGTGCGGCTGGGCCGCTTCGGCTGGAAAGCCGGCAAGGCCTCGCTGCGCCACCAGACGGCCGCGGCACTGCTGCTGGACATGGCGGTGACGTCGCCCGTCTACCCCAGCCGTGCCTGCACGCTCGGCCCGGCGGCCTGCGCAGCGGGCAAGGCCGAGCCAGGCATCAGCGAGGCGGACCTGCAGTCGGTGTCGCGCTACCTGGCCCTCGTCGGCGTGCCGGCCCAGCGCAGCCTGGCCAGCGGCTTCCCCAAGGGTGTCGCGCCGCTGGACGAACACCGCGTGGACCCGGCACAGGTCAGCGCAGGCGCCCAGGTGTTCCGAACGCTGCGTTGCACCGCCTGCCACGCGACCGACTTCAAGACCGGGCCCGGCCACCTGTTGGCCGAGCTGCGCAACCAGGCCATCAAGCCCTACACCGACCTGCTGCTGCACGACATGGGTGCCGGCCTCGCCGACAACTACACCGAGGGCCAGGCGACGGGCAGCCTGTGGCGCACCGCGCCGCTCTGGGGCATCGGCTACACCGAGAAGGTGATCGGCAACGCCGCCAGCGTCGGCTACCTGCACGACGGCCGCGCCCGCACGCTCACCGAAGCCGTGATGTGGCACGGTGGCGAGGCCGAGAAATCACGGCAGCGCTTCGAGGCGCTGGCCAAGCCGGATCGGGACGCGCTGCTGGCCTTCCTCAAGTCGCTGTGAGGCCGGCGGGCCGTTGACCGGCCCGTTTCACAGCGGCGTGAAGCGTGGCGCCGCTGCGGGCTGCCAGTGACCCTCGGCGGTGGTCACGTACGCACCACGCGCCTGGGCATGCGGATGCAGCGGCGCTTCCGCCAGCGTCAGCACCGGGGCGAAGCAGACGTCGGTGCCCGCCAGCAGTGCGGCCCACTCGTCGCGCGTCTTCTCGCGGATGCGGGCGGCCACGCGGGCGCGCAGGGCCGGCCACTGCCGGCGGTCGTGCTGGGCGGCGGCGGGCACGTCGGTGAGGTCCAGTCGGCGCAGCAGTTCGGCGTAGAAGGCCGGCTCCAGCGCCCCGAGTGACACGAAGCGGCCATCGGCACACTCGAAGCAGTCGTAGAAGGGCGAGCTGTGCAGGAAGAAGTTGTCTGCCGGCGCATCGCTCCAGCGGCCGGCGGCGCGCAAGGAGTGCAGCAGGCTCGACAGCAGGCCCACGCCGTCCACCATGGCCGCGTCGACGACCCGGCCTCGCCCGGTGCGCTGGGCGTCCCACAGCGCAGCGATCACGCCGAAGGCCAGGAACATCGCACCGCCACCCATGTCGCCGATCAGCGTGGCCGGGATGCTCGGCGCCGCGCCCTCGCGGCTGGCCACCGACAGCACGCCGGTCAGCGCCACGTAGTTGATGTCGTGCCCCGCCGCCTGGGCCAGCGGGCCGGTCTGGCCCCAGCCGGTGACGCGGCCGTAGACGAGCCGGGGGTGCGGCTCGGCGAAGGTTGCCGGGCCCAGCCCCAGGCGCTCCATCACGCCGGGCCGGAAGCCTTCGATCACGGCATCCGCGCCTTCGATGAGCCGGCGGGCTTCGGCGAGGTCGGCCGGTGATTTGAGGTCCAGGCCGATGCGCCGCTTGCCGCGGGCCAGGCCGGTGCCGGTGTCCAGCGCCGGGGGGCCGGGCCGCTCGATGACCACCACGTCGGCGCCATGGTCGGCCAGCAGCATGCCGGCCAGCGGGCAGGGGCCGATGCCGGCCATCTCGACGACTCGAAGGCCTTCCAGAGGCCGGGCAGGGGAGGGGGCTTGCATCGGACAATGCTCGCATGAACAAGGCTTTCACGAAGGAATCCGACGCGGCCGACGACGATGACGACGGCCCCGCCTTGCCGAGCCTGCCGGCAGGCACGCGCAACTACATGACGCCGGCCGGCTATGCGCGGCTGCGGGCGGAGTTCATGCAGCTCATCGACGTGGAACGGCCCAAGATGGTCGAGACCGTGTCCTGGGCAGCCAAGAATGGCGACCGCTCCGAGAACGGCGACTACCTCTACGGCAAGAAGCGCCTGCGCGAG
>RXJW01000066.1 GCA_003963005.1 Burkholderiales bacterium
CGGTGACCTTCTCGGCCGTGGCGCCGCCGCCGACGTCCAGGAAGTTGGCCGGCTCGCCGCCGAACAGCTTGATGGTGTCCATCGTGGCCATGGCCAGACCGGCGCCGTTCACCAGGCAGCCGATGTTGCCGTCCAGCGAGATGTAGGCGAGGTCGAACTTGGAGGCCTCGACTTCCGCCGGGTCTTCTTCGTCGAGGTCGCGGTAGGCCACGATCTCGGGGTGGCGGAACAGCGCGTTGGCGTCGAAGTTGAATTTCGCGTCCAGGGCCATCAGGTTGCCCTTGCTGTCACGGTTCAGCGGGTTGATCTCCACGAGCGACGCGTCCGTGTCCATGTAGCACTTGTAGAGCTTGCTGAAGAGGTCCACCGCCTGGTCGACCGTGTGGCCTTCCATGCCGATGGCGGCGGCGATCTTCCTGGCCTGATCGGCCGTGATGCCGGTCAGCGGATCGATCACTTCGGTGACGATCTTCTCGGGCGTGCTGTGGGCCACCTCTTCGATGTCCATGCCGCCTTCGCTGGAGGCAATAAACGCGACCTTCTGCGTGGCGCGGTCGGTCACCAGCGACACGTAGAACTCCTTGCCGATGTCGGCGCCGTCCTCGATGTAGAGGCGGCGGACCTTCTGGCCTTCGGGACCGGTCTGGTGGGTCTTGAGCTGCATGCCCAGGATGGCTTCGGCCTTTGCCTTGACGTCATCGATGCTCTTGGCCACCTTGACGCCGCCGCCCTTGCCGCGGCCGCCGGCGTGGATCTGGGCCTTCACGACCCAGACCGGGCCACCCAGCTTCTGGGCGGCCTCGACGGCCTCCTGCACGGTGAAGGCCGGGATGCCGCGCGGCACCGGCACGCCGAACTGGCGCAGGATCTCTTTGCCCTGGTATTCGTGGATTTTCATGGCTGGGTCTCTCGGGTCGGGGAAGTCAGGAAACGTTGGCCGCGCGGCCGGGGTTCTGGTGCCAGCGCGGGTAAAACTGGGCGACCGTCTCGCCATCGCGGCGCAGCGCGTGGCAGCGGTCGAGCTGGAAAGGCGGGTTGCCGTCGGCATCGCCCTCGCGGGTGTCGATGACGGAGCCGGCCATGGCCTGGATGACGGCCGTGGGCAGCACAAGGCAGAGTTCGGTCAGGTGGGTGCAGCCGCGCGTGCCACTCAATCGTTCCTGGACGGCCTGACGGAAGCCTTTCATCAGGTTCAACCCGATGAGGCGGGCGTAGGCGTCGCCGTGTGCATTGCACGAGCCCGGGTAGGGCATCCAGAGCGTTTCGGAGGTGGCGGCCGTGATGGTGAGGCTCGCGTCGACCGTCAGCAGCAGGCGCATCTCGTGAATCGGGTCACCCGCCTTGCGAGCCTTGCCGGCCAGCGGCACCTCATGCGTCTTGACGTCGGTGAGGCTCGCTTCCACGTCGAACAGGCCGTCTTCCCGCGCGAACACCTGCACATCCATGGCCCGGCGGTGGAGCAGGCGGCGCGTGGGGGTGGGAGTGACGGCGGGCATGAAGACGGGTTCGGCAGCTCAACCCGGCGCGTGCCGGGACGGGGTCTGACCGGCGTGAGACTGCCGTGTTCCGACGTCGGAATGGCACTCTTCACCGGGTGAACCCTCGTTTTGGGGCAGCCGGCAATGTAGCACGGAGGGTGAAAACTGCCGGGAGCGGTCAGTCCGGCTCCGGGCCGGAGCGCATCAAACGTCTCACCAACTCGGGGGAAAACCCGCGGGCGATCAGGAAGCGCGCCTGACGGGCTTGCTCGGCCGGCTCGCGCAGCGGCTCTGGGCCAAAGCGCTTGAGCCAGACTTCCCGAGCCCGCTCAAGCTCGTTGGCGCGCAGGGCGTTCTGCTGTTCGGCGTCGAGCCTCAGGCCGTGCTGGGCGAGTTCCTGCTGGATGCGCTGCAGGCCGAAGCGCTGGGCCCGCTGGTGCACGCGGGATTCGACGAAGCGGGTTTCGTTCAGGTAGCCGGCGGCGGCGAGGCTGTCGAGCAGCGCGTCGACCGCGGCTTCGGCGTTGGCGTCGGCGGTCTCGGGGTCATCGGCCTCGTCGAGCGCCGTCCCGGCCTCACGGCCGCCAAGGGCCTCGTCGGGCTGAGGCGCCGGGCGGGCATCGAGCGCCGCAGGGTCGACCTGACCCGCGCGAGGCGCCGTCGTTCGGGCGCGCCGCTCGATGCTCAGCAGCTTGCGCCGCAACTCGATCCGGCTGTGCTCCCGCTGAGCCAGCAGCCCGATGGCCCGGGCCTTCAGCGACAGGGGCTGCCGCGCCATGCCTGGGCGGTGGCCTTATGCCTCGGTCGGCGCGGCCAGCAGCGCCACACCCAGCGACTCACGGATCTTGTTTTGCAGAAACAAGATCGGTCACTCCTTGTAAGTCGTGCCCTCGGCATCGCCCAGAAGGGCGACGCCGACCGATGCTCGGATCTTGTTTTCGATCTCGCGAGCGATGTCGGGGTTCTCGCGCAAGAACTCGCGGGCGTTGTCCTTGCCCTGGCCGATCTTCTCGCCGTTGTAGGCGTACCACGCGCCGGACTTGTCGACGACCTTGGCGACCACGCCCATGTCGACGATCTCGCCTTCACGGCTGATGCCTTCACCGTAGAGGATGTCGAACTCGGCCGTCTTGAACGGCGGGCTGACCTTGTTCTTGACGACCTTGACCTTGGTCTCGGAGCCGATGACCTCTTCGCCCTTCTTGATGGAGCCGATGCGGCGGATGTCCAGGCGCACCGAGGCGTAGAACTTCAGCGCATTGCCGCCCGTGGTCGTTTCGGGCGAACCGAACATGACGCCGATCTTCATGCGGATCTGGTTGATGAAGATGACGGTGCAGTTCGTCTTCTTGATGGTGGCCGTGAGCTTGCGCAGGGCCTGGCTCATCAGGCGGGCCTGCAGGCCGGGGAGGCTGTCGCCCATCTCGCCTTCGAGTTCGGCCTTGGGCGTGAGCGCCGCGACCGAGTCGACGACGATCAGGTCCACCGAGCCGGAGCGCACCAGGGCGTCGACGATCTCGAGCGCCTGCTCGCCGGTGTCGGGCTGGCTGATGAGGAGGTCCTGGAGGTTGACGCCGAGCTTCTGGGCGTACTGGATGTCGAGCGCGTGTTCGGCATCGATGAAGGCGGCGGTGCCACCGAGCTTTTGCATCTCGGCGATGACCTGCAGGGTCAGGGTCGTCTTGCCGGAGGACTCGGGGCCGTAGATCTCGACGACCCGGCCGCGGGGCAGGCCGCCGACGCCCAGTGCGATGTCCAGGCCCAGCGAGCCGGTGGAGACCACCTGGATGTCCTCGATGACCTCGCCTTCGCCGAGGCGCATGATGGAGCCCTTGCCGAACTGCTTTTCGATCTGGGCGAGGGCGGCCTGCAGGGCCTTGGCTTTTTCGGTGTTGAGGGCTTTGACCGGGGCGTCCATGCGAATCTCCGTGGGAATGGGCGGATTATGGGGCAATCTGTATGTTTGTACAGTGGTTTGTCCCCGCGCCCGGTGAGCCGCAGCGCAGGATCGAAAGGCATCGTAGGCGCAAGGTGGCTCAAGGAATGAGCCACCCCCACAAGACCTAACATCGGCCCAGGAGACAGACAACATGCGCATCCTGATCGCGGAAGACGACCAAGTTCTGGCCGATGGCCTGTTGCGGGCGCTGCGAGCCTCGGGCTACGCGGTGGACCGCGTGAGCAGCGGCACCGAGGCCGACACCGCGCTGGCCACCCACGAGTTCGACCTGGTCATCCTGGACCTCGGCCTGCCGCGCCTGCACGGCCTGGAGGTGCTGCGCAAGCTGCGCGCCCGCGGCTCGACGATGCCGGTGCTGATCCTGACCGCGGCCGACAGCGTCGAGCAGCGGGTGAAGGGCCTGGACCTGGGCGCCGACGACTACATGGCCAAGCCCTTCTCGCTGCAGGAGCTGGAAGCCCGCGTGCGCGCACTGACGCGCCGGGGTCTCGGCACCGCCAGCAGCCTCATCAAGCACGGGCCGCTCACGTTCGACGCCACGGGCCGCGTGGCCTACATCAACGAGCAGATGCTGGAGCTGTCGGCGCGCGAGCTGTCGCTGCTGGAGGTGCTGCTGCAGCGCGCCGGACGGCTGGTCAGCAAGGACCAGTTGGTCGAGCGTCTGTGCGAATGGGGCGAGGAGGTCTCGAACAACGCGATCGAGGTCTACATCCACCGGCTGCGCAAGAAGATCGAGCAGGGCCCCATCCGCATCGCGACCGTGCGAGGCCTCGGCTACTGTCTTGAAAAAATAGCGTCATGAGGCACCCCGGCGGCCGAGTACAGCCGCCGACCCTCCGAGAGGGTCGGGCCTTGCTTGGGAGCGGCCCGGCGCTGCGGCCTGACATGAGGCACCCCGGCGGCCGAGTACGGCCGCCGACCCTCCGAGAGGGTCGGGCCTTGCTTGGGAGCGGCCCGGCGCTGCGGCCCGTCTGATGCCTGCCCGCGACGGCGCCAGCCCGCAACAGGGCTCGCTGTTCGGCGAGATCCTGGACTGGATGCTCGCCCCGCTGCTGCTGATCTGGCCGATCAGCGTGGCGCTCACCTGGCTCGTGGCGCAGGGCATCGCGAGCCGGCCCTACGACCGGGAACTCGGCGAGATGGCGCGCAGCCTCGGGTTGCAGGTGGCCGCCGTGGCGCCGCCGCCGGGGCTGGCCAAGGGCAAGGACCGCTACGCGCTGGCGCCGGAAGCCGCCGCCCTGCTGCGCGCGGATGCGTCGGACACGGTCTTCTACCAGGTGCTCGGCCTGCGTGGCGAGCTGCTGAGCGGTGACTCGACCCTGCCTGTGCCGACCGAGGAGGCGCCCATCGTGCCGTGGGAGCTGCACTTCCGCGACGACGAGGTCGGCAGCGACGCGGTGCGTGTGGCCTACCTCTGGATCTCACCGGAAGGCGAGGCCGGCTCCAACAAGGTCATGCTTGTGCAGGTGGCCGAAACGCTGGGCAAGCGCGCCCGCCTCACCAACGAGATCATCAAGGGCGTCATCCTGCCGCAGTTCGTCATCCTGCCGCTGGCGGTGCTGCTGGTGTGGCTGGCGCTGGCGCGCGGCATCTCGCCGCTCAATGAGCTGCAGCGGCGCATCCGCTCGCGCGAGGCCTCGGACCTGTCGCCCATCGACGAGCAGCGCGTGCCCGATGAGGTGGCACCGCTCGTGCAGGCCATCAACGACCTGCTGACGCGGCTGGACTCGTCGATGAGCCGGCAGAAGCATTTCCTGGCCGACGCCGCCCACCAGCTCAAGACGCCGCTGGCCGGCCTGCGCACGCAGGCGGAGCTGGTGCAGCGGGAGATCGAGGCGGGGCGCTCGTCGCCCGATGAGTTGAAGCGTTCGCTGTCGCAGATCGCGCGCGCCAGCGAGCGTGCGGCGCACATGGTCAACCAGTTGCTGGCGATGGCGCGCGCCGAGGATGCCGAGCATGCGCTGCGGCGCGAGCCGGTGGATCTGTCGGAGATCGCCATCGACACCGTGCGTGACTTCGTGCCGCGCGCGCTGGAGCGGCGCATCGACCTCGGTTACGACGGTGTCGTGCCCGATGAAAGCCGGCTGCGCGTGCATGGCCACCCGGTGCTGCTGGGCGAACTGATCCGCAACCTCGTCGACAACGCCCTGCTCTACACGCCGGCCGGTGGCGTGGTGACGGTGCGCGTCGTGGAGGACCCCTTCGGCCAGGTCGTCGTGCTGCAGGTGGAAGACACCGGCCCGGGCATCCCGCCGGGCGAGCGCGAGAAGGTCTTCCAGCCCTTCTACCGGTCGCTGGGCAGCGGGGTGGAGGGCTCAGGCCTGGGCCTGGCCATCGTGCAGGAGATCGTGCAGCAGCACGACTCGGAACTGACCCTGGACGACACCCGCGTGCGCCGGGCGGCGGGTGGCGAGTCGCCCGATGGCCAGGGGCCGGGCGCGCGCTTCACGATCCGGTTCCCGGCCACAGCCGAAAAGACGGCTTGAGCGTAGCTTCGCCATCCCCTTGGGGGCCCAAGGTACGCTTTCGGCCGGGGGCTTCAAGGTCAGGTCTTGACGAGCTTCTTGACCCGCGCAATCGACAGCAGCAGGCCGAGCGACAGGCCGAGTGTCACCATCGCCGTGCCACCGTAGCTGATGAAGGGCAGCGGCACGCCCACGACGGGCAGGATGCCGCTGACCATGCCCATGTTCACGAACACGTAGGTGAAGAACGACAGCGTCACCGCCCCGGCCATCAGCCGGGTGAACAAAGTCGGTGCCTCGGACGCGATCATCAGCCCGCGCAGGATCAGCGCCGAGAAGCCGATCAGCAGCGCCAGCGCCCCCATCAGGCCGAACTCTTCGCCGAAGGCCGCGAAGATGAAGTCGGTCGTGCGTTCGGGGATGAACTCCAGGTGGGTCTGCGTGCCCTGCATGAAGCCCTTGCCCGTCACGCCGCCGGAGCCAATCGCGATCTCGCCCTGGATGATGTGGAAGCCCTTGCCCAGCGGGTCCTTGCTCGGGTCCAGCAGCGTGCAGACGCGGTGCTTCTGGTATTCCTTGAGCAGCACCCATTGCACGTCCGGCTCGCAGATGTGTTCTTCGCTGGCCACCAGCGCCACGATGCCTGCGGCGCCCAGCACCATCACCGGCAGGATCAGCCGCCACGGCAGGCCGGCAAAGAAGATGACGTACAGGCCGGCGGCCAGCACCAGCAGCCCGGTGCCGAGGTCGGGTTGCTTGGCGATCAGCAGGAAGGGCAGCAGCAGCAGCCCGAAGGCGGCGATGAAGTCGGGCCAGCGCAGCAGGCCTTCGCGCTTCTGGAACCACCAGGCGAGCATCAGCGGTGTGCCGATCTTGAGCAACTCGGACGGCTGGATCTGCGTGATGCCGATATTGAGCCAGCGGGTCGCGCCTTTCTTGGTGACGCCGAACAGCGCAGTGGCGATCAGCAGCGTCACGCCGAAGGCGTACAGCGGGATGGCCACCGCCATCAGGCGCTGCGGCGGGATCTGGGCGACGATGAACATGAGGCCGAGGCCGAGCACCATGTTGCGCGCATGGTCGACGAATCGCGTGCCGTGGTCATAACCCGCCGAGTACATGCACAGCAGGCCCCAGCCGCAGAGCCAGAACACGGCGATCAGCAGCGGGATGTCGAAGCCGACGAGCCAGGGCCGGAGCCGGCTCCACAGCGGGGGGCGCTCGATGACGGTCATCGCGAAGCTCCTGAGGACGGGGCGGCAGCGGCCGTGGCCGACGCGGACGACGCCGGTGCGGCCGGCGGCTGCCAGCCCACGAGGGGCACGTCGGCGGCCTTGCGCGGTGTGCCCACGGGCGCGAAGGACTGACCTTTCTGCGTGAGGGCGATGTCCTCCTCGCTCGGGTACTGGCCCAGCAGCAGGTAGTCGAACACGCGGCGCGCGATCGGCGCCGCCGAGGCCGAGCCCCAGCCGGCGTTCTCCACGATGACGGCCAGGGCCACCGTGGGTTTGTCCAGCGGCGCGAAGGCGACGTAGAGCGAGTGGTCGCGCTTGCGCTCGTCGGCCTTGATGCTGCTGTACTTCTCACCGGCCTTCAGGCCCACGGCCTGCGCGGTGCCGGTCTTGCCCCCGCTCTGGTAGGGCGCGCCCAGGAACACCTGGCGCGACGTGCCCTCGAGCGTGACGCCATTCATCGCGTTGCGGATCACGTCGACATCGGCCGGCTTGAGCGGCAGCGGCTCGCGGGCGTCGCTGGCGATGCGGCGCTGCTGGTGCTTGACCACGTCTTCGATCTCGCGCACCAGCCGCGGCTTGTAGCGCTGCCCGCCGGACGCGATGGTCGCGTAGGCATTGGCCAGCTGCAGCATCGTGAAGCTGTTGTAGCCCTGGCCGATGCCCAGCGAGATGGTCTCACCGGCAAACCACTTCTGGTTGGCCGGGCTCTTGCGGAAGTAGTTGCGCTTCCATTCCTGGGAGGGCAGCACGCCGGTCACTTCGCCCTGCACGTCGATCTCGGTCTTGCTGCCCAGGCCGAAGGGTGCGAGCTGGTCGTGGATCAGGTCCACGCCCATCTCGTTGGCGAGGCTGTAGAAGTAGACGTTGGACGAGGAGACGATGGCCAGCCGCATGTCCTTGGGCCCGGCCCGGTCGGTCTCGGGGCTGCCGAAGGTGCGGCCGCCGAAGCTGTAGGTCAGGTTGTCCATGATGACCGTGCCGGGGGCGCGCTTGCCGCTGTTCAGCGCGGCCATGGCCATCAGCGGCTTGAAGGTGGAGCCCGGCGGGTAGGTGCCGCGCAGCGCTCGGTTCAGCAGTGGTTTGTCGATGTCTTCGTTGAGCTCGCGCCAGGCCTCGGCGTCGATGCCGTCGACGAAGAGGTTGGGGTCGAAGGTGGGTTTGGAGACGAAGGCCAGCACCTCGCCGTTGCGCGGGTCGATGGCCACCAGCGCGCCGCGCCGCTCGCCGAAGAGGCGCTCCACCAAAGCCTGCAGCTTGATGTCCACCGACAGGTTCAGCGTGTTGCCCGGCGTGGGCGGGCGGTGGTCGAGCCGGCGCACCGCGCGGCCACCGGCGCTCGTCTCGACCTGCTCGAAACCGGTGGTGCCGTGCAGTTCCTTCTCGTAGGCCTGCTCCAGGCCCAGCTTGCCGATGTACTCGGTGCCGCGGTAGTTGGCGAGGTCTTCTTCCTCCCACTCGTCCATCTGCTTCTTCTCGGCCTGGTTGATGCGGCCGATGTAGCCGATCAGGTGCGAGCCGACGTCGCCCAGCGGGTAGGAGCGGAACAGCCGGGCCTTGATTTCCACGCCGGGGAAGCGGAAGCGCTGCGCGGTGAAGCGGGCGACTTCCTCGTCGGTGAGCTTGGTGCGGATGGGCAGGGAATCGGTGTGCTTGGCTTCGTCCAGCAGGCGCTTGAAGCGGCGCTTGTCGCGGGCCTGGATCTCGATGACCTGGCCGAGGGCCTCGATCGTGCCGTCCAGGTCGGTGACCTTCTCGGGGTTGATCTCGAGCGTGTAGGCCGAGTAGTTGCTCGCCAGCACCACACCGTTGCGGTCCTTGATCAGGCCGCGGTTGGGCACGATGGGCACGACCGCGATGCGGTTGGACTCGGCGCGCTCGGCAAAGCTGTCGTACTGCGCCACCTGCAGCCACAGCAGCCGCGCCAGCAGCAGCCCGAAGCAGAACAGCACGAAGGCGCCGGCCGCCAGCACCCGCAGGCGAAAGCGCGCGAGCTCCTGGTGGAGGTTCTTCAGGACGACCACGGGCGGCTCGGGTGGCTAGAGGGGGCGGTGCGCATCGCGGTCCGGCGCGCGGCGCTGCGGGGCCAGCAGCAGCACGCTGGCCAGCGGCCACAGCGCGGCCTCGAAGATGGGGGCCAGCAGCACCGTCCAGCCGGGCCACATGCCACCCACGATCAGCCGCACGATCAGCGACAGCGCATGCGCCGCGAAGAACAGCGGCAGGATCTGCACCGCCTGTGCGCCCAGCGGGAACCAGGTCAGGCGCCGGTGCAGCGTGATCGCGCCGAAGCTCAGGCCGCTGTAGGCCAGCGCATGCTGGCCGAGCAGGGCGCCATCGTGCACGTCGATCAGCAGCCCGAAGATGAATGCCCACAGCACCCCGACGCGGCGCGGCTGGTGCACGCCCCAGAACACGAGCACCACCGCCAGCACGTCCGGCATCGCGGCAAGACGCCCGGCGGGCACCATGTCGATCATCAGCGCGACGACGAGCGTGAGGCCGATGAACCAGGGGTTGGCGGGCAGCAGCAGCTGGCCGGCGGCACGCGGCATGATCATGGCGCGGCTCCCGAGGCTTTCGCGGCGGCCTTGTCGGCTTTCTCCGCCTTCTTGGCCGCACGGGCGGCCGCCTTGGCCGCAGCGGTGGTGGCGGCTTCCTCGGCGGCGGCCTTCTCGGCCTCCTTCCTGGCCGCCAGATGCCGGTCGTGCGGCAGCAGCACGAGCACGTGACGTGCGCTGTCCGGCTGGGCGATGGGTGCGAGCTGGACCTGCGCGAAGCTGGAGTCGCCGCGCCGCTCGACGGCGGCAACCTTCGCGACCGGCAGGCCCGGCGGGTAGACGCCGTCCAGGCCCGACGTGGTCATCAGGTCGCCCACCTTGATGTCGGCATTGGCCGCGAGAAAGCGCAGCTCCATGCCACTGCCGTCCGGTCGGCCGGCAGCGGCATTGCGCATCTGCGTGCGGGCGTTGAGCAGCGGGATGGCGGCGTCCTTGTCGGTCAGCAGCGTGACTTCGCTGGAGAGCGGGTAGACCCGCGTCACCTGGCCCAGCACGCCGGCTTCGTTGATGACGGGCGAGCCGGCGACGACGCCTTGTGTCGCGCCGCGGTCGATGACGACGCGCCGGGAGTACGGGTCCGGCGCCTCGTACAACACCTCCGCGGCCAGGGAGGGCACGTTCAGCGACGGCTGCAGGCCCAGCAGCTTGCGCAGCCGTTCGTTCTCGGCCTGCAGCGCCTCGGCGCGCGACAGCCGCTCGGCCTGCAGTGCGAGCTGCCGGCGGGCGAGGTCTTCGGCCTGCATCGCGCGCTGCGTGCCGCGCAGGTAGTCGGCCGCGGACTCCCAGGCATCCACCGGCGCCAGCAGCAAGCGCTGCACCGGATGCAGTACGAGCGCCAGCGCGGCGCGTGCCGGCTGCATGAGCTTGAAGCGGGCGTCCGCCACCATCAGCAGCAGCGCGAGCGCCGAGCACAGCGCGAGCTTGGTCAGCGCCGACGGACCTTGGCGAAAGAACGGGGGTGGAGAGCGATCCAGGGTGCCGAGCGGCATGGCTTGCTGCGCGGCCCGAGGCCGCTACCTTGGGGTCACTCGGAGGTGAAGATGCTGCCCAGGCGCTCCATGCGCTCCAGGGCCATGCCGCAACCGCGCACGACGCAGGTCAGCGGGTCTTCGGCCACCAGCACCGGCAGGCCGGTCTCTTCGCCGAGCAGGCGGTCCAGGTCGCGCAGCAGAGCGCCGCCGCCGGTCAGCATCATGCCGCGCTCGGCGATGTCGGCGCCGAGTTCCGGCGGGGTCTGCTCCAGCGCGTTCTTGACGGCGCTGACGATCTGGTTGAGCGGGTCGGTCAGGGCTTCCAGGATCTCGTTGGACGAGATCGTGAAGCTGCGCGGCACGCCCTCGGAGAGGTTGCGGCCCTTGACCTCCATCTCCTTGACCTCGCTGCCGGGGAAGGCGCTGCCGATGTTCTTCTTGATGGCCTCGGCGGTGGGCTCGCCGATCAGCATGCCGTAGTTGCGGCGGATGTAGTTGATGATGGCTTCGTCGAACTTGTCGCCGCCGACGCGCACGCTGCCCTTGTAGACCATGCCGCCCAGCGAGATGACGCCGACTTCCGTCGTGCCGCCGCCGATGTCGACGACCATCGAGCCCGAGGCCTCGGCCACCGGCAGGCCGGCGCCGATCGCGGCGGCCATCGGTTCCTCGATCAGGTAGACCTCGCTGGCGCCGGCGCCCAAGGCGCTTTCACGGATGGCACGGCGCTCGACCTGGGTGGAGCCGCAGGGCACGCAGATGATGATCCGGGGCGACGGCTTGAAGGTCTTGCTGTCGTGGACCATCTTGATGAACTGCTTGAGCATCTGCTCGGTCACCGTGAAGTCCGCGATCACGCCGTCCTTCATGGGGCGGATGGCTTCGATGTTGCCCGGCACCTTGCCCAGCATGGCCTTGGCCTCGCGGCCGACGGCCTGGATCGTCTTCTTGCCGTTGGGGCCGCCCTCGTGACGGATCGACACCACGGACGGTTCGTCAAGGACGATGCCCTTGCCGCGCACGTAGATCAGGGTGTTGGCGGTGCCGAGGTCGATGGCGAGGTCGGTGGAGAAGTAGCGGCGCAGGGAGGCGAACATGGTGTGGCGCAGGGAGTCTCGCCCGCAGGCGCGGCTCAGGAATCGGGGGCTGAATAAGCAGCGAGGCCGCCCGGCCGGCGACAAAAACCGTCGCCGAAAGGGCAGCCCCGAAGGCCATGAAGATGGGCGGCGATAATAACCGATCACCCTGTTTTTAAGCCGGTCAGCACTGGGTTTCTGGCGCTGGGCTTACATCTGAAAACCCTTCATGAGCCTCACCCCTGACGACGTGAGCCGCATCGCCCACCTGGCCCGGCTGGAATTGCAGCCGGCCGAATCCGAGGCGCTGCTGGGCAACCTGAACGATTTCTTCAAGATCGTGGACCAGATGAGCGCCGTCGACACGGCGGGCATCGAGCCGCTGTACACGCCGCTGTCGGCCATCCAGCAGGTGCAGCTGCGCCTGCGGGACGATGCCGTCACCGAGAGCAATCAGCGCGAGCGCAACCAGCAAAGCGCCCCGGCCGTGGAAGACGGCCTCTTCCTCGTTCCCAAGGTCATCGAATGAAGCCCGTTCACGACATGGGCGTGGCCGAGCTGGCCGCCGCCCTGAAAGCCCGCGACCTCTCCAGCCGCGAGGCCACGCAAGCCCTGCTGGACCGCATCGCCACGCACGACAAGGCGCTGGGCGCCTTCCTGCACGTCGACGCAGAGGGCGCCCTGGCCCGCGCCGCGGCGGCCGATGCGGCCCTGGCCGCCGGCACCGCCGGCCCGCTGGCGGGCGTGCCGCTGGCCCACAAGGACATCTACGTCACGGCCGACATGCCCACCACGGCGGGCTCCAGGATCCTGGCCGGCTACCGCAGCCCGTTCGACGCCACCGTGGTGGCGCGCCTGAACGCCGCCGGCACCGTGTCGCTGGGCAAGCTCAACTGCGACGAGTTCGCGATGGGCTCCGCCAACGAGAACAGCGCCTTTTTCCCCGCCAACAACCCCTGGGACGTGTCCCGCGTGCCGGGTGGCTCGTCAGGCGGCTCGGCGGTGGCCGTGGCCGCGCGCCTCGTGCCCGCCACGACCGGCACCGACACCGGCGGCTCCATCCGCCAGCCGGCCAGCTTCACCGGCATCACGGGCATCAAGCCCACCTACGGCGTGTGCAGCCGCTACGGCATGATCGCCTTCGCCTCCAGCCTCGACCAGGCCGGCCCGATGGCCCGCTCGGCCGAGGACTGCGCCCTGCTGCTGTCGGCCATGAGCGGCTTCGACGAGCGCGATGCCACCAGCGTCAACCAGCCGCCGCAGGACTTCCACGCCCAGATGCAGGCCGCCCGCGAGGGCGCCACGGCGGCCCGGCCGCTCCAGGGCCTGCGCATCGGCCTGCCGCGGGAGTTCTTCCCGGCCGGCCTGTCGGCCGACGTGAACGCCGCCGTGCGCGCCGGCCTGGCCGAGCTGGAAAAGCTCGGCGCCACGCTGGTGGACGTCAGCCTGCCGCGCACCGAGCTGGCCATTCCCGTGTACTACATCATTGCCCCGGCCGAGGCGAGCTCCAACCTGAGCCGGTTTGATGGTGTCAAGTTCGGTCATCGTGCGCCAAAGTACGACGATCTGCTCGATATGTACAAGAAAACGCGCGCCGAGGGCTTTGGCCCCGAGGTCAAGCGCCGGATCATGATCGGCACCTACGTGCTGTCCCACGGCTACTACGACGCCTACTACCTGCAGGCCCAGAAGCTGCGCCGCATGATCGCGGACGACTTCCAGCAGTGCTTCACGCAGTGCGACCTGATCGCCGGCCCGGTGGCGCCGACCGTCGCCTGGAAGCACGGCGAGGGCAAGGACGACCCGACTCAGGCGTACCTGGCCGACATCTTCACGCTGCCCGGCTCGCTGGCTGGCCTGCCTGGCATGAGCGTGCCGGTGGGCCTGGGCGCCGGCGGCCTGCCGGTCGGCCTGCAACTGATCGGCAACTACTTCAAGGAAGGCCAGCTGCTGCACACCGCACACGCCCTCCAACAAGCCACCGACTGGCACCAAGCTGCCCCGGCGGGGATCTGATATGCCCACTTCGCAACTCATCCGCGGTTATGAGGTCGTCATCGGCCTTGAAAACCACGTCCAGCTCTCCACGCAGAGCAAGATCTTCAGCGGCAGTTCCACCGCCTTCGGCGCCGAGCCCAACACCCAGGCCTCGCCCGTGGACCTCGCCCTGCCCGGCACGCTGCCGGTGCTGAACCGCGCGGCGGTCGAGCGGGCCATCCGATTCGGCCTGGCCGTGGGTGCCAAGGTGGCACCGCTGTCCATCTTCGCCCGCAAGAACTACTTCTACCCCGACCTGCCCAAGGGCTACCAGATCAGCCAGTTCGAGATCCCGGTCGTGCAGGGTGGTGCGGTGGAGTTCTTCGTCGGTGACGTCAAGCACAAGGTCAACCTGACCCGGGCCCACCTCGAGGAAGACGCGGGCAAGAGCCTGCACGAGGATTACCACGGCCAGTCGGGTATCGACCTGAACCGCGCCGGCACGCCGCTGCTGGAGATCGTGTCGGAGCCCGACATGCGCTCGGCCCAGGAAGCCGCCGAGTACGCCAAGACGCTGCACGCCCTGGTCATGTGGCTGGGCATCTGCGACGGCAACATGCAGGAAGGCAGCTTCCGCTGCGACGTGAACGTCTCGGTGCGCAAGCCGGGCGAGCCCTTCGGCACGCGCCGCGAGATCAAGAACCTCAACAGCTTCCGCTTCCTCGTCGACGCGGTGAACTACGAGGTCAACTGGCAGATCGACGAGATCGAGGACGGCCGCAAGATCCAGCAGGCCACCGTCCTCTACAACCCGGACACCGGCGAGACCCGCGCGATGCGCAGCAAGGAAGACTCGGCCGACTACCGCTACTTCCCCGATCCGGACCTGCCGCCGCTCGTCATCGCGCCAGAGTGGGTGGAGCGTGTGAAGGCCGAGATGCCCGAGCTGCCGTCGGTGATGGCGGCGCGCTTCGAGAGCGTGGACGGCCTGCCCGCCTATGACGCGACGATGATGACCCAGAGCCTGGCCACGGCCCGCTACTACGAGGCCGCCAAGGCCGCGGGCGCGACGCCCAAGCTGGTCGCGAACTGGGTCATGGGCGAGATCAGCAAGCGCCTGAATGCCTCGGGCGCCGAGATCGACACCGCACCGGTCGGCCCCGAACTGCTGGCCAGGCTCATCGCCCGCATCAGTGACGGCACCATCTCCAACAACGCCGCCAAGCAGGTGTTCGAGGCGCTGTGGAGCGGCGAGTCCGCCGACGTCGATGTCGTGATCGAGTCCAAGGGCCTCAAGCAGGTCAGCGACACCGGCGCCATCGAGGCCATCCTGGACGAGGTGCTGGCGGCCAACCCGAAGTCGGTGGAGGAGTACCGCGCCGGCAAGGACAAGGCCTTCAACGCGCTGGTCGGCCAGGCCATGAAGGCCACCAAGGGCAAGGCCAACCCGGCTCTCGTGAACGAGCTGCTGAAGAAGAAGCTGGGCTGATGCCGCAGCGCCGGGCCGGTGGGCCTGGCGCGTTCAGCGCTTGGGCGCGGCGGCAGGCGCTGCGGGCTGCATCTCGGCGGGCGCCGGCAACGTGCCGGGTGCGGTTCCCGACCACAGCTTGCGCAGGTGCGCCAGCTCGGCGTCGAAGCCCTTGTTGATGCGCACCAGCTCGGCCTTCTGGTTCTCGATCAGCACGTGCTGGGCCTCGATCGCGGCGTCGTTCAGGTCCAGCGACTGCTTGAGCTTGGCCGGCAGCGGCTTGCCCTTGTAGAACTCGGCCTCGTCCAGCAGCGGCTTGCGCTCGGCGGCGAGGTCCTTCACGCGCCGCTCCGAGATGCGCATGGCCTTGGTCGCATCGTCCAGCGCCGCCACGCGCGCGCGCTGGTGCGCGGCTTCGTTCGGGTAGCGCTGAACCAGGCTGCGATCACGCCGGATGGCATCCAGCTGCGCCAGGCGCTCGGCGGCGGCACGGCGGTCGGCCGCCTCCTTGGCGGCGCGCTCCTCGGGGCTCAGGAAGGGCGGCAGGGTGCTGCGCTGCGAGCCGTCCGGGTTCAGCACGCGCTGCTCGCGCGCCGTGCATTCGGCAATCGGCCGGTCACTGGTGAGCTTGCGGCCGTCGGCGGTCGTGCAGCTGTAGATGCCCTTGGCGGGCGTGACGTCCTGCGCCAGGGTGGCACTGGCCATCAGCACGCCGGCAGCGAAGGGCAGGATGCGCATCAGACTCCGTAGCGTTCGCGGTAGGCCAGCACGGCCGGGCGATGCGCTGCCAGCGCCGGCGTGCCGTCCAGGTAGGCCAGCAGGTCGGCCAGCCCCGCGACGGCCACGACCGGCAGGCCATAGCGCTCCTGCACCTGCTGCACGGCCGACAGCGGGCTGTCGACGCCGGCTTCCGCCGCCTTCTCCTGGCGGTCCAGCGCGATGGCCACGCCGCAGGGGGTGGCGCCGGCCGCTTCGATCATCTGGATGGACTCGCGCACCGAGGTGCCCGCGGAGATGACGTCGTCGATGATGAGCACGCGGCCTTTCACCGGGGCGCCGACCAGCGTGCCGCCTTCGCCATGGTCCTTGGCTTCCTTGCGGTTGTAGGCGAACGGCAGGTTGTGCCCGCGGCGTGCGAGTTCCATCGAGACAGCCGCAGCCAGCGTGATGCCCTTGTACGCCGGGCCGAAGATCATGTCGAAGGCCAGGCCCGAGGCGATCAGCCGCTCGGCGTAGAAACCGGCCAGCCGGCCGAGCTTGGCGCCGTCGTCGAACAGGCCGGCATTGAAGAAGTAGGGGCTCAGCCGCCCGGCCTTGGTCTTGAACTCGCCGAACCGCAGCACACCGGCCTCCACGGCAAAGGCAACGAAGGACTGGGCGAGGGCGTCGGTGGGCGCGGCGGACATGGCTGCCGATTCTAGGGGTCAAAAAAACCGGCCTGCCCCCCAAGAAGGAGCAGGCCGGCCGGTGGTTTTCACCAGGGGTGGCCGCGTGAGCGGCCACCGCAGGATCAGAAGTTCGCCTTGAACTGCACGCCGTAGCTGCGCGGCTCGTTGACGATACCGGTCAGGTTGTTGAAGTCGATCGCGGCGATGACCTGGCGATGGTTGGTGATGTTGCGCGAGTAGGCTGCCACTTCGTACTTGCCGGCTGCCCAGCCGTAGCCAACGCGCAGGCCGCCTTCCAGCGCCGCCTTGGCCTTGTACTCGGTCGCCTCGTACAGGAACATGTTGTACTTGTCCTTGTAGGCCCAGTCGGTCAGCACGGTCAGTTCGCCGTCGCCGATTTCGGTGCTGTACTTCAGCGTCCAGTTCCACACCACCTTCGGCGCACGCGGCAGCGGGTTGCCGTTGATGCTGACCGTGCCCGGCAGCGGGCCCGGCGCGTTCAGCACATTGCAACCCGTGCCGGCCTGCAGGAACTGGAAGCCGGCGTTGCCGCAGGGCTGCACGAAGAGGTTGGGGTCCTTGATCTTCGTGTCGTTGTACGAGAAGCCCAGCGTCGTGCGCCAGTCGCGGGCGATGATGGCCTGGGCATCGATCTCGAAGCCCTGGCCCTCGGCCTTGGCGGCATTGACCAGGCGGTTCTGGTTCGTGGAGCCCGAGCCGGCGGTCAACTGCAGGTCCTTGACGCGATAGCTGAACACCGTGCCGGTGATGCGGGCGGTGTTGTCGAGCAGGTCGGCCTTGAAGCCGGCCTCGACGGACAGCGCCTTCTCGGAGTTGGCGATCGAGATGGAGTCGCCGAACAGCACGCGACCCTGGATCGACGGTGCGCGGTAGCCGGTGGCCACGCGGGCGAACAGGCTGGTGGCCTTGTCCAGCGCATAGTTGGCGCCCAGGTCCCAGCTCCAGTTGGTCGACTTGGGCTTGGCGAAGAACGGGCCGACGATGTCGACGTTCGGCGCCTTGCCGGGCGTCCAGGTGCGCACGGCATCGAAGTCCTTCTTGTCGTCGGTGTAGCGCAGGCCGGCGGTGACCTTCAGGTCCGGGGTGACGGCGTACTTGATGTTGCCGAAGGTCGCCCAGCTCTTGGCGTTCTGGTGCTGCACGGCGTAGCCGTTTTGCGGGTCGCCGGTCGCGAAGCTGTCGTAGTTGAAGCTGTCCACCTGCAGCTTCTCATTGAAGTAGTACACGCCCAGGATCCACTGCAGCGCGTCGGCCGTGCTGGACTGGAGGCGGAACTCCTGCGTCGACTGGCGAAGGTAGGGGATGCCGTCGGCGGTCTGGGCGTCGAACGGGATCAGCGCCTTCTGGCCGGGGTAATCCGGGCCGTCCTTGATGCCGCCGAAGCGGCTGCCGAAGCCGCCGTCCACGTCACCGCGGCTGTAGAACTTGGCGCGGTCGAAGGCGGTGATCGAGTAGAGCGACATGCCGTCGAAGTCCCAGCGCAGGCGGGCGCTGACCTCGCTGGACTTGAGCGTCTGCGAGTTGTAGCCGTCGGTCGGGTAGTAGCTGTCGCTGTAGCCGTCGACCAGGTCGTTGGTACCGCGCTTGATGATGTTGGCGCGGAAGGTCGTGGCCGTGCCCTTGTAGTCGCGGGCCTGGACCTTGAAGAGGCCCTCGAAACCCGCCGTCTTGTACAGGGCCTGCACGCGCAGCGCCTTGTCGTTGTAGCCCTCGAGGTCGGACGTCGCATTGGGCAGGGGGTTGTGCACGCGGTTGTCCTGGCGCTGCACGATGCCCGCCACCCGCATGGACCAGTCGCTGCTCAGCGGCACGTTGACAGCGGTTTCGAGGTTCACCGAATTCCAGCGGCCGTAGCCGAGGTTGGCATAGCCTTCGAAGCGCTTGCCCGGCTTGGCGGAGTCGAACTTCATCACGCCCGCCGGTGAGTTGCGGCCGAACAGCGTGCCTTGCGGGCCGCGCAGCAGTTCCACCTGAGCCATGTCGAACACCGGGAAGCCCTTGAGCGCCACGCTCTCCTGCACGACATCGTCGTACACCAGGCCCACGGGCTGGGACGCGTTCAGGTCGAAGTCGGTGTTGCCCAGGCCGCGCACGTAGAAGCGCGGGAAGGTGCGGCCGAAGTCGGACTCGATGTTCAGGCTCGGCACCTTGCCCGACAGGGCGCGGATGTCCTGGCCGCTGGCGTTGTAGGTGTCGAGTTCCTCGGACTTGATCGCCGAGATCGACAGCGGCACTTCCTTCAGGTTTTCAGCGCGCCGGCTGCCGGTCACGATGACGGCTTCGAGCTGGCTGACGTCCTTCTTGGCCTCGGGCGCCGTGGCCTGGGCGGCGGCGTGCTGCACGGGGAAGGCGGCGGCGAGTGCCAGCGCCAGCAGGGTGGGAGATACGCGGGGTGTCGGCATGAAGATTCCTCGGGTTGGGGGCGGGACGGCGGACGCTGGTGGCGCCTCTGATTCCTACGGGATCGTAAAGATCGCGTGACCGAATGGTGATGAAAGCCGGGCGCCTGTTGCTCATTTGCTGCACTGCGATACTTCCCAGGGTCATCCCTCTCCACAAATTCGATGCGCTTCATCACCGCCAACCTCAACGGCGTGCGTTCCGCCGCCAGCAAGGGCTTCTTCGATTGGCTGAGCCAGCAGAAGGCCGACGCCGTGGGCGTGCAGGAACTCAAGGCGCAGGCCGATGTCGTCGAAGCCGATTTCCGCACCTGCGGCAAGCTGGAAGGGCACTTCCACTACGCCGAGAAGAAGGGCTACTCCGGCGTGGGCCTGTACACCCGCGTGACGCCGAGCGACGTCATCACCGGGATGGGCATCGCCGAGTTCGACAGCGAGGGCCGCTGGGTGGAAAAGCGCTTCGACAAGCCCGGCCGCAAGCTCAGCCTGATCAGCGTCTACTTCCCGAGCGGCAGCAGCGGCGAGGAGCGCCAGCAGGTCAAGTACCGCTTCCTCGACGCGATGCGCCCGCACCTGCTGGCACTCAAGGCCGAGCGTGAGTTCATCCTGGTGGCCGACGTCAACATCGCCCACAAGGAGATCGACCTCAAGAACTGGCGCAGCAACCAGAAGAACAGCGGCTTCCTGCCCGAGGAGCGTGCCTGGATGACGCAACTGCTGGACACCGGCAAGGGCGGGGGTGGGCTGGTCGACGTGTTCCGCACGCTGAACGACCAGGCCGAGCAGTACACCTGGTGGAGCGCCCGTGGCGCGGCCCGCGCCAACAACGTCGGGTGGCGGCTCGACTACCACCTGGCCACGCCCGGCCTGGCCGCGCTCGCCCGCAAGGAGGCTATCTACACCGCACAGCCGTTCAGCGACCACGCGCCGCTCACCATCGACTACGACTTCAAGCTCTGAGCGCGGCCCGGGCGCCAGACCGTGACGCTCTTCTCGCCGGCACCGCGACCGCGCTGGGCCGCGCCGGGCCTGGGCAGACGCCCGCGCAGCCAGGCCCTAGGATGCGGCCGCATGACCCTGATCAGCATCGTCACCAGCTGCCTGAACGAGGCCGAGAACGTCGCCGAGCTCCATCAGCGCATCAAGGCGCAGTTCGAACCGGGCGGGCCGGCGGCTGACTTCGCCTTCGAGCACATCTTCCTGGACAACGGCTCGACGGACGACACCGTCGCCCGCGTGAAGGCGCTCGCCGCGGCCGACGCGCGGGTCAAGCTGATCGTCAATGCCCGCAACTTCGGCCATGTGCGCTCGCCGCTGCACGGCATGTACCAGGCCAGCGGCCAGGCGGTCATCTGCATGGCGTCCGACCTGCAGGACCCGCCGGAGCTGATCGGCCAGTTCATCGCGCACTGGCGCGCCGGCAAGCTCATCGCGCTGGGCGTGAAGCCGCGTTCGCGCGAGACCTGGGCGATGGCCGTGCTCAGGCGCTTCTACTACCGGGCACTCGGGCGCATGGCCGATGTGCCGCTGATTGCCAACTTCACCGGCTTCGGCCTGTACGACCGCTCGGTGGTGGAGATCATCCGCGGCATGGGCGACCCCTACCCCTACTTCCGCGGCGTCATCGCCGAACTCGGCATCGATTACGCCACCGTCGAGTTCGAGCAGCCCGCGCGGGTGCGCGGCATCACCAAGAACAACTTCTACACGCTCTACGACCTCGGCATGCTGGGGCTGACCAGCCACTCCAAGCTGCCGCTGCGGCTGGCCACGATGGCCGGCTTCGCACTCAGCGCGCTGAGCCTGCTCGTGTCACTCGGCTACCTGGTGGCCAAGCTGCTGTTCTGGGATTTCTTCACCGTCGGGACGGCGCCGATCATCATCGGCCTGTTCTTCTTCGGGGCGGTGCAGCTCTTCTTCATCGGGCTCGTTGGCGAGTACGTTGGTGCCATCCACACCCAGCTCAGCAAGCGGCCGCTGGTGGTCGAGCGCGAGCGCGTGAACCTGCCGCCGGGCGAGGCGCTTCCGCGCCACTCGGGCGAACCCCGCGCGTGAGCCTGGCGCGCCGCGACCGCCAGTTCGACCGGCTGGAGCTGGCCGCCACCGCCTACCTGGGGCTGCCCCTGCTGCCGTTCCTGTGGGCCTGGTGGCGCTGGCCGGTGACGGTGCTCGCCGGCGTGCTGCTGGCCGTGACGGCCCGTGCCGTGTTCGCCCGCCACCGCCGGGAGTCGCCCGACCTCGGCGCGGGCCTGTGGCTCGTGCTGCTCGCGGTGGCGCTGCTGTGGGTCGCCAGCAGCGGCCTGCTCGGCGGCCTGCCCCTCAACGAGGACTGGAGCGTGCGCATGCGCGTGCTGCGCGACCTGACGGTCGGCGCCTGGCCGGTCGGCTACGGGCCGGGGCCGCAGGGCGACACGATGCTGCGCTTCTCGATGGGCTACTACCTCGTGCCGGCGGGCCTGGGTGCGCTGACCGGCGGGGTCGAGGCGGCACGCGGGCTGCTGGGTGTGTGGACGGCGCTCGGTGTGCTGCTGGCGCTGGCGCTGGTGATGCCGGACCGGCGTGAGCGGCAGCCGCGCGCGGTCGCCCTCGTGATCGCGCTGTTCGTCGGCTTCAGCGGGATGGACCTGGTCGGCTTCCTGCTCGGCCGCGCCGCCACGCCGGCGCTGGGTGAACACATCGAGTGGTGGACGCCCTGGCTGCAGTACTCGTCCCAGACCACGCTGCTTTTCTGGGTGCCCAACCACGCGCTGCCGGCCTGGCTGGCCGCCGCGGTGGTGTGGCGGCATCGCGCGGCCGGCCTTGCGCCCGCCCCGGCGGCGATCTTGCTGACGGCGGCGGCGTTCTGGTCGCCGCTGGCCTGCGTGAGCCTGCTGCCGCTGCTGGTGCTGGCGACGATGCGCGGACAGGGCCTCGCAGACTGGCTCCGCGAGCTGGCTCGCCCGGCAGTGCTGGCCATGCTGCCGGTGCTGGCCTTGCTGGCTGCCTTCGTGAGCTTCGGCATCGTCGTCGAAGAGGCACCTGCCGATCGCCAGGCCCTGGCCGACGTGGTGGCGCCGACGGCCAGCTGGCATGCCTGGCTGGTGTTCCAGCTGCTCGAATGGGGGTTGGTCGCCGGCGTGCTGATGTCCGCTGGCTGGCATCGCGTGGGCTGGACGTTCCGGGTGGCCTGCGCGCTGCTGCTGCTGCTGCCGCTGCTCCGCTTCGGCCCCGGCAACGATCTGGTGATGCGCGCCGGCATCGCCCCGCTGACGCTGCTGCTGCTGTGTACCGCGCAGGCCCTGCAGCGCCGCCAGCTCGCGCCCGCCTGGCAGCGCGTGGCCTGGGTCGTGCTGCTGGTCGGCTGTGCGACGCCAGCCCAGGAACTGATCCGCCAGACCCAGCCCGGCGCCCGCTGGCCCGACGACGGTCGCAGCCTCGCCCAGGCGCAGGGGCGTCCCTGGCACTACGTCGGTGTGCTGCGGCCCGGTCTGCTCACCCAGGCCCTGCGGCCTCCTGTGGTGCTGCGATGAGGGCGTGGTCCGCCGTCACGCCCGAAGCCCGCTGGGCGCTGCTCACGCGAGCCGTGCAGGGCCTGGGCGCCCTGGCAGCCGTGGCCTGCGTCGTGCGCCTGTACGGCGTGGAACTGCAAGGCCTGTTCTTCAGCTGCCTGAGCCTGGCGGCCTTGATCCAGCTGGGAGACTTCGGCGTCGGCTACGCCAGCCTGCAAATGGCCGGCCACCTGCGCGCGCAAGGCAAGCCGGCGGTCGCCGCCCAGTTGCGGCGCCAGGCCCGCGTGCGCGGCGGGGCCTGGCTGCTGGCAAGTGCCGCCTGCGTCGGCCTGTGCGTGGCCTGGGCATGGCCCATCGGCACGGCCGCGCCCTGGCGCGGCGCCTGGGCGGCGCTCGTGGTGGCGGCACTGGCCCAGCAATGGGTGCAGGTGGAGCTGGCCTGGCTGGAGGGGGCGCATTCGGTGGGCCTGGCGTGGCGACTGCGCTGCGCGCAAGAGCTGGTGGGCGCCGCCGCCTTCGTCGGCGCCTTGTGGGCGGGTGCGGGCCTGTGGAGCCTGGCGGTCTATTTCGGCACGCGGGCGCTGCTGCCGCTGCCCTGGCTGCAACCTGCCACCGAGCCGGCCGGGCCGGACGCGGGCTTCCGGTGGGCGCGCGACCTCTGGCCCTTCCAGTGGCGCATCGGCGCCAGCGCGCTCTCCGGTTTTCTTGTGTTCCAGGCCTTGAACCCGCTGTTGCTCGCCAGCCAGGGTGCATCCGCTGCCGCGCGCTTCGGCATCGGCCTGGCGGTGATGAACATGCTGTTGCTGCTGTGCACGGCCTGGCCCTTGAGCCAGGCCGCGCCCTTCGTGCAACTGCTGTCACGGGGGCAGCGCGCTGACGTCAGCGCACGCCTCAACCGTGTGCTGTGGCCCTCGCTTGGGCTGGCGGCCATGCTGGCGCTGACGGTGTGGGGGCTGGTGGCCGCGCTGTTGCGGGGCTGGCCGCATTTGGGCGAGCGCCTGCCCGACCTGCTGACCCTCGCGCTGCTGCTGCTCGCCGGCCTGGCCCACCAGGCCACGGCCTGCCTCGCGGTCGTGCTGCGTGCCGAACGGCTCGAACCCCTGCTGCGCGTGAGTGTCGTCGGTGGTGTCGCCAGCCTCGTGCTGATCGCCGCCGTCGCTCGGGCTGCGAGCCTCTCGGCCGTGGCCGGCGCCCATCTCGTGTGCACACTCGCGGGCCTGTGGATCGCACACCGCCACTACCGGCGCCTGCTCCAGCGCCTGACGCCGCCATGAACGCCTCGCCCCGCCTCAGCATCGTCATCCCCACGCTCAACCGGCTGCCGCTGGCCCAGCGTGCGCTGCAGAGTGCGCTGGCGCAGACCGCGCAAGACGTCGAGGTGCTGATCTCCGACAACGGCTCCACCGACGGCACGGCCGCGTGGCTGGCGGAGGTCACGCATCCACGCCTGCGCAAGTTCCATCATCCGCAGACCCTGCCCGTGCAGGATCACGGCAACTTTCTGGTCGCGCAGGCGCGGGGCGAGTACTTCGTCGGCCTGTCCGACGATGACTGGCTGGCGCCCGACTTCGCGGCCTCGGTGGCCGCCTTGCTGGACCGCCATCCCGGGCTGCCCTTCGTCTACACCGGCTGCCTCACGCACTACGCGGATGCCGCCGTGCCGGCGCTGTGCGGGCCGGAGCGCGAGTCGGGCAGCGATTTCCTCGCGGCGTTCTTCGCCGGCCGCCGCGAAGTGTGCTGGTGTGCCTGTGCCTGCCGGCTGGCGGACCTGCGCGAGATCGGCCCCATCCCGCCGGGCCGCATCTTCGGCGACATGTTTTTCTGGACACGGCTGGCCCGGCGCGGTGATGTGGGTTGCGTGGCCCGGCCGCTCTCGCACTACAGCTTCGTGACCGAGGACAACCTCTCGACCGGCACGCCGGTGACGGCCTGGGGACGCGAGACGCGGCTCATCGCGGACGAGGTGCTGCGCGCCTGGCCAGCGGCCGAGCACGATCGCCTGCCGTCGTTGCAGGCCGACATGCGGGCCTTCGTGGCGCGCTCGACGGCCAACCAGTTCGTCTGGAATGCCTTGCGCGGGGCAGCGCGGGCGGGGTTGTGGCGCAGCCTGACCGAACTCGCGCCCTTGCTGCGTGCCTCGCCCCGCGTCTGGGTGCGCCTGGCGCTCGCCCTGGCGCTGCCGCGGCACTGGCTGCGTGCCTTGGTGCTGGCGGCAGCGCGCAGCCGTGGTCGCCGGCGTTAGCCGGCGTCAGGGCCGGTCCAGCGGCTTGGGGTTGCGCCGCAGGGTCAGCAGGCTGCCGGTGTCGGTCAGGACCACGAGCGTGTCGCCCATCTGCCGCAGGTCCCGCAGGCGCCGCTCCAGCGGGATCGGCTCGGCGTAGACGACGCGGTCCCCGTCGAGCTTCAGGCGGAACAGCGTCTGGGCTTTCAGCGTGCCCAGCAGCAGGTCGCCCTCCCAGCGGGCATGGAACCCCTTCATCTGCACCACCTGTGTCGGCGCGACCGAGGGCACGAACGCGTAGACCGGCTCGACGAAGGTCACCCCCGCGGGGGGCGGGGGCAGGCTGGATCGGTATTCCAGGTAGGAACCGTACTCCGTGCCGTAGCTGCGGTAGGGCCAGCCGTAGTTGCCGCCCTCGCGGATGATGTTGATCTCGTCCCCGCCCTGCGGGCCGTGCTCGGAGGCCACCAGTCGTCCATCGTCCAGAAAGGTGAGCCCCTGGGGGTTGCGGTGGCCCAGAGAGTACGGGTGCACGCGGCCGTCCTGCAGGTCGAGATAGCTCACCTTGCCCCAGGGCAGGCCCGGCTTTTGCGCCGCGAGCGCCGAGGGGCTGTCGCGGTGGCGGTCCAGGCTCTGGTCGCCCACGGTGAAGAACAGGCGACGTGTCCCGGGCTGCAGCGCCAGCCGGCCGCCATTGCCCATCGTGTACATCGGCGCATCCAGCCCCACCGAGCGGTACAGCGTGGTCCAGGTGCGGCCATCCGGTGCGAGCCGGGCGATGTTGAAGTGGATGCTGTCGGTGGACGCTGCGTACTGGTTGAAGCAGACGTACACGTCGGACCCGTCCAGCAGGATGTCATGCACCCGCGGTGGCACTTCGAAGGATTTGTAGCGCCGCGAGCCGGCAAGCGCCCGGCTGCCCAGGTCAATGGCGGGCAGCGCATCGGCTTGGACCACGCCACGCGCGAGGTCGACTCGGAAGAAGCGCCCGTCGCCCGACGCCACCCACACCATCCGTCCTGCCACGGCCAGCGCGCCGCCGCGGGCCGAAGGTCCGTTCTGCCAGGTGTGCTCGCGCATCCACAGCGACACGTAGGCGGTGGTCCGCACCGAGACCTCGGTGGTGCTGATGGGCGCCTCGGGCGCGGCCGCACAGGCCACCGCGCCGGTGAGCGCCATGAGCAGAGCGATCAGGGCGCGCCGGGTCCCCGGCATCCGCGGCATCTCAGACATGCTGCCAGCCGTGCCAGGCACCGGTGCGGCGGATGGCCAGGGGCAGCGGCGTCCAGACGGCGAGCCCCAGGTCGCCGGCGCGATGGATCGATGGCAGGTAGTGCTGCCGCGGCGTGGCCGGCTGCGCCGGACCGAGCCGGACGGCGGCATCCGGGCGCAACATGTCGCGCGTCAGCGAGGCCAGCGCGGCGACGCTGAGGCCCTCGTCCGACCCGACGTTGATGGCCTGCCCCGGGGGCGAGGTGAAGAGCAGATGCAAGAGCCACCAGGCCAGGTCCGCGCCGTAAAGGTAGCTGCGCACCGCCGAGCCGTCGGACGACAGGCGCAGTGGTCCGCCCGCCAGCGCATCACGGATGAAATTGCCGATGGCGAAATGCCCGTGCAGGTCCAGCCCGGGGCCGACGAAGGCGAAGCAGCGCGTCGGGACGACCTCGAAACCGCCGCGCGCGCTGGCCAGCGTGGCCAGCAACTCGCCCACCCGTTTGGCCTCGCCGTAGGCGCTGCCCGGCTGCGTGGGATCACAGGCGGCGGCATGCGTCTCGGGCACGGGGCCGGCAGGCAACTCGCCGTACTGCGCGCCCGAGCCGGTCAGCAGCAGGCGTTGCACGCCGTGCGCCGCCGCAAAGGCCAGCGCCTGCCGGGTGCCGGCGACACCGTCGTCGAAGACGGCCTGAGGATCCGTGTGGGCGCTGGCGTGGGTGTCGGTGGCGGCATGCACGACCGCGTCGAAGCGCCCGTGGCCGGGCCATGGGTCGCGCACGTCGGCTTCGAGCAGGTGCAGCCAGGGCAGCGCCGCAGCCCACGGCTGCGCCGCGAGGAAGCGCGCCGGATCCCGACTCAGCCCCACCACCTCGAAGCGCTGCCCCCGGCGGTGCAGCCAGGCCAGCAGCGCCAGCAGGTTCTTGCCGAAGAAGCCGGTCGCACCGCTGAGCATCAGCCGCCGCCCGTCCAGCAGCAGCGCGGGTGCGACGGCGCCGAGTCGCTCGAAGTCGTCCGCGAGGAAGGCGGCGATGTCGCGCGTCACAGCCCGCGGCCGTAGATCAGCTGGCGCAGCGCGGGTGTGCTGGCGTAGGGGCTGTCGAGGTCATCGATCATCAGCGCGGCATCGGCCTTGAGCTCCCGGGCGGTCCGCTGGCCGTTCATGACCTCGCGGCAGGAGAGCTGGCCCTTCTGCAGCGGGATGGCCAGGTAGAAGTCGCGGTCGACGCTCGCATGATGGAACTCGTAGCCCGCCGGCAGGTCGCGCTTGAGGTAGACACCACGCACGAGTTGGTCGAGGTACTCGATCTCGCGCCGGCTCGGGATGCGCTTGGTCTCGGCGCTCGCACCGCACATGGCGCGCGCCTGGTGGAAGGCCTTGAACCAGGTGTCGATCTGGTGCGGCAGCGAGCAGTAGGGGGAGACCGGGATGCCACCGTCCTCGATGTCGATGTGCCGCTCCCAGGTGCGCGCGCCCTTGGCGTACGAGATCAGCATCGAGGCCTGCCAGTCGCGGTACTCGTGGGTCGAGTGGCCGATGACGAGCTGCGGGTAGCGCTGTCGCAGGTAGTCGATCTGGTTGAGCTCCATCTCGTCGTCTTCCGTCGGATAGAGCGAGACACAGTGGTTGAGCGACAGCGGGATGTGGCGGTTGCCGAAGAAGGTGACGAGGTCGTCCACGTCCTTCTCGGAGGAGCCGCCGGTGGAGACGATGACGGGCTTGCGCGTCTTGGCGATGCGGTCGAGCAGGAACCAGTCGTTGAGGTCAGAGCTGGCGACCTTGATGATTGGCAGATCGAACTCTTCGCACAGGTCCACCGACGCCTCGTCGAAGGCCGTGGCCATCGGGATGCAGCCCTGGTCGCGGATGGCGTTGATCAGCGTGGCGTACTGGTGTTTCTCGAGCTTGGTCGCCTCGGTCTTCTTGACGTAGCGCAGGTCCTCGCGGCCCTTGAAGCTCGGCGAGATGAAGTGGTCCACGTCGCGGAACTGCAGCTTGATGGCTGCCCGCACGTTGTTGAAGCGCACGACCTGGGCGAAGGCGTTGATGATCTTGAGCCCGCGCTCGACGCTGCCCCAGTGGTTGTTGGCAAGTTCAAGGACGAAGAGGTTCTGGAAGATGTGGTCCATGGCAGGGCCTCGGTTGGGGCTCAGTAGGCGTAGAGCACGGTGTCGAAACTATTGTGGCCATGCAGGCCCAGGCGCAGCCGGTAGCCCAGGCCAAGTTCGGCCAGGAACAGCGGCAGACGCCACAGATCGTCCCAGCGGTGATACGCCGCGATCGCCAGCGTGGGCCGTTCGCGTTGCAGCGTGCGGCGTGCGCCAGCGAGCACGGCCAGCTCCTGGCCTTCCACGTCGAGCTTGATGAAGTTGATGGGTGCCAGGTGCAGGCAGGCGTCCAGGCTGACCACCGGCGTGGGGCGTCCGCCGGTGCCGCCGAAGTGGCTGGCCTCGCCGGCACCGGCCTGGAAGTCGGCCAGCCCGCAGCGGTCGGACAGGCCCGCGGGGATGTGGGTGGCCGGCACCGGCCAGTCGGCCAGCGCGGCCACCAGCGCCGCATGGTTGTCGGGGTCGGGCTCGAAGCTCCAGGCCTGCGCCAGCGGCAGGCGAGCAGCCAGCGCGGTGAGCGTTTCGCCGCGGTACGCGCCGCCGTCCACGAGGCGCAGCGGGCCGCGCGGGGCCAGCTCGGCGGCCAGCCAGTCGGGCAGGTACTGCAGACCGGCGTCGGGCGGCGGCGGTGCGTCGTGTGCGTGCTGGCGGAAGGCGATCAGCGCGTCGAAGGTGGCGTGGCTTGCCGGCTCAAACAGCGCGCGGGCGGCGGCGATGTCAGCAGCCTGTGCTTCGATGCGGCCGGGGTCGGCCAGCCAGAAGCGTTCGCCCAGCGTCGGCTGCAGGCGTTCGAAGCAAGCCTGCGGCCACAGCAGTTCGACGCCGGGTGCCAGCGTGCGCAGTGCTGCGGCCAGGGCCCCGTAGTCGCTGTGCGCTTCGCGGTTGAACACGCCGATGGCCACGGGGCTCGCGGCCAGCGTCGCGGAGGTGGCCTGGCGCACCGGCAGGCCGTCAAGTTCGGGCACTGCAGGCACGCCGGAGGTGAGAAAGCCCAGCACCGTCTCCCCGCGGGCCTGCCAGGCCTGCGCGAGATCGCGCCCGAAGCGCCCGGCGCCGAAGACCTGCAGCGCCATCAGCGGCCCGGCGCGCTGTCGCGCACCGCCTGGAGTTCATCGGCCGGCAGGAAGGGGTGCATGTCGTCGAGTTCGGGCGTCAGGAAGCGGCCCTGCTCGTCCACGCGCGACTTGAGCTTGGGGCTGAAGCCCTGGGCCGGGTCGACATGGATCTGCACCAGCACCGGGCCGCTGGCCTGCAGCAGGGCGGGCAGCTCGGCCAGCGCCTCCGGCGTGGCGATGTCCACCGCCGGCAGGCCGTAGGCGCGGGCCAGCGCGACGTAGTCCGGGCAGTCCACACCCGACGCGCGGTCGGCGCCGATGACCCGGCCGAAGAAGTTCTCGTGGCTCAGCCGGATGGACAGGTAGCCGTCGTTGGCCAGCACGACGACCGCGACGTTCAGTTGCAGCGTCTTGAGCGTCTGCAGCTCCTGCACGTTCATCTGCAGGCTGCCGTCACCGGCCAGGCACACCACGCGGCGCCCGCCCGCGGCCAGCGCGGCGCCGAGCGCGGCGGGCAGGTCGTAGCCCATCGAGGCCGAGCCCGAGTTGCTGAACAGCCGTTGGCCGCGCTGCAGCGGCGCGATCTGGAAGGGCAGGATGCAGGCCGAGGCATTGCCGCTGGCGACGATGCCGTCGGCCGGCAACGCCTCGAACAGCGCCTGCACCGCGCGGTAAGGGTTGATGAGGCCCGGCGGGCTGACGTTGCCCGGCTCCAGTGCCGGGAAGCGCGCGGCGATGTCGCGGCACCAGGCGGCCCAGGGTTCAAAGCGGCGTGCGGTGATGCCGGCGTGCAGGGCCTGGATGAAGGCCTTGGCGTCGGCGGTGATCGTCAGCGCCGGCTGGACCAGCGGCTTGGCGAACTCGGCGGGGTCGATGTCGACCTGCACGACGCGGGCGTCCTTCGCGAAGCTGCCCCAGTTGTAGCTGACCTGCCGGATGTTCAGCCGCGAGCCGATGACGATGACGAGGTCGGCCGCCTGCAGGCACAGGTTGCCGGCGCGCGTGCCGATGGTGCCGGGGCGGCCGGCGAACAGCGGGTGGCTGCTCTCGATGAGGTCGTGCGTCCAGGCGGTGGCCAGCGGGATGCCGCTGGCCTCCACCAGGTCGCGCAGTTCGGTGACTGCGCCGGCCAGGCGCACGCCGGTGCCGCCGAGCAGCAGCGGGCGCTTGGCCTCGGCAAGCCACTGCAGCACGGTGCTCACGTCGGGCGACGCCGGTGCGGCAGCGGGCGCCGGTTCGATGAAGTCGAAGGGCTCGGTCGACGACTGCAGGTCGATCGGGATGTCCAGCCACACCGGGCCGGGCCGGCCGCTCGTGGCCAGGGCCAGCGCCTCGGGCAGTGCACGGGCGAGCTCGTCCAGCGAGCCGATGGCCCAGGCGCGCTTGACCACCGGGCCGACCATCGCGGTGATCGGCACCTCCTGGTCGCCCAACTGGCGCAGCCCCGGCACCGGCGTGTGCGCGAGCGCCGTGGCGCGCTTGACCTGGCCGGAGATGACCAGCATCGGGATGGAATCGGTGAAGGCCCCGAACACGCCGTTGAGCGCATTCAGCCCGCCGGGGCCGGTCGTCACGTTGACGATCGCCGGGCGGCCGTCGATACGGGCATAGCCCTCGGCCGCCATCGCGCAGGCCTGCTCGTGGTGCATGAAGCTGCAGCGCAGGCCGGGCTGCGAGGCCAGCGCCTGGTTCAGGAACATCGCGCCGCCGCCGGTCACGGCGAACACCTGGGCCAGGCCCTTCGCGGCCAGGTAGCCGGCGATGCGCTCGGCCGCGTTCACAGGCCGCCTCCCACGAAGCCGGCGATCTCGTCGGCTGCGTAGTCGAGCTGGTCGTCGGAGA
The DNA here is from genome assembly GCA_003963005.1 of Burkholderiales bacterium. Lineage (GTDB taxonomy): Bacteria > Pseudomonadota > Gammaproteobacteria > Burkholderiales > Burkholderiaceae_C > Pelomonas. Next base: position 30,924 of record RXJW01000066.1, read on the forward strand.
GGCCGGGGTACAGGCCGATCCAGAAGGTGTCGTTCATGACGATGTCGGTGGCCGTGAGCGGCCCGGCCACGCGGAAGTGGCGGCCCTGCATGTAGGGCTGGCGCGTCAGGTTGCCGGCGAACAGCAGGCGCGTGCCGATGCGGCGGCTGTCCAGGTGCGTCAGCAGGTCGACGCGGCGCAGGTTCGCTTCGGGCCGGATCGTGATCGGAAAGCCGAACCACGACGGGTCGCTGCCGGGCGTGGCCTCGGGCAGCAGCAGGAACTCTTCGGCGCTCTTCAGCCGCTCGTGCAGCCGCGCGAAGTTGCGGCGGCGCGCGGCGATGAAGCCGTCCAGCCGGTCCAGCTGCGCCAGCGCGCAGGCGGCCTGCATGTCGGTGATCTTGAGGTTGTAGCCCAGGTGGCTGTAGGTGTACTTGTGGTCGTAGCCCTCGGGCAGGCGCCCCAGCTTCCAGCAGTAGCGCTGGCCGCAGGTGTTGTCCTTGCCGGGGGCGCACCAGCAGTCGCGGCCCCAGTCGCGCAGGGATTCGGCGGCGCGGCGCAGGGTGTCGTCGTTGGTGAAGACGGCGCCGCCTTCGCCCATCGTGATGTGGTGGGCGGGGTAGAAGCTCAGCGTGGCGATGTCGCCGAAGGTGCCCACGAGCTGACCGTGGTAGGTGGAACCGAGCGCATCGCAGCAGTCCTCCACCAGCCACAGGCCGTGCTGGCGGGCCAGGCGCGTGACCACGTCCAGGTTGTACGGGTTGCCCAGCGTGTGGGCCAGCATGATGGCCTTCGTGCGCGGTGTGATCGCGGCTTCGAGCTGCTCGACGTCGATGTTGTAAGTCGGCAGGTGCACGTCCACGAACACCGGCACGGCGCCGCACTGCAGGATCGGGTTCACCGTCGTCGGGAAGCCCGCCGCCACGCCGATGACCTCGTCACCCGGGCGGATGGCGCGCTCGCCGAGCAGGGGCGAGGTCAGCGCCGAGAAGGCCAGCAGATTGGCCGACGAGCCGGAGTTGGTGGTCAGCACATGCTTCACGCCGAGCACCTGGGCCAGGCGCGATTCGAAGGCAGCATTGAAGCGGCCGGTCGTGAGCCAGGCGTCGAGCGAGGCCTCGACCATCAGCTTCATCTCCGGCGCACCCACCACCTTGCCCGAGGGCGGAATGACCGTCAGGCCGGGCTCGAAGTCTGCAGGCGTGGGCGCCGCGGCGGCGTACTGCTCGACGAGCTGCAGGATCTGCTGGCGCAGCGCGAATTGTTGGGGCGTCATGGGGTGGCGGTCAGGTAGGCGTCGATCTGGGCGCGGGTGAAGGCGTTCAGGTCCTGCCCGGTGTGCTGGGCGCGGTGCCAGAGCCAGGTCAGGCGCAGGGCGTCGTCGAGCGTGAGGCGGCCGCGCCAGCCGAGCTGCGCGGCGGCCTTGGTCGTGTCCAGGCGCAGCACGCCCGCCTCGTGCACGCCGCTGCCGTCGCCGACCGTGAGCGCGGGCGGCGCGACGCCGCTGGCCTCGGCTTGCGCGAACAGCCGCTCGGCGACGACGCGCACCGGCTGCGCCTCGCGGTCATCGGGGCCGAAGTTCCAGGCGCCGCCAAAGCGGCCGGGGTCGTCCATCAGCCGCTCGGCCAGCGCGAGGTAGCCGGCCAGCGGCTCCATCACGTGCTGCCAGGGCCGCACCGCGTCGGGGTGGCGCAGGTGCAGCGGCGCGCCGGTGTCCAGTGCGCGCAGCAGGTCGGGCACGAGGCGGTCGGTGCTGATGTCGCCGCCGCCGATGACGTTGCCCGCGCGGGCGGTGGCGAGTGGCAGGCCGTACGAGGCGGCATAGCTGGCCGCCACGATCTCGGCGCCGGCCTTGCTGGCGCTGTAGGGGTCGTGCCCGCCGAGGGCGTCAGTCTCGCGGCAGGGGGGGCCCAGGTCGCGGTAGCACTTGTCGCTGGTGACGGCCACGATGGCCCGCACGCCGCTTTGCTGGCGCAGCGCGTCCAGCAGGTGGGCCGTGCCCATGATGTTGGTGGCGAAGGTGCCGGCGGGGTCGGCATACGACGCCCGCACCAGCGGCTGCGCCGCGAGATGGAAGACCACCTCGGGCTGGGTCGCGGTGACGGCTTCGAGCAGCGCCTCGCGGTCGCGCACGTCGGCAATCCATTCGGCGTGCAGGCCGGCCTTCACACCGGCGCGTTCGTAGAAGCCGCCGGCCTCGGGCGCCAGCGCGTAGCCGCTGACTTCCGCGCCCCACTGCGCCAGCCACAGCGCCAGCCAGCCGCCCTTGAAGCCGGTGTGGCCGGTCAGCAGCACCCGCCGGCCGGCCCAGCGCCGGGCGTTCACCAGACCTTCCATGGTGCCTGCCCGTCGGCCCAGAGCCGCTCCAGGTGGTTGCGGTCGCGCACCGTGTCCATCGGCTGCCAGAAGCCGGGGTGCTCGTACACGCCGAGCTGGCCGCGTTCGGCAAGCGTCTCCAGCGGGCGCGCTTCCCAGGAATCGCCGTCGGCGTCGATCAGGTCCAGCACCTCGGGCTTGAGCACGAAGAAGCCGGCATTCACGCCGCCGCCCTCGCCCTGGGGCTTCTCGCGGAAGCGCCGCACGAGGCCGGTGGCCGGGTCCACGTCCAGCGCGCCGAAGCGGGCCGGCGGCACGGCGGCCGTGATGGTGGCGGCCAGGCCGCTGGCGCGGTGCTGCGCGAGCAGGGCGGAGATGTCGACGTCGGCCACGCCGTCGCCGTAGGTGAAGCAGAAGTCGGTCTCGTCCTTCAGGTAGCCGGCCACGCGCTTCAGGCGCCCGCCGGTGCCGCTGTCCTGGCCGGTGTCCACCAGCGTCACACGCCAGGGCTCGGCATGGCGTTCGTGCACCTCCATGCGGTTCTCGGCGAGGTCGAAGGTGACGTCGGAGCTGTGCAGGAAGTAGTTGGCGAAGTATTCCTTGATGACATAACCCTTGTAGCCCAGGCAGACGATGAAGTCGTTGACGCCGTGGGCGGCATAGATCTTCATGACGTGCCAGAGGATCGGCTGGCCGCCGATCTCGATCATGGGCTTGGGCCGGAGGTGGGTTTCTTCGGCAATGCGGGTGCCGAGGCCACCGGCCAGGATCACGGCTTTGGTCATCGAATAAGTTTAGGCGCACCCAGGGCAATCCCTGGGGTGCCGGACCGTGGAAAACGCCCTGTGGGCTGGACAATTCCGCCCTTCCGCGCGGGCTACTGCCTGCCTTTTGCGTTTACCTGGAACGACCGTCGTGACTACCACTGCCCCCGTGACCGGCCGAGCGGCGACCCCGCAAGCCGGCGCCACCATCCTCGGCCAGCCCAACCAGCTCTTCGTTCTCTTCTTCACGGAGATGTGGGAGCGCTTCTCCTACTACGGCATGCGCGCCCTGCTCGTGCTCTTTCTGGTCACCGAAGCCAGCAAGGGGGGCTGGGGCTGGAGCCGCGCCGAGGCGACCAGCCTGTACGGCTGGTACACGGGCCTGGTCTACCTGACGCCGATCCTGGGCGGCTACATCGCCGACCGGCTTCTCGGCACGCGGCGCTCGGTGCTGCTGGGCGGCTTCATCATCGCGGCCGGTCACATCGCGCTGTTCATGGACACGGTGCCCTCGTTCTACGCGGGCCTGGGCCTCGTCGTGCTGGGCACGGGCCTGTTCAAGCCGAACATCTCGGCCATCGTCGGCCAGCTCTACGGCCCCGGCAACGAAGGCCAGCGTGACGGCGGCTACACGCTGTTCTACATGGGCGTGAACGCCGGTGCCTTCTTCGGCATCTCGCTGTGCGGCTACATCGGCGAGAAGATCTCCTGGAACCTGGGCTTCGGTCTGGCCGGGGTGTTCATGATCCTGGGCGCGATCCAGTTCTGGCTGAGCCAGGGCCTGTTCGGCACGATCGGCGACAAAGTCGACGCCGCCAAGAAGGTCGTCGAGGAGAAGCTCGACGACACCCCCGCCCACATCGTGGCCGACCGCCTCAAGGCGATCTTCGTCTTCTCGTTCTTCACGATCTTCTTCTGGTTTGCCTTCGAGCAGGCCGGTGGCTCCATGACGATCTTTGCGGCCGACTACACCGACCGCACGCTGGTCGGCACGGCCGGCTTCGCCTTCAAGGTCGTCAACACGGCGATGACGCTGATCCCGGCGGCCATCCTGTCGTGGCTGCTGTTCAAGCTCTACCGCTCGACCGGGGGCAGCTACCTGCTGGCCAACGTCTCGCTGGGTGCGGCTTTCGCCATCATCTGGGGCCTGTCGCTGTGGATGCTGGGCCGCGAGTTCGCGATGGACCAGTCCGAGGTGCCCGCCACCTGGTTCAGCGTGCTGAACAGCCTGTTCATCGTCGTGCTCGCGCCGATGTTCTCCAAGCTCTGGGAGAAGCACTGGAATCCGTCCGGCCCGGTCAAGTTCGGCGTCGGTCTCGTGCTGCTGGGCCTGGGCTTTGCCGTGCTGTCCTACGGCGCTGCCGGCATCCCGCAGGGCGCCAAGACCGCTCAGGTCAGCATGATCTACCTGAGCGTGGCCTACCTGTTCCACACGATGGGTGAGCTGTGCCTGTCGCCGGTGGGCCTGAGCTACATCTCCAAGCTGGCGCCCACCCGCCTGCTGGGCCTGATGTTCGGTGTCTGGTTCCTGAACACCGCCATCGCCAACAAGATCGCCGGCTCCACCGGCTCCTACATCGACGCGATCTCCAGCCAGTACTCGATGTCGGTCTTCTTCCTGATCTTCACCGCCATCCCGATCGGCGCCGGCATCCTCCTGATGCTGTTGAACCCGCTCATGAAGAAGTGGATGCACGGCGTTCACTAGTCCACCCCCTACGGCCTGACGGCCGCCCCCTCAAGGGGGCTGAGCCCGGACACAAACCGTCCTGAGGACGGTTTGTGCCTGGCGAAGGACAAGGCCTCTGGCCTTGGCAACTCCCGACGGCCCGGCGAAGCCGGATCCTTGGGAGTCGCTCGGTGAACGGCCTGGCTGCGCCGGCCGTCTGAACAAGAAGCCGCTCCACAACAGTGCGGGCGGCTTTTTCTTGGGCGCCCGATTGTTGACATTCGCTGTCAGCAGCATTCCAAGCTAGCGGTAGTTCTGCGACTTTCATCTGGCTACAGTCGCCCGCTTGCCTTGGAGTCCTGCATGAAGAAGAACGTCGCCATCACACTGACCCCCGTCCTGCTGGCCCTGCTCGCCGCCTGCGGCCAGAAGCCTGATGGCGCTGGCGGCCCTGGCGGCCCCGGTGGACCGCCGCCGGTGTCGGTCGCCCCTGCCACGCAGCGCGAGGTGCAGGAGTTCGACGAATTCACCGCCCGCCTCGAAGCCCCGGACACCGTCGACATCCGCGCCCGTGTGGCCGGCACGGTCGAGGCCGTGCGCTTCAAGGAAGGCCAGCTCGTGCGCAAGGGCGACCCGCTCTTCATGATCGATGCCCGCGCCTTCAAGGCCGACGTCGCCCGCGCCGAAGCCCAGGTGGCGGCCGTCAAGACCCAGGCCGACCTCGCCCGGGCTGATCTGGCCCGCGCCGAGAAGCTGGTGGCCGTCAACGCCGTCAGCCAGCAGGAGATCGACCAGCTGCGCTCGTCGCTGCGCGCGGCCGAAGCCAATCTCAAGTCTGCCGAAGCGGCCCTCGTGCAGGCCAAGCTGAACGTCGAGTACGCCACCATCACGGCGCCGGTCGCCGGCCGCACCTCGCGCGCCAACGTCACGCCCGGCAACCTCGTCGGCGTGGGCGACCCGGTGCTGACCACGCTCGTCTCCAGCGACAAGGTCTACGCCTACTTCGACGCCAGCGAAGCCACCTACCTGAAGTACATGCGCGCCGCCAAGCCCGTGTCGGCCGTGCAGATGGGCCTGTCCAACGAGCAGGGCTTCCCGCACACCGGCAAGCTCGATTTCGTCGACAACCGCCTGAACCCCGCCACGGCCTCCATCCGCGTCCGCGCGGTGTTCGACAACAAGAACGGCCAGTTCACGCCGGGCCTTTACGCCCGCGTGAAGCTCGGCGGCAGCGCCACCTACACCGGCGTCGTCGTGCCCGACCGCGCCATCACGACCGACCAGACCCACAAGATCGTGCTCATCGTCGGCCCCAACAACATCGTGCAGCCGCGCCCCGTGCAACCGGGTGCGCTGGTGGACGGCATGCGCGTCGTGCAGGGCGTGAAGGCCGGTGAGCTGGTCATCGTGGACGGCCTGCTGCGCGCCTTCCCCGGCGCGCCGGTCACGCCGCAGGTGCTGAAGGTCGACGACAAGGGCATGCCCATTCCCGCTCCCCAGCCGGGTGCGCCCGGTGCCGCTCCGGCGCCTGCCCCGGCCTCTGCCGCCTCGAAGTAATCCCAAGGCGGACGCCCCATGGACATCTCACGTTTCTTCATCGACCGGCCGCGCTTCGCGACCGTGTTGTCCCTCTTCATCTTCCTCATCGGCGCGCTGGCCATCCCGCTGCTGCCGATCTCGGAGTACCCCGAGGTCGCGCCGCCGCAGGTGGTGGTGCGCGCCCAGTACCCGGGTGCCAACCCCCGCGTGATCTCCGAGACGGTGGCGACACCGCTGGAAGAGCAGATCAACGGCCTCGAGAACGTTCTCTACTTCGAGAGCCAGGCGACCGGTGACGGCGCCATGACGCTGACCGTCACGTTCAAGATCGGCACGCATCCGGAAGCCGCCGAGACCGCGGTGCAGAACCGCATCAACCGCGCGCTGCCTCGCCTGCCCGACATCGTGCGCCAGATCGGCGTGACGACCGAGAAGAGCAGCCCGAACCTGACGATGGTGGTCCACCTCGTCAGCCCGGACAACTCGCGCGACGCCCTCTACCTGCGCAACTACGGCACGCTGAACGTGCGTGACGACCTGCTGCGCATTCCGGGCATGGGCTCGGTGCTGAGCTTCGGTGCGGGCGACTACGCCATGCGCATCTGGCTCGACCCGCAGAAGCTCGCCGGCCACAACCTCACCGCGTCCGACGTGGTGGTCGCCATCCGTGAGCAGAACACGCAGGTGGCCGCCGGCGTCGTGGGGGCCTCGCCCTCGCCGAAGGGCACCGACTTCCAGCTCAGCATCAACGCCCAGGGGCGCCTGGCGAGCGAGCAGGAGTTCGGCGACATCATCGTGCGCACCGACACCCGCACCGGCGCGCTCGTGCGTGTGAAGGACCTCGGCCGTGTCGAGATCAGCGCCAACTCCTACGCGCTGCGCAGCCTGCTGAACAACAAGGAAGCCGCGGCCATCGCCATCTTCCAGGCACCGGGCTCCAACGCGCTGGCCATCTCCGACAACGTCCGCAAGACGATGGAGCGCCTAAAGCCCAGCTTCCCCAAGGGCGTGGACTACGCCATCGTCTACGACCCGACGCGCTTCGTGCAGACCTCCATCGAGAAGGTCGTGCACACGCTGTTCGAGGCCGTGGCGCTGGTGGTGCTGGTGGTCATCATCTTCCTGCAGACCTGGCGCGCGTCCATCATCCCGCTAGTGGCCGTGCCGGTGTCCATCGTCGGCACCTTCGCCTTCCTGCTGCTGCTGGGCTTCTCGATCAACACGCTGACCTTGTTCGGCCTCGTGCTGGCCATCGGCATCGTGGTGGACGACGCGATCGTGGTGGTGGAGAACGTCGAGCGCAACATCCAGGAAGGCCTGACGCCGCATGACGCCACCGTCAAGGCGATGCGCGAGGTGTCGGGCCCCATCATCGCGATCGCGCTGGTGCTGTGCGCGGTGTTCATCCCGCTGACGCTGGTGCCGGGCCTGTCGGGCCAGTTCTACAAGCAGTTCGCGGTGACGATCGCCATCTCGACCGTCATCTCGGCCTTCAACTCGCTGACCCTGTCGCCCGCGCTGGCCGCCATCCTGCTGCGCCCGCACGATGCGCCCAAGGACGCGCTCACGCGCGGCATGGACCGCATCTTCGGTCGCTTCTTCCACTGGTTCAACTGCGCCTTCCAGCGCCGCTCGGCCGGCTATGGCCGCGGCGTGAACGGCATCCTCAAGCGCAAGTCGCTGGCGCTCGTCGTCTACGCGCTGCTGCTCGGTGCCACGGCGCTGGTGTTCTCGCGCATCCCGAGCGGCTTCGTGCCAGCGCCCGACAAGCAGTACCTGATCGGCGTGGCCCAGCTGCCCGCGGGCTCAAGCCTGGATCGCACCGAAGAAGTGATCCGCCAGATGAGCGCCATCGCGCTGAAGGTGCCCGGCATCGTCGACTCGGTGGCCTTCCCCGGCCTGTCGGTGGCCGGCTTCTCGGCCTCGCCGAACGAGGGCATCGTGTTCTTCGGCCTGGAAGACTTCGAGAAGCGCACCTCGCGCGACAAGAGCAAGGAAGCGATCCTCGGCCAGGTCAACGGCGCCATCCAGCAGATCCAGGGCGCGCGCATGTTCGTCGTGCCGCCGCCGCCGGTGGATGGTCTCGGCATCGCCGGGGGCTTCAAGGTGCAGGTGCAGGACCGCAGCAGCCAGGGTGAACAGGCGCTCTATGGCGCCACCTGGGGCACGCTCGGCCAGATCTACGGCAACCCGGCCACGTCGATCGGCACGCCGTATTCCACCTACGACATCAACGTGCCGCAACTGTTTGCGAATGTGGACCGGGTGAAGGCCAAGCAGATGGGCGTGCCGCTGGGCTCGATCTACGACACGCTGCAGATCAACCTTGGCTCGCTCTATGTCAACGACTTCACCAAGTTCGGCAAGACCTACCAGGTCATCGTGCAGGCCGACGCGCCCTTCCGCGCCAAGGCCGAGGACGTGACCCAGCTCAAGACCCGCAACGAAGCCGGCGAGATGGTGCCGCTGGGCTCGCTGATGCATGTGGAGCCGACCTTCGGCCCGACCCGCGTCACGCGCTACAACGGCTTCCCGAGCGCCGACATCAACGGCGCACCCAAGCCCGGCTTCTCGTCGGGACAGGCCGAGGTGGAGATCGAGCGCCTGCTCAAGACCCTGCCGCGCGGCTTCGGCTACGAGTTCACCGACCTGAGCTACCAGGACCGCCTGACCCGCGACGTGACCCTCCCCGGCACGAGCATCAAGGTGCCGACGCTGGCGGCCGTGCTCGCCTTCTCGGTGCTGCTCGTCATCCTCGTGCTGGCCGCGCAGTACGAGAGCTGGTCGCTGCCGCTGGCCATCATCCTGATCGTGCCGATGTGCATCCTGTCCGCGCTGTTCGGCGTGTGGCTGTCGCACCTGCCGCCCTTCATGCAGGCCGGTGACCTGAACATCTTCACGCAGGTGGCGCTCGTCGTGCTGGTGGGCCTGGCGTGCAAGAACGCCATCCTGATCGTCGAGTTCGCCAAGGAGCTGGAGGAGCAGGGCCGCACGATCCGCGACGCCGTCATCGAAGCCTGCCGCCTGCGGCTGCGCCCCATCCTGATGACGTCCATCGCCTTCTGCGCGGGCGTGATCCCGCTGATCCTGGGCAGCGGCGCCGGCAGCGAAATGCGCCGCGCGATGGGCATCGCCGTGTTCTCCGGCATGCTCGGCGTGACGCTCTTCGGCATCTTCCTGACGCCGGTGTTCTACAGCCTGCTGCGCGCCGGCACCGAGAAGCGCCGTGCCCGCGCGGCCGCGCTGCGGGCGCAAGTCGACGCAGCCGCCCACGCCTTCCACCCCGGCATCGATGATGCCGACACGAACAAGAAGGAGGGCCGTTGACATGCTCGTCCGCCTGACCCCCCTCGCCCTGGCCGCGGTGCTGCTCACCGGCTGCGCCGCGCCAGGCCTGTCCGAAGGCCCGAAGAATCTGGCACCCGCCACCTTCGCCCAGCTGCCGCCGGCCAACCCCGGCGCCGCCACGATGACGGCCGCCTTCGTCGACAGCGCGCAGCTGCAGCGCGTCGTCGACGAGGTGCTCGCCAACAACCGCGACCTGCGCGGCGCTGCCGCGCGGCTCAAGCAGGCCGAGGCCCTGGCCGATGCCGCCGGGGCCCGCCGGCTGCCGTCGGTGAGCGCGGGTGCCGACGCGAGCCGCCGGCGCGCGCCGAACGACCAGGGCGTCTACAACAACTTCAACAGCTACGGCGTGAACGCCACGGCCGCGTGGGAAGTGGACCTTTGGGGCCGCGTGGCCGCCAATGCCCAGGCCGCGGGGCAGGACGCCCAGAGCGCGGCCCTGGACCGCGATGCCGCCGCACTCAGCCTCGCCGGCACCGCGCTGAACCTTCAGGCCCAGCTGATCGGCCTGGGCCACCGCCTCAAGCTCGCCAAGGAAACGCTGGTCGTGCAGAACCAGCTGCTCGACCTCGTGAAGGCCCGCGTGGGTGCCGGCCGCGGCACGGCGCTTGACCAGGCCCGCGCCGAGGCGCTGGTCGCGCAGACCTCGGCCAGCGTGCCGGCCCTGCGCAATGCCGCCTGCCTCACGCGCCTGCAGCTCGACGTGCTGCGCGGCCAGACGCCGGCCGATTGCGACAAGGCCGACAGCGACCCGCTGCCCGCCATGCCCGAGCCGCGCCTCATCAGCCTGGGCACGCTGCCCGACCCGACCGGCCTGCTGGCGGCACGCCCCGATGTGAAGGCCGCGGCCGTGCGCGCCCAGGCGGCAGCCTCCCGCGCCAAGGTCGCGTGGGCGGCGCGCTGGCCGACGCTCGGCCTCACCGGCCAGATCGGCTGGAGTGCCGGCAAGGCGGGCGACCTGTTCAAGAGCGGCACGCAGATCCACAGCATCGCCGGCGCGCTGAACTGGAACTTCCTGGACTTCGGCGCCCGCAAGGCCGAGGAGAGCGCGGCACGGGCCGGTTTCGAGGCCGCCGTGGCAGCCGCCGAGCAGGCCCAGCTCACCGCGCTGCAGGACGCGCAAGGCAGCTTGTCCACGCTGCGCGAGACCGAGCTGCAAGCCACCTCGCAGGCCACCGCCGCCGAGGCCACGCAGCGTGCCCGCGACCTGGCGCTGAAGCGCTACGAAGCCGGCGTGACCGACTTCTACGCGCTGCTCAGCGCCGAGCAGGAGCGCCTGGCGGCGCAGGATGCGCTGATCCAGGTGCAGACCCGCCGCGCCACCGCACTGCTGGACGTGCACAAGGCCTTCGCGGCGCGGCTGACGGCCGCGAACTGACGCGCGGGCCGGATGGCGGGGTGGGCGGGGCGAACGCCGTCGTGCCCCCCGCCCGCGCCGGCTACGCTCGCGGCATGACCGTTCTGTCGCGCCGCTGGCGCCTGCCCTACGTCGCCCTGCTGACCGTCGTCGGCCTGCTGCTCAGCGCCTCCGCGCTGGAGGCCTACCGACTGTCCGGGGGCCGGCGGCCGTGGGAGCCGTTCCTGTGGGAGTTCAGCTCCGTCTACGTCATCGGCCTGTTGGCGGTCGGCGTGCATGCCCTCGTGGGCCGGCTGCAGGGCCAGCCCTGGCCGCGTCAACTTGCCGCGCATGCGGTGGCCTTGCCGCTCTTCAGCGGGCTGCACATCGCCGGCATGTTCGGCCTGCGGCTGGCGGTGTACGGCCTCGTCGGTGTGGACTACCGGCCCGACGCGCTGGCCACGCTGCTCGTCTTCGAAGGCGGCAAGGACGCGGTGAGCTACCTCAGCTTCTGCCTGATCTCGCGCGGCATCTGGATGGCGCAGGCCGCGGCCGTGCGGGCCCGGGAGCTCGAGCGCACGCAGCGCGAGCTGGCCGAGGCGCGGCTGGCCCGCCTGGCCGACCAGGTGCAGCCGCACTTCCTGTTCAACACGCTGAACCTGATCTCGTCCGTCATGTATGAGGACGTCGCCCGCGCCGACCGGCTGCTGTGCGACCTCGCCCAGCTGCTGCGCCAGACGCTCGCCGCGCAGCAGCGTGCCGAGCACAGCCTCGGGGAGGAGCTGGCCCTCGTGGCGCCCTTCCTCGCGCTGATGCAGGCCCGCTTCGGGCCCGAGCGCCTGGACGTGCAGCTCGATGCCGACGAGGCCGCCCGCGCCTGCCGGCTGCCGGCGCTGCTGCTGCTCACGCCGGTGGAGAACGCCGTCAAGCACGACGTGGCGCGCCACCGCGGCCGGGTGACGGTGCGCGTCGCGGCCGTGCGCTCGGCGGATCGGCTGCACGTGCAGGTGAGCAACCAGGCCGATGCATCCGCCACCGAACGGGCACCACCCGACCCGGCCGGCGGCCTGGGCCTGCGCAACCTGCGCGAGCGGCTGCAGGCCCGCTACGGCGATGCGGCCAACGTCAGCTTCGGGCCCGAGGGTGGCGGCATGACGCTGCGGCTGGACCTGCCATGCGGGTGCTGATCGTCGACGACGAGCCCGCGGCGCGCGCCAAGCTGCGCCGGCTGCTGCGCGCCGAGGCGGACGTGGCCGAGCTGCTGGAGGCGCCCGATGCGCCCGCCGCGCTGGCCCTGGTGCAGGCCCAGTCGGCGCCGCCCGACCTCGCGCTGCTGGACATCGAGATGCCCGGCGGCAACGGCGTGCAGCTCGCGGCCGCCCTGCGCGAGGCCGGTGTGCGCAGCATCGTCTTCTCCACGGCGCATGCCGAGCATGCGCTGCAGGCCTTCGAGCTGGCCGCGCTCGACTACCTGCTCAAGCCCTACACGCCCGAGCGGCTGCAGGCTGCGCTGGCCCGCGTTCGGGAGCAACACGCACGGCCGGCCGCATCGCCGGGCGAATGGTGGGTGGACGGTGAGCGCGTGCGCCTGGCCGACGTGCACTGGATCTCCGCGGCCGACAACTACATCGAGCTGCACCTGCCGCCGCGCAGCCTGCTGGAGCGCACGACCCTGGCCGAGGCGCTGACACGGCCGGGCTGGTCGGCGCGCTTCCTGCGGGTGCATCGGAGCCACGCGGTCAACCCGGATCGGGTGCAGCGCGTCGAGCGCCTGCCCGGGGGCGAGGCCCTGCTGACGCTGCACGGCGGCCAGGTGCTGCGCGTGTCGCGCGGCTATCGCGGCGTGCTGGACGCGTTCGCCCCGTAGCACCCGCCACTGGCCCCAGCGGCGTCGCGCCAGCCGCGCGCCTGGCGGAAGCTGGCGGCATGAACACCTCGTCCTCTTCCCGCCTGCCCTTTCTCGACGGTCTGCGCGTGGCGGCGTTCGCGCTGCTGATCCCGTACCACGTCGGCATGTACTACGTGACCTGGGACTGGCATGTGAAGAGCCCCGCGGCGAGCAGCGCGCTGGAGCCCTTCATGATGCTCACGTCGCCCTGGCGGCTGGGCCTGCTGTTCCTGATCGCGGGGGCGGCCTGCCAGGGCCTGTTCATGAAGCGCGGCGTGCTCGGCACCGTGAAGGATCGCAGCCTGCGCCTGCTGCTGCCGCTGATCTTCGGCATGGCCGTCATCGTCACGCCGCAGGCCTATTTCGAGGTGCTGACGAAGGCGCCGCAGCTGCTGCCGGGCGACGGCGGCTACCTCGATTTCTGGGCGGCCTACCTGCGCGGCGGCAAATACTGCCGCGGCAGCGATTGCATGGACGTGCCGACCTGGAACCACCTGTGGTTCCTGCCCTACCTGTGGCTGTACGCGGTCGTCGGCGCCCTCACCACGGGCCTGCTCCGCGCCGCGGTGCGCGTGCCGGTGGCGTGGCGCGGCCCGGTGTGGGCCTGGCTGCTGATGCCTGCGCTCGTTCTGGCGCTGCTGCGGGTGTGGGTCATGCCGCATCACCCGACGACGCACAACCTCACGCACGACCTCTACAACCACCTGCAGTACGGCGGGCTGTTCGCCGTCGGCTGGGTCAGCCGCACGCCGATCGCGGACGGCTTCTGGGCGGCGGCGCTGCGGCTGCGCTGGGTGGCCCTGGCCCTGGCGCTGGCGGGCTGGACCGGCATCGTGGCGTTCAATGCGGCCTATGCCGACGCCACGCCGGCCGACGGTGTGCTGGCGGCAGCGCGCCTGTCGCGCGGCGCGCAGACCTGGTGGTGCATCGTCGCCGCCTGCGGCTGGGCGCAGCGGGTGTTCACGCGGGAGTCACCGGCGCTGCGCCAGGCGAGCGCGGCGGTGTTCTGCCTGTACATCCTGCACCAGAGCGTCATCGTGGTGCTGAGCCAGGCGCTCAAGCCGGCCGCGCTGCCCTGGGGCGTGGAGGCCGTGGTGCTGATCGTCGCGACGGCGGTGCTGTGCGGGGGGGTCTACCTGGGCGCGCGTCGCGTGCCAGGCCTGGCGCTGCTGCTCGGCATTCAGCGCGCCGGCGCCGGCAGGATGGGGCAGTTGACGACGATGTCCGTGACCGACAGCGTCAGCTCGCCGGCCTCGGCCGCGGCCAGCAGTGCCTCTTCGGAGCGCAGCTCGCGCACCGCCGCGCCCGGCTTCCAGGCCACCAGCACCAGCCGCCACAAAGGGCTGTAGTGGGGGTCGGGCGCGGAGCCCGGCGCGGCGGGCGCCGACGGGAAGATGCTGATCTGCGCGCCGTCGCTGAACTTGTAGACCCGCTCGGTGAGCGAGGCCCGGCCGCTGCCCAGCGCGTCGCGCAGGCGCGGCACGTGGTTCACGCCGCCCTGGGCCGCCATCGCGGCGTCGGAGATGTCGGTGGTGACGTAGTCGACCCGCCGACCGTCCACCCAGGCTTGCTGGCGGGGCAGCGTGGCCACGTCGGCCGGGTGAGGCACCAGCGCACAGCCGGCAAGCGCAAGGGTCAGACAGGCAAGGGCAATGGCTCGCATGGTGGGCAGTCGTGGCAGGCGGTCAGAACCTGACGGTCGGTCGTGCGGCCGTCGTCAGTCGAGCCCGACGGCACCCCCCCAGAACACCCGTCGATCCACCTTTGTGAGGATGTGGGGGCGGTGATCGGTCGTCAGAATTTTCCGGCATCGGACGCGTGTCGCGCCCGCTTTGGAGAGTGCCATGGGCCCCATCACGATCAACGGCATCACGCTCAACACCGCGGCGCCCAAGCCGGCGCTGGCCGCCCTGGCGATGGACAACGCCGATGCCAGCGGCTCGGACTACGTGCTCGTGCAGCCTGCGCACCCGCTGAAGGCCGACCAGCGGGCGCAGCTCGCGCAGGCGGGTGCGCGCATCCTCGAAGCCGTGCCCGGTGGGCTGGTGTGCCACTTCCCGGGGACGGACCTGTCCCAGCTGCGCGCCTTGCCCTTCGTCGCCTGGGCCGACGTCTATCCCAACGTCGTCAAGATCGGGCCGAGCCTGTTGCGCCTGCCTGCCCAAGCCGGCGCCGTCGAAGCAGCGGCTGCGGCACTGGCCAAGCCGCCGGCGCTGGATGCGCAGCCCGTCACCGTGGACGTCGTCCTGCACCAGGGCGTCGACCCCGTGGTGGCGGCCCGCCAGGTGGCGGAAGCGGCTCACCTGCATGACGACGAGGTGCTGCACAGCGGCGCCAAGCTGCGGCTGACGATGAAGCGGCGCCGCCTGGCCGATGTGGCCAACGTGGACGCCGTCCGGCACATCGAGGAGGTGGTGGCGCGGCGCCTGGCGAACAATGTCGCGCGCACCGTGATGCGCATCGAATCCGCCGCGGGCGGCGCCTCGGTGGCCTTCACCGGCAAGGGGCAGGTGGTGGCCGTGGCCGACACCGGCTTCGACAAGGGGTCGACGACCGACGTGCATGCGGCGTTCAAGGGCCGCGTCAAGAAGCTCTACGCCCTGGGGCGCCCGAGCCTGAAGAACGATCCCCACGGCCACGGCACCCATGTGGCAGGCAGCGTGCTCGGCGACGGCGTGTCCACCGCCGACGGGCCGGTCAAGGGGGCGGCGCCACAGGCGAAGCTGGTCTTCCAGTCCGTGCTGGACGCCACGGGCGGGCTCGGCGGCTTGCCTGACAACCTCGAAGACCTGTTCCTGCAGCCCTACAAGACGGACAAGGCGCGCATCCACACCAACTCCTGGGGCAGCACCGGCAACTTCGGCAAGTACGACATGCAGGCCCGCGAGGTGGACAAGTTCGTCTACGAGCACCGGGACCTGTTCATCTGCTTCGCGGCGGGCAACAGCGGCACCGACGGCGACCGCAATGGCGTCATCGATCCGGGCTCCGTGACGCCGCCCGGCACGGCGAAGAACTGCCTCACGGTGGGGGCCAGCGAGAACGCCCGCGCCGCCATGGCGCTGACCTACAGCCAGGGCTGGCCCAACGACTTCCCGGCCGACCCGATCAAGTCGGACCGGGTGGCCAGCAACATCGAAGGCGTGGTCGCCTTCAGCGGTCGCGGGCCGACGGCCGACCGGCGCATCAAGCCCGACGTGGTGGCGCCCGGCACCTACATCCTCTCCACCCGATCCCGCGCCACCAAGTCGCAAGGCTGGCTGCTGAGCCCGGACCCGCTGTACATGTACGAGGGCGGCACCAGCATGTCCACGCCGCTCGTCGCCGGCTCGGCGGCGCTGGTGCGCGAGTTCCTGATGACCGTGCACCAGCGGCCCAACCCGAGCGCGGCCCTGATGAAGGCCCTCTTCATCAACGGCGCCCACGTCATGGCGGGCCAGTACGTGCCGTCGGAGGCGGGGCTGGCGCCGAGCAATGCCCAGGGCTTCGGCCGGGTCGACGTCCAGGCGATCGTCGGCCCCTACGCGGCGAATGAATCCATCGTCTTCTTCGACGAGGACAAGGTCCTGGACACCGGCGAATCGCAGGACTTCAGCATCACCGTGCCGGCCGGCGCCAACCGCCTGAAGGCCACGCTGGTCTGGACCGACCCGCCTGGCGAGGGGCTGCAGAGCGACCTGGACCTGATCGTCCGCGCGGGCAGCGTCGAGCGGCACGGCAACGTGGCGGCCGGCTCCACGGCGTTCGACCGCACCAACAACGTCGAGCAGGTCGATTGGCCAGGCATCCCGGCCGGCACCGTGAAGGTGACGGTCGCCGCGCATTCGATCACGACGGCCCCGCAGAGCTTCGCGCTCGTGGTGCGCATCGCCTGAGGCCGCCGGGGCCGCTCGGCGGGCCGCGCGGGGCCTCGGCTCAGGGCGATGCGTTCGCGGCCTGGTGCGGCGTGGCGCCAAGTTCGCCCGAGGCCCGCGCCCGGCGGCCGTAGACCGCTTCGAACAGCGGCGTGGCCATCATGGTGGTCACCACGGCCATCAGCACGAGCATCGAGAACAGCGCCGGGCCGATGATGCCTTTTTGCAGGCCGATGTTGATGATGATGAGCTCCATCAGCCCGCGCGAGTTCATCAGGGCGCCGATGCCCAGCGCCGTGCGGTTGTCCTCGCCGGCCAGGCGTGCCGCCACGTAGCAGGCGCCGAACTTGGCCAGCACCGAGGCGGCCAGAATGCCCAGCGCGATCAGGAAGAGCTGCACCGTGTCGATCATGTCCAGCCGCGTGTTCAGGCCGGAGTAGGTGAAGAACATCGGCAGCAGCAGCACCACGGCCAGCGGCTCCACCTTCTTCTTGAGCTCCTCGGCGAACAGGCCGCGCGGCATGACGGCGCCCAGGATGAAGCCGCCGAAGATGGAGTGGATGCCGACCGCGTCCATCACGAAGGCCGACAGGCAGAACAGCGCCATCGTGATGCCCAGGATGGTCGTGCTCATATGCCCTTCGCGCTCGACGATGCGCCCCAGCGGCGCCAGCAGCCGGCGGCCGAACAGCATGATGAAGGCGGCATACAGCACACCGCCGCCGATGGCCAGCACCGCCACGCCCGGGCCGGCGCCGAAGGCCGCCAGCACGATCGCCAGCACGCACCACGACACCGCGTCGTCGAAGGCCCCGGCCGTGAGCGACAGCGTGCCCAGCGAGGTGTTCGCCAGGCCCCGCTCGTTGATGATGCGCGCCAGCATCGGGAAGGCCGTCAGTGCGATGCAGGCGCCCATGAAGAGCGTCGCGTTGGCCGTGGAGATGCCCTCGGCGAACAGCCCCGGCACGGTCAGCAGCAGCGGCGTGATCAGGAAGGCGATGAAGAACGGTGCCACGATGCCGGCGACCGACACCCCCACCGCGCTGCGCGCCTTGGTGGCGAAGTGGTCCAGCCGCAGCGTCGTGCCCACCAGGAACATGTACAGCCCCACGCCCAGTTGCGCGCCGGTGTAGAGCACGTTGCGCATCTCCTTCGGGAAGATGGCGGCCTGGGTTTCCGGCGCCAGCATGCCGAACAGCGACGGGCCGAGCAGCACGCCCGCGATCATCTCGCCCACCACCTGCGGCTGCGCCAGGAACTTGCGGCCGAACCAGCCGACGATGCGGCAGGCCAGCAGGATGAGGGCCAGCTGCAGGAAGAAGCGGATGCTGAAGTCGCCCGGGGAATAGGTCTGCGCCACGGCGGGTGCCGCAGGGCCGTGCTTGGCGAACACGTCGGCCAGGGTGGCGAGGAAGTTGAAGTCCATGGGGAAGCCTGGGTCGGTTTCTCTTGCAGTGCGGCCGGCGGCGCGAAGAAGGCGCGGCCGACAACGTTGTCTCCGGCGGACCGGCCGCTCGGCCGCCCGCCGTTTCGCACTGTGCCAGCTGGGGTTGCGCTGTCCATCCGGGCTCGCCGAGTTGTACCTACGTACCTACTTTTCGTTTGTCAGTCGGCGGGCCCGTCGCTACAGTGCCGGGGCGATGAAGCTCCTCACCAGCCGTGATTTCAACCGGGACGTCAGCCAGGCCAAGCGCGCGGCCCAGGTCGAGCCCGTGCTGATCACCGACCGGGGCCAGCCGACCCACGTGCTGCTCAGCATTGGCGAGTACCGGCGCCTGACGGGGGAGGGCGAGAACATCCTGGACCTGCTGGCGATGCCCGACGCCGTGGCCCTGGAAGCGGCCGAGGCGGCCGCCGACGGCGCCTGGGATCACCGCGAACCCCTGGCCTGAGCCCCCGCATGTTCCTGCTCGACACCGGCATCGTCCTGGAACTGCGCAAGGCCAAGGCCGGCCAGTCCGACGCCGGCCTGGCCGCCTGGGCTGCCGGCGTGCCGCGGCACAAGCTCTTCGTCTCGGCCTTGAACCTGCTGGAGATCGAGAACGCCGCCGCGCGGCTGGGGCGCAAGGACCGCGACGCCGGGCTCGCGGTGCGCGACTGGATCGACAACCGCGTGCTGCCCGCCTTCGAGGGCCGCGTGCTGCCGGTGGATGCGGCCGTCGTGCGCCGCCGTGCACAGCTGCCCTACGCCAACACGCGCGACGGGCTGCTCGCCGCCACCGCGCTCGAACACGGCCTCACCTTCGTCACCCACCGCGTGTCGGCTTTCCGCGCCGGTCGCGTGAAGCTGCTGAACCCGTCCGGCTACGTCGCGCCGCCGAGCGACGACGACGACGACTGGAGCCACGGTGCGCAGACCGGCCACCAGTGGCTCAAGAACCTGTACACAAGAGCATGACCCCGAAGCGACGCATCCTCATCGTGGGCGGCGGCACGGCCGGCTGGCTGACGGCGGCCTATCTCGCCAAGGCCCTGAAGCTGGCCGAGCGGCCGCACCTGGAGGTGACCCTGCTGGAGTCGCCCGACATCGTCAGCGTCGGCGTGGGTGAGGGCACCTTTCCCACCATCCGCACGACCTTGCAGGTCCTCGGCATCGACGAGGCGGCCTTCATCCGGGCCACGTCAGCCACGCTCAAGCAGGGCATCCGCTTCGTCGACTGGGCCCATGCGCCGGTGGCGGGCCAGCATCACAGCTACTTCCATCCCTTCGAGGCGCCGTACTTCGCGGAGGACCTGAACCTCGTGCCCTACTGGCTGCTGCAGGACCCGGCCGCCCGTGCGCCCTTCGCCGAGGCCATGACGCTGCAGGCCCGCGTGGCGGCGGCCCACCGCGCGCCCAAGCGGGCCGGCGAGGCGCCCTACACCGCACCGCTGAACTACGCCTATCACTTCGACGCGATCAAGCTGGCGCGCCTGCTGGCGGAACGTGCGGTGCAGCTCGGCGTGCGCCATGCCGAGGGCACGGTGGCCCAGGTTGCGCTCGACGACCAGGGCGCCATCGCCCGCCTCGACACCGACCGGCAGCAGCGCTTCGAGGCCGATCTCTTCATCGACTGCAGCGGCTTCCGCGCCGAGCTGATCGGCCGCGCGCTCGGCAGCCCGTTCACGTCGGCCCGCGGCCAGCTCTTTGCCGACCGCGCGCTGGCCTGCAAGGTGCCGCTGGGCGACGAGTCGGTCATGGAAAGCTGCACCATCGCCACCGCGCACGAGGCCGGCTGGCTGTGGGAGATCGGCCTGAACGGCATGCGCGGCGTGGGCTGCGTCTACAGCAGCAGCCACATCGGTGACGACCGCGCCGCCGAGATCCTGCGCCGCTATTGCGGCGCCGGCGACGAAGACCTCGCCGCCCGCAGCGTCCCCTTTGCACCCGGCTACCGCGAGCAGCAGTGGGTGAAGAACTGCGTGGCCGTGGGTCTGTCGGCGGGTTTCCTGGAGCCGCTGGAGGCCACCGGCCTCGTGCTCATCGAGGCGGCCATCGGCATGATCGCGGAGATGCTGCCGCACAGCGGCCCGATGCACGCGCCGGCGCGGCGCTTCAACGAGCTGATGCGGGCGCGCTTCGAGAACATCATCAACTTCCTGAAGCTGCATTACTGCCTGAGCCAGCGCACCGAGCCCTTCTGGCGCGACAACACCGACCCTGCCACCGTGCCCTACCGGCTGACCGGGCTGCTGGAGGAATGGCGCCTGCGCCCGCCGGGCCGCTTCGACTTCGTGCTCGACACCGAGACGTTTGCGTTCTTCAACTACCAGTACATCCTGTACGGCATGGGCTTCGCCACCGACCTGAGCGCCGGCCGGGACGACTTCCCCCGAGTGGACGAGGCCGCGCGCGTGTTCGCCAAGATCCAGCGCTTCGCCGACCGCGCCGTGGCCGACCTGCCGTCGCACCGGGCGCTGATCCAGCAGATCAACGCCGGGCGCTGACCGCCCGCGGCGTCGTCACGCCGGCCGTGCCGGCGCGTGAATGGCGCACAGCGCCGCAAAGGCACTCAGCGCCAGCGCTGCGGACAGCCACAGCGTCGCCTGGCCCAGGTGGCTCAGCAACAGCCCGAAGAGCCAGGGCGACAAGGCCTGGCACAACCGCGCCGGCATCATCAGGAGACCCTGGCGGTGGCCATAGCCGGCGCTGCCGAACAGGGCCAGCGGCAGGGTGCCCTTGGTGATCGTCAGGATGCCGTTGCCCGCGCCGTGCAGCAGCGCGAAGGCCACGGCCACAGGCGCGCCGGCCAGGGCGAGCAGGGCCGCGCCGATCGGGTGCATCAGCGCCGCCAGCCGGGCCGACGCCAGCGGATGCACACGGCGCAGCACGCCGAACTCCAGCAGCCGTCCGGCCACCTGCGCCGGGCCCACCAGTGCACCGATGGCGACGACGGCCGCCGGTGCGGTGCCCACCGCAACCAGCAGATGCGGCAGGTGCGCGGCCATCGCGGTGCTGATGAACCAGGTCACTGCAAACACCCAGGCCAGCAGCGCCGCCGTGCGCCACGGTGGCGCGGCGTGGGCGGCCGGGGCGGTGTCGGTGGGCCTGGCGGCCGTCGGCTCTGGCGCATCGGGCTGCGTGCCGAGGCGCGGCAGCGCGGCGTTCAGCGGCAGGCCGATGAACAGGTGCAGGGCCGCCCACACCGCGCACGCGCCGCGCCAACCCCAGGCATGCTCCAGCGCTGCCGACAGCGGCCAGCCCACGGTGCTCGCGAAGCCGCCCATCAGCGTGATGCCGGTGATGGCATTGCGCGCCCCGTGTCCGTACAGCCGCACGAGCGACGCGAAGGCCCCTTCGTACAGCCCACTGCCCATCGCCAGGCCCAGCACCGCCCAGGCGGCGAACAGGCTCAGCGGCCCGGTGGCGGTGGCGAGCATCGCCAGCCCGAGGGCAAAGGCCACGCTGGTGGCCATCAGGACCGGCCGGCCGCCCCAACGGTCGATGCGCCGCCCCGCGTGCGGGCCGGTGAATGCCGAGACGCCCAGCGCGACCGAGAAGGCCGCAAACACCGTCGGCTCCGTCACGCCGAGGTCGGCCGCCATCGGCCGGGCCAGCAGGGCGGGCAGGTAGTAGGACGAGGCCCAGGCCAGCGTCTGGGCGGCGCCGAGCGTGGTGACGAGGCGGACGCCCGGTGGCTTCACGAGTGCGCGGCGTGTGCGGATGCAGGCGCAGCGGACGGGCTTGCCGGCGCGGCGGCGCCTTGCGTCAGCAGTCGGTGCACGCCCACTGCCGCGGCGGCTCCGATCAACTCCGCCAGCACGAACGCGGGCGCGCTGCCCGGTGCGATGCCGGCAAAGCTGTCGCTGAACATGCGCCCGAACACGGCCGCCGGGTTGGCAAAGGACGTCGAGGCCGTGAACCAGTAGGCGGCACCGATGTAGGCCGCCACCATCGCCGCCGCCCGGCCCGCCGGCGCGCGCAGGATGACCAGCATGAGGCCGAAGGTCGCCACGCACTCCGCCACCCACTGCCCGGCGCCCGTGCGGACCTTGGCGGACCATTGCAGCAGGCTCAGGTCGAACATCGCATGCACGAGCACGGCGCCGAGCCACGCGCCCAGCAACTGTGCGGCGATGAAAGGCAGCAGCCAGCGGCCGGGCAGCGCCCCGCGTGACGCCATGACCGCACTGACGGCGGGATTGAAATGAGCCCCGCTGACCGGCCCGAAGACTTCGATGAGGATGTAGAGGCCGCCCACGGTCGCCAGCGTGTTGGCGAGCAACGCGAGAGCGACGTTGCCGCCCGCCAGCCGCTCGGCCATCACGCCGGAGCCGAGGACGACGGCCAGCAGCAGCAGGGTGCCGAGGGCTTCGGCCAGGAGCGCGCGGCGCAAGTCCATGTCAGCGGGCAGCGATCTCGGCCAGCGCCTGCTGCAGGCGCGGCTTGCTCATCGCTTCCAGCGGCAGGTGGAGCAGCTGCAGCAGGCGGTAGCCGATGGCCTGTCGGGTCAGCTCGAAGGCGCGGCGCTTGGCGTCTTCGCCGCGGGTGTCGGACGGGTCCGGGTAGCCCCAGTGCACCTTGACGGGCACACCGGCCTTGCCGCCGTAGAACACCGGGCAGCTCTCCCCTGCGGCGCTGTCACAGACGGTGATCACCAGCGACAGGGGCGGCGCGTCCGGGCCGGTGAACTCGTCCCAGCTCTTGCTGCGGTAGCCGGTGGTGTCCACGCCGGCCTTCTTCAGCGCTTCGAGCGCGAAGGGGTTCACGGTGCCGCTCGGCGCGCTGCCGGCGCTGTGGGCCTGCACGTCCTTGCCAAGCTTGCGTGCCCAGTGGTTGAGCATGCCCTCGGCCAGCACGCTGCGGGCGGAGTTGTGGGTGCAGAGGATGAGGACGTGGAAGGTCATGAGGTTCAGCAGCAGGCCGCGGGGCTGGGCGTGCAGGACACGCCCTGGCAGCAGTTCTCGGTGAGGTAGCCCAGCACGGCGTTCATCTGCGCGTAGTGGGCGCGGTAGATCAGGTGGCGGCTGGCCCGCTCCTGCGTGACGAGGCCGGCATTGACGAGTTCCTTCAGGTGGAAGGACAGCGTGGCCGGTGCCACGCCCAGGCCCTCCTGGATCGCGCCGGGCGTGAGGCCGGCCTCGCCGACCACGACGAGGGCGCGAAACACCTGCAGCCGCAGAGGCTGCGCAAGCGCGGCCAGGGCCCTGACAACCTCGGGTTCGTCCATGATTCGATTATTGTCGAAATATGGACGGCCCCGGAAGACCCTCGGGCAGGGGGTCAGCCGCCGCCGACCGAATCCGCCTGGGTGACGATGCTGCCCGGCGGCACGCTGCGCGTCAGCCAGACGTTGCCGCCGATGACCGAGCCACGGCCGATCGTCACGCGGCCGAGCACCGTCGCACCGGCGTAGATGACGACCTCGTCCTCCACCACCGGATGGCGCGGCTGGCCCTTGACGGCCAGGCCGTCACCGTCGGTCGGGATGCTTTTCGCGCCGAGCGTGACGTTTTGGTAGATGCGCACCCGCTCGCCCAGCACCGCGGTCTCGCCGATGACGACGCCCGTGCCGTGGTCGATGAAGCAGCCGCTGCCGATGGTGGCGCCGGGGTGGATGTCGATGCCGGTCTCGGCGTGCGCCAGTTCGGCTACGACGCGCGCCAGCAGAGGCAGCCCCAGCGTGTAGAGCTCATGCGCGATGCGGTGGCTGATCAGTGCCCGCAGCCCCGGGTAGCACAGCAGCACCTCGTCGACGCTGCGCGCGGCCGGGTCGCCCTGGAAGGCCGCCAGCACATCGCTGTCCAGCAGCACGCGCAGCCGCGGCAGCGTGCGCAGGAAGCGGCTGGCGAGCTCGCCCGGATCCTGCACCGGGAGCGTGTCGCCGCGCTGGCGAGCGTCGTGGCGCAGCTCCAGCGCGGCCTGCTGGCGCAGCGTGGTCATGGCCGTGCCGAGCGTGTGGCCGACGTAGAAATCCTCGTTCTCGGGCCGCAAGGTCGGTGGGCCCAGGCGCATCGGGAACAGGGCGCCGGACAGGCACTGCACCATGCCGGCCAGCAGTTCGCGTGAAGGCAGCTCGCGGCCGTCGCTGCCGCGGCGGTGCGCGTCGCGCCATTGACGGCGGGCGGCACGGAGCGCGTCGACGACGGCTCTCATGTCATCGGCGGAGGCAGGGGCGGGCGCGGTACTCATAGCGGCCGAGTATAGAAATCCACCACCGGCGCGTGCGCTGTGCCAGGCATGCCATCACGGCCGTTGTGGCCAGCATGGCGGCGAGGTGCACCGCGCAGGCGGCGAGCGCCGTGGCGATCGAACCCGACGCGGTCAGCGCCCGCGCCGGCGCGCTGCCCAGGCACAGCGGCACCAGGGCCGGCACGAGCATCATGCCGCTGCCATGCAGGGCCGTGACGAGACCCGACCACACCGCCACGCCGGCACGGTGCTGCCGCCCGCACAGTGCCACCGCCAGCAGTGCGGCGCAGGCCCAGGGCCAGATCGCCAGGGTCGCCGGGCCGGCGAGGCGCACGGCCACCGCCGTGCCGGCCACCACGCCGACATGGCCGAGGGCCAGTGGCACGAGGGCCCGGCGCGGGGCGGCCGTGCAGGCCAGCAGTGCCCAGCCCGTGGCCGGATGCAGGCCGTGCAGGGCACCCGCGCCGGCCACGGCGAGCCAGGGCCACCCGCCGTCGACCATCGCTCAGCCGCCCGCCGCGCAGCAGGCAGCCGGTGCGGGCGCCTCGGCGTGCTCGTAGCGGTCGTGGTGACGCACCCAGGCCATCGTGTGGTCGAGCCCGGCCTCGTCGCGGCCGCGCGGCGTGAGATCGATCAGACCGTAGGTGCCCATCATCACCTCCACGCCGCGGCCGAACGTCGAGTACGTGTGTAAGACTTCGCCGGCCTCGTCCCTGCAGAAGATGCTGATGCCCGGCGCTTCCGTCGCCGGTAAGGGACGCATCTCGTAGTTGTAGAAGACCGTGCCGTCGACCCGGTCCTGCGGGCCGAAGCTGACGTTGAAATCCTGGTTGAAGGTGCTGCCATGCGACGAGGCCCACCGGAAGCGCCAGCCCATGCGCTGCCGGAACGGCTCGATCTCGGCCAGCGGCGCACGCGAGACCACCAGCAGGGCGATGTCGCGCTGGGCCAGGTGCGGCGCCATCGCGTCCAGGTGGTCGGCCATGTACGAGCAGCTCTTGCAGCCTTCGGTCCAGCCCGGGCCGAACATGAAGTGCTGCACCAGCAACTGGTGTCGGCCCTGGAAGAGGTCGGCCAGCCGGCGCGGGCCGGCGGGCGTGTCGAGCAGGTAGTCCTGGCGCAGCCGGACCCAGGGCAGCGCGCGGCGTTCCGCGGCGACCTGGTCCTGCAGCCGGGTCAGTGCCTTCTCGCGGGCCAGCAGCGCGCGGCGCTCGGCCAGCCACTGGTCGCGGGTGACGGTGGGATGGGTCATGGGATCTCCTGGGGTTGAGATGGGGGATGGCAAGGCATGCGGCAGCGCCACCCGCAGGGCGGGCGGTGTGTCGCGTCAGGGGAACTTCAGCCCCGCGTGCGGGGCGGGCGGCGCACGGCGCGGACCTTGCCGCTCAGGCCGCCACCGGCGTAGAACAGCTCGGCGCCGTCGGATTCCAGGCCGCTCACGCCCACGCCGGGCGGCATCTGCAGGCGCTCGAGCACGGTGCCGTCGGCGGGGTCGATGCGGCGGATGTCGCTGCTCTCGTCCTCCCAGGTGCCGTGCCAGAGTTCGCCGTCCACCCAGGTCACGCCGGTGACGAAGCGGTTGGACTCGATGCTGCGGCGGATGGCGCCGGTCTCGGGGTCGATCTGGTGGATCTTGCGGCCCCGGTGCTGGCCCACCCACAGGCTGCCTTCGGCCCAGGCCAGGCCCGAGTCACCGCCCTGGCCGGGTGCGGGGATGGAGGCCACCACCGCGCCGCTGGCGGGGTCGATCTTGTCGATGCGGGTTTCGGCCAGCTGGTAGAGGTAGCGGCCGTCGAAAGCCGTGCCGGCGTCGCACGGGCGCGCCAGGCGGCGCTGTTCCTGGCCGGTGGCGGGATCGAACGCGACCAGCGCCTGGCCGGTGGCCGCCCAGACCTGCCGGCCATCGTGGGTGACGCCGGCCACGCGGTCGGTGCCGTCGAACGGGCCGTACTCGCGAACGATCTCTGCGGGTTGTGTGCTCATGGGGTGCTCCTGTCGAGGCCTCGACCTTAGCCAGACGGCAGCGCGGCAGGGAGTAACAAGACGGTCGTGAATCCGGTCAGCGGCGGCGCCAGCCAGCGACGTGCCCGGCCCTGCCCCACCGCGCGCACGCGACCCTGGGCCTGCAACTCGGCCAACGCGCGTTGCACGTTGCGTTGGCTCTCGCCCAAGGCCAGGGCCAGTGCCGACGTCGACCAGGCGGCGCCGTCGGCCAGCAACGCGGTCAGCTCGCCGGCATCGCCGTCCACCGGTGGGGCGATCAGCGTGAGGGCCTGCGGGTCCCGCAGCTGCAGGGCGAAACCCCGGGGCGTGGCCACGAGGTCCGCGACCGGTGCGACGAGGCGGCGCAAGCGGCCGATCTCCACGCGCAACCGGGCGCGGTGGGTGTCGTCCACGTCGCGCAGCCGGAAGGCCCGGGCGATGAGGGTGTCGCGGGGTGCATCGGCGGGCCAGGCCTCGGCCAGCACCCGCAGCAGCACGAAGAGGATCGGGCGACGCGCCAGCGCGAGCTGCCAGTCGCCCGCCCGCAGCGCATGCCGGCAGGCGTCGACCACCAGAGCGCCGGACGCCTGCAGCGCCGCCAGGTCGTGCATGCGCATCGGTTGCCAGGCGCCGTGCACCCAGCGGCGCGCCGCGATCTGGTGGAGCGCCGCGCCGGCGTCGGCCGTTTCCGCCTGCAGCGCGGGCACGCCCGCCTGCGCCGCGGCTTGCACGGCCTGCCGCAGCGCGGCGTTGGCGGCGTCGAGCTGCAGGCGACGCAGCTCCAGCTCCAGCTGGGCCAGTGCCGCCACCGTGGCCTGCAGCGGCGGCAGGCGCAGGGCCTGCAGCGGGGCGAGCCCTGCGGCGGCCTCGTCGAGCCGGCCCAGCAGCAGTGCGCGGCGCGCCGCCACCAGGCGGGCATGCGTCGCGTTGGTCGCATCGCCACGGGCCTGCAGCAGGGTGGTGGCAGCCGGCAGGTCGGGCGTGGGGGCGGCCAGGTCGCGCAGTGCCAGGGCCACCTCGGCCTCGGCCACCACGCAGCGGGCGCGGGCCAGCGGCTCGCGTGGTCCGAAGCCGCGCGCCGCGCGCCGCAGCAGCTCGCGGGCCCGCGGCAGCTCACCGAGCTGCGCCATGGCGATGCCTCGCAGGGCGAGCGCCGGCGGGTCGTCGCGCAAGGCCACCTGCTTGAGCGCCGCCAGCGCATCGCCGCCGGCCAGCGCGCGCGCCGCAGCGCTGATCAGCGAATCCATGGTGCGGCCGGCTGCGCGGTCTGCAAGACCGGCCAGGCGCGCTCGCGTGCAGCGATGCGAGCAGGGGCGACCGGCTTGCGTTTCACGTCACTGCGGCGCGAGCAGCAGCAGGCTGCCGTTGCGGTCTTCGGTGATCCACAGGCGGCCGTTGCCGTCCTGGGCCAGGTCGACCGGCGCGCCCATCGGGTGCTGGCCGGCCTGCGCCTGCCAGCCGTCGATCAGGGGCACGGCCTCGCCGGTCGGCTGATGCCGGGCGTCGAAGCGCCAGGCCATCAGCCGATGACCGGTGGGCTGGTAACCGTGCCACGCCATGACCAGGGCACCGCGCCAGGCCGCCGGTGCGCCGGGGCCGTAGAACAGCATGCCCAGCGGCGCGGCGTGGGCCGGGATCAGCTTCACGGGGGGCGTGAAGTCGTTGCAGCTGCGCGCACCGAACGCCGTGTCGAGCACGTCGCGCCCGGTGCAGTGCGGCCAGCCATAGTGTCGACCGGGCTCGACGAGGTTGAGCTCGTCCGGCGGGCTGGCCTTGTCGTAGGTGTCGCCGGGCAGGCTGTCGCGGCTGTTCTCGGCCTGCCAGAGCGCGCCGCTGACCGGGTGCAGCGCCAGGCCCATCGAGTTGCGCAGGCCCCAGGCCAGGGGCTGGCCGGTCCAGGGTGCGCTGTCGCCGGCCGCACCGGGGCTGAACTTCCAGACCGCCGCCTGGGCCTGAGGTCCGCCCGTCTGCGGGCACCCGTCGCGCGTGCCGGCCGGGGCGCCGTCCATGGCTTCGCAGTGGTCGCTCGGCGCGCCGATGTTCACGAGGAGTGCGCCGCTGGCGTCGACGACGAAGGACTTCAGCGGATGCCGGCCCTGCGTGGGCAGGCCGGTGACGAGCGGCGTGACACGCGGCGGCTGGCCAGGGCTCAGTTCGACCCGGCTGATGCGGTGCGCCTCGGCCAGCAGCAGGCGGCCTTGCGCGTCCTGCCGCAGCCCGTGCGGGCGGTCGAGGCCGCTGAGCAGCACCGTCACGCGGAAGGGCTGGCCGGGCTCGCGCGTGAGCTGCAGCAGACGCCCGCGGTTGGGGTTCCAGTTGCCCATGTCGGTCACGAGCAGGTGGTTGGCGTCGAGCGCCAGCACGCCGCGCGGACGGCCGAGGTCGCTGGCGGCGAGCGCCACGCAGAAGCCGGGCGCCACCTTCAGCGAGGTGATGGCAGGCAGGCCGTCGCAGCGGCCGGCCGTGCGGTAGGCCGGGGGCTCGGCGCGGGCGGGGGCAGTCAGCGCGAGCAGCGCGAGCGTGGCGATCAGCAGGCGAGGTGTCATGCCGCCATTGTGTGGGTCGCCGGGCTGATACAGCGTGACGCCCGGCCATCGGCACTGTGCCTTCACGCCCGGACGCGAGGCCGCTGCAATCGCGGCATGAACGAGATGCTGCCGCTGCTGAGCTACTGCGCGCTGATGTCCAGCACGCCCGGGCCGAACAACATGATGCTGGTGGCCAGCGGCGCCCACCACGGCTACCGGCGCACGGTGCCGGCCATCCTCGGCATGGTGTGCGGCGTGGCCGCGCTCACGCTCGCTGCCTGCCTGGGGCTCGGGGCCATGTTCATGGCCTGGCCCTGGCTGCATGCGGCCCTCAAGCTGGCCGGCACGGCCTACCTGCTCGTGCTGGCCTGGCAGCTGGCCGGCGCGCCCGTGGCGCAGGACCGGCCGCCAGCGGAGCTCGGCTTCGCCAGGGCGGCCCTCTTCCAGGTCGTGAACCCCAAGAGCTGGATCCGTGCGCTGACCGTCGCCTCGGTCTTCATGCCGACCGGCCTGGGACTGCTGCCCGGCGCCTTGCTGGCCAGCGGCCTCGGGGCGGTCGTGGGCTTTCCGTGCATCTCGCTGTGGGCGCTGTTCGGGACCGGCATCGGCCGCTGGCTGTCCAGTCCGCGGAGGCGGCGCGCCTTCAATGTCATCATGGCCGCCTCGCTCGTGCTGCTTGCCCTGTCGTTGATGCGCTGATGTTCTCGCTGGACCGCGATTCCCCCACGCCGCTGGCCGAACAGATCGAGCAGCGCCTGCAGGCCTTGATCGCCACGCAGCAGCTGCCGCCCGGCGCGCGGCTGAACTCCATCCGCCAGCTTGCACAGCGCCTGGGCGTGAGCCCGAACACCGTGGTCGTGGCCTACGACCGCTTGGTGGCCACCGGGCTGGTGGACTCCCGCGGCACCGCCGGCTTCTTCGTCAACGACGGCCCGGCCGATGCGCTGCCCGACGCGGCGCGCGTGGAAGCCGGCGAGGAGCAGGAACCCATCTGGCTGGCCCAGCAGGCCAACGACCAGAAGGCCGGCGTCCTGCTCGCCAGCAGCGGCGCGCTGCCCGCCACATGGCTGGAGGATGCGATCCCCGCCGCCGCGGTGCAGCGCGGCCTGGCGCGGGCGAACGCCGGCATGGCCTCGCGCTGCCCGCCCCAGGGCCTGCCCGAATTGCGTGAACGGCTGGCCACGATGCTGCGCAGCCAGGGTGTGCCGGCCGATGCCCACCGCGTGCTCACGACCTACGGCGGCACGCATGCCATCGACCTGATCTGCCGCGCCTTCCTGCGGCCGGGCGACGCGGTCGCCGTGGAGACGCCGGGTTACTTCCTGCTGTTCGATCGCCTCCGGCAGGCCGGGGTGACCCTGGTGCCGGTGCCACGCCGGCCCGACGGCATCGACCTGGACGCGCTGGACGCCGCCTGCACCCGCCACCGGCCGCGCCTGCTGTTCCTGCAGAGCGTGCTGCACAACCCGACCGGCTGGGGCAGCACGGCGGCCAACCTTCACCGTGTGCTGATGCTCGCGCAGCGCCACGACCTGCTCGTGGCCGAGGACGACGTGCAGGGCCATTTCCACCCCGGCTCGCCGACGCGGCTGGCGCAGCTGTCGGGGCTGGAGCGGGTCATCTACTACTCCAGCGTCTGCAAGGCGATGAGCCCCGCGCTGCGGCTGGGCTATGTCGCGGCCGAGCCGGCGCACATCCGGGCGCTGATGCGCGAAAAGATCGTGTCGGTGCTCACCACCGCCACGCTCAGCGAGCTGGTGCTGCTGGAGGTGCTGGCCGCCGGCCGCTGGCGCAAGCACCTGGACCGGCTGCAGCAGCGGCTCGCCCAGGCGCGTGTCCTGGCCGCGCAGCAGCTTCGCCAGGCCGGCGTGGCGCTGGAGCATCCCGGCGAGGGCGGCCTCTTCCTCTGGGGCGCGCTGCCGGCGGGTGTGGACGTGGATGCGGTCGTGCGCGAGGCCTTCCGGCGCGGCATCCTGCTCGTGCGCGGCGCGACCTTCTCGGCGGACGGCGCGGCCGACCGGCATGTTCGCTTCAACGTGGCGTTCAGCCAGCAGCCGCGGGTGGCCGACTTCCTGCGCGAGCAGCTCGGCGCCGCTGCGAGTGCCCAGCGGGCAGTGGAGAAAGCGCGCAGCCGCGTCAGCTGACCCGCACCGCGTCGCCCACGCGGATCAGCCCGCCTTCCAGGATGCGCGCGGTCATGCCGCCGTGGCCGCGCATCGCGGCATAACCGCCCGGTCCGATGACCTCCTCCATGCGCGAGCAGGGCGCGCACGGGCCGACGAGTTCGAGCACGGCCTCGCCCACCCGCAGCCGCACCTTCTTGAGCGACAGCAGGTTGATGCCCGAAACGACGAGGTTGCGGCGCAGGTCCACGGCGTCCAGCGGGCCGCTGCGTGCCAGGGCCGCGATCACCGGCAGGTGCTCCTGCTGGATCAGCGTGACCTGGCGCGTGGACAGCTCGGCCTCGCCGCGCCGGCCGAGGCGGTCGTCCGCCAGGCCGATGCCGGCCAGCGCCATCGTCTGCTCGACCGTGCGGGCGCGCTCGCGCGGCTGGCCGCGCACGACGATGGCGTCCACCCGGCCCTGGATGTGATCGGGTGGCGTCATCAGGTCTCGCATCGTTTTCATGGTGTGCTCACGGCCCGGCTTGGGCCTGCCAGTGTAGGGATGGGGGGCGCTTCGGGATTGACCGCCCGGCAGCATGACCGGCGTGCTTGCGCGATCATTCGGCATCAGACCAACCTGAACGAGTGCCATGAACAACTTCAATCTCTACGTGCCCACCCGCGTCCTGTTCGGCCAGGGCCAGATCGCCGGCATCGCCAAGCAGGTGCCCGCCGGCGCCCGCGTGCTCGTCACCTACGGGGGCGGCAGTGTGCTGGCCAACGGCGTGATGGCGCAGGTGCGCGCTGCGCTCGGCGAGCGCATCGTGGCCGAGTTCGGCGGCATCGAGCCCAACCCCGACTACGCCACGCTGATGCGCGCCGTGGCCGTGGGCCGTGAGCACAGCGTGGACTTCGTGCTCGCCGTCGGCGGCGGCTCGGTGGCCGACGGCAGCAAGTTCATCGTCGCAGCCCTGCACTACGAGGGTGACCCCTGGGAGATCCTGACCGGCAAGGGCAAGGTCAAGTCGGCCGTGCCGCTGGGCGTGGTGCTGACGCTGGCCGCCACCGGTTCCGAGATGAACTCTGGCGCCGTGGTGAGCCGCCGCGAGACCGGCGACAAGCTGTTCTTCGGGTCCGAGAAGGTCTTCCCGCGCTTCGCCGTGCTGGACCCGAGCACGCTGTTCAGCCTGCCGCCGCGGCAGACGGCCAACGGCGTGGTGGACGCCTTCGTGCACACCATCGAGCAGTACCTGACCTACCCGGTCAATGCCAAGGTGCAGGACCGCATGGCCGAAGGCCTGCTGCTGACGCTGATCGAGGAAGGCCCCAAGGTGCTGGCTGCACCGACCGACTACGACGCCCGGGCCAATGTGATGTGGGCCGCGACCATGGCACTCAACGGCTACCTCGGCGCCGGTGTGCCGCAGGACTGGAGCACCCACATGCTCGGCCACGAGATCACCGCCGTGCACGGCCTGGATCACGCGCAGACGCTGGCCATCGTGCTGCCCGGCATGTTGGCGGCGCGCCGCGACCAGAAGCGTGCCAAGCTGCTGCAATACGCCGAGCGCGTCTGGGGCCTGCGTGACGGCAGCGAGGAAGCCCGCATCGACGGCGCCATCCAGGCCACGCGTGACTTCTTCGAGCAGATGGGCGTGCCCACGCGCCTCTCGGCCCACGGCATCCGCGAGCCCAAGCTCGATGCGATCCTCGCCAAGCTCGAAGCCCATGGCATGGTCAAGCTGGGCGAGCATGGCGACGTGACGCTGGACGTCAGCCGCGCGGTGCTGGAAGCGGTCGTCTGACCCTGCAGCGGGCCGCACGCGGGCCCAGCGTCTCACGGCGGCTTCGATGCCGCCGCCGCGGGCCTCAGCGTGCTGCCGAAGACGCAGCGCCAGCGTCGGCCTGGCTGCTTTCCTGCTGGATCAACTGCATCAGGCGCGAGCCCGCACCCACGGGCTCGACCATCGCGATGCGCTCAGCCGGGATGGCCATGCGGCTCGGGGCGTGCCAGTCGTTGCGCTCGCGCCGGACCAGCCGGTTGCCGCGCGGGACGCCCTGCCCGTCGACTTCGGCTTGGACGTAGTAGACCTGGTCCAGCGTCAGCTGGCGCGGTGAAGTGAGCACCGCGCGGCCGTAGTAGACCGGGCCGCTGACCAGGGTCACGGCCACCCAGGCGCCGTCTGGCGTGCCAGGCGGCAGCGGGCTGCCCAGGTCGTGCCTGAGCGCGACGCCGGCACTCACGGCCAGCGCCAACGCCGCAAGCCATCCCGCCAGCGCCACCGCCAGGCGCCCTCCCTGCAGTTCGGTCTTGTCGCGAACTGCCCTTTCCTGCGCCTCAACGGCCATTCAGCATGCCCTCCTGTGGTGTGCGACGGCGGCGCATCATCCAGCCCACGAGCACCAGCCCCGGCAGCAGCAGAGCCGCCCGGCCTGGCTCGGGCACGGCCGGTGCCGCGGTCAAGGTGCCCGTGCCCAGCAGATAGCTGAAGCCGGCGCCCTGGTCACTGCTGGCCGTCAAGCTCAGATTGATGTCCACCACGATGTTGCCCGCAGCATACGTGCCGAGGTTCAGCGGATGGTCGCTGAACCAGGAGGCCGCACTCGCGAGCGACGAGAAGCTCTGGTTGTAGACCGAGGTGCCGCCCACCGAGGCGCTGAAGCTGAGGTTCAGCGGGTTGCCGGCGTCGCGGCCCGTGAAATCGAGCAGGCCGAGCAGGATGCTGGCCGAGCTGGCCAGGGTGAAGGTGTACTGCGAGCTGGCGGAGTA
The DNA here is from genome assembly GCA_003963005.1 of Burkholderiales bacterium. Classification (GTDB taxonomy): domain Bacteria; phylum Pseudomonadota; class Gammaproteobacteria; order Burkholderiales; family Burkholderiaceae_C; genus Pelomonas. The sequence goes on from RXJW01000066.1 coordinate 64,612, forward strand.
GGTGTGGCTGGCACCGGCTGCCGTCGGCCCGTAGTTCGCGCCGAGATTGCCGACGCCCACCGCGTTCAGGCTGTTGGCCTGGATCGCGTTGCGCACGGCCGTGTGGGCATTCAGGATGCTGGTCACGGTGCCGGCCGCCGGTGCGCCGTCGATGTTGGCAAACGCCACGTAGCCGTTGGTGCCGCCGCTCAGGCCGGGCAGGCCGCCGACGCTGCCGCCGAAGGTTGCCTGCGTGATCGACTGCGTGGCGCCGGCCACCTCACCGCCGGCCTGGGCGGTGACGGTGCGGTCCAGCGGACCGGTGGAGACGCTCGTGGCCTGCACCGAACCGGCGCTGCCATTGCCGTAGGCACGCGCCTGGCCGTAGCTGTTCAAGGTGCTGTCCGCCCGGGCCTGGGACGTGACCGTCCCGCCCGTGGCCTGAGCGCTCGCCGTGCTGCTGCCGCCGGCCACCGTGGTCAGTGCGGCGGCGTAGGCCGAGGCTGCACCCGTTGTGGCACCCGTTCCGCCGTTGGCATAGGTGTTGGCCTGTGCAGTCGTCACGCCCTGAGCGATGCCCTGGGCCGAAGCGGCACCGCCCGCTGCATTGCTGCTGCCCCCGCTGGCCGTCGTCGAGATCACCAGCGAGGCGCCTGCCACGCTTGAGCTGAGCTGCTGATAAGCGGTGGCCTGCCCGCCGGCACCATGACCGCCCGTGCTGTTGCCGCCGCTGCCCCCCTGGGCCGTCACATTGCCCTGCAGCGACTGGGCTGTGGTGGAGGCGAAGGTCAGCCGGGACACGGCATCTCCGCCCGCGCCAGCCTGGCCGCCGGGCGCAGCGCTGCCGCCACTGCCGCCAGTGGCGGACTGCGTGAGGTTCAGCGAGCCGCTCGTGCCTCCGCTGACGGCGTTGATCAGCGTGGCCGTGCCGCCTGCACCACCCCTGGCCCCTGCGTAGCCAGTGCCGCCGGCGCCGCCGCCGGCACTGGCCGTGAGATTGACGGTCCCGCTGCCGCTGCTGCCGACGGTACTGGCCACGCTGGCCGCGCCACCCGCGCCGCCACTGTTGCCCGCCCCGGTGCTGTAGCCTCCGCCGCCACCCGTGGCCGAGGCCGTGCCGGTCAGGCTCTTGGCGCCGCTCGTGCTGCCTGCCAGGCTGGTGCTGGCGGCGCCGCCGGCAGCACCGCTGCCATTGATGCTCCCGCCATTACCGCCCGAACCTCCCGCGCCGCCGCTGGCCTGGGTGCTCAGGTTGAGGCTACCGCTGCCATACGCGGTCAGGCTGGCCGTGCCGGCCGCGCCGCCGCTGGCCGTGCCGGTGCCCCCCGCGCCGCCGGCACCGCCCACGGCGTAGGACGTGGCGCTCAGCGAGCTGGCGGCATTGGGCGTGCCCGCGGTGCCCACCGTGAGGCTGCTGCTGCCCGTGCCCGCAGCGCCTGCGGTGCCGCTGTCGGTGCTGCCGCCGGCCCCGCCGTAGGCGTACTGCGTCAGGCTCAGCGCGCCGCTGGTGCTGCCGCTGACGGCATTGACGAGATTGGTGGCCCCGCCGGCGCCGCCGCTGGCACCGCTGGAGCCGGTGCCACCGGTGCCGCCGGTGCTGGTGGCCGAGAGGTTGACCGTCGTGCCGCCGCCGCTGCTGCCCTGGGCGCTGGCGACGCCCACGCCGCCGGCGCCGCCGGACTGGCCGACACCCGCACCGGCGTTGCCGCTGCCGCCGGTGGCATTGGCATTGACGGTCACGGTGCCGCCGCTGGAGGCGCCGATGGCCGTGCTGCTCGCATTGCCGCCGCTGGCGCCCGAGGTGGCGCTGCCACCGCTGCCGCCGCTGCCGGCGTTGGCGGTGGTGTTGAGGTTGAGCGAGCCGGCGGTGGCGATGTTGCTGCTGGTGGTGGCATTGCCGCCACTGGCGGCCGTGCCGCTCGTGGTGGCGCCGCCGTTGCCGCCGCTGGCATTGTTGGTGACGTAGACACTGCCGGCCGTGATGCCGGCCTGGTTCAGCGTCGCGTTGGCTGCGCCGCCGGCGCCGGCCTGATTGCTCGCCGAGGAGCCGCCCGTGCCAGCGCTGGCGTACTGCGACAGGCTGAGCTGACCGCTGGTGCTGCCACTGACTGCATTGGTGAGCGTGGCCGTGCCGCCTGCGCCGCCCTTGGCGCCGGCATAGCCGTAGCCGCCCGAGCCGCCGCTGGCGCTGGCCGTCAGGCTGACGGAGCCGCTGTCGCTGCTGCCGTTGGCGCTGGCCACGCTGGCAGCCCCGCCGGCGCCGGCGCTGTTGCCGGCGCCGGTGCCATAGCCGCCCGAGCCGCCCGTGGACGACACCGAACCGACCAGGCCCTTGGCCCCGACCGTGCTCCCTGTCAGACCAGCGCTGGCCACGCCGCCTGCCGCTCCGTTGCCCAGCACGGCGCCGCCATTGCCGCCCGCACCGCCTGTCCCGCCCGCCGCCTGGCTGCTCAGGTTGAGGCTGCCGCTGCCGTAGACGGTCAAGCTGGCCGTGCCGGCCGCGCCGCCGCTGGCCGTGCCCGTGCCCCCCGCACCGCCTGCGCCGCCCGCGGCATAGGACGTGACGGTCAGCGAGCTGGCGCCGTTGGGTGTGCCTGCGGTGCCCACCGCGAGGCTGCTGCTGCCCGTGCCTGCAGCACCCGCGGTGCCGCTGTCGGTGCTGCCGCCGGCCCCGCCGTAGGCGTACTGCGTCAGGCTCAGCGTGCCGCTGGTGCTGCCGCTGACGGCATTGACGAGGTTGGTGGCCCCGCCGGCGCCGCCGTTGGCACCGCTGGTGCCGGCTCCACCAGCGCCACCGGTGCCCGTTGCGCTCACGGTGACCGAACCGGTCGGGCTGCTTCCCTGGGCGTTGGCGCTGGCCACGCCGCCCGCCCCGCCAACCTGGCCGACGCCCGTGGCGGCGCCACCGGTGCCTGCAGTGGCGGTGGTGTTGAGGTTGAGCGTGTTGCTCGTGGCGATGTTGCTGCTGGTCGTGGCATTGCCGCCGTTGCCGCCCGAGTTGGCCGTACTGCCACCGCCGCCGCCCCCGGCGGCATTGTTCGTGACGTACACCGCGTTGGCCGTGATGCCCGCCTGGTTCAAGCTGGCCGTGGCCGCGCCGCCGTTGCCCCCTTGGCTGCTGGCGGAACCGCCTCCGGTGCCGCCATTGGCGGCCTGCGTCAGGCTGAGCTGGCCGCTGGTGCTGCCGCTGACGGCATTGGCGAGCGTTGCTGTACCGCCCGCGCCGCCCTTGGCGCCGGCATAGCCGTAGCCGCCACCGCCGCCATTGGCGCTGGCGGTCAGGTTGACCGTGCCGCTGTCGCTGCTGCCACTGGCGCTGGTCACGCTGGCGGCACCGCCGGCGCCCGCGCTGTTGCCTACGCCTGTCGCGTAGCCGCCGGAACCGCCCGAGGCGGTGGCCGAGCCGCTCAGGTTCTTCCCTCCCAGGGTGCTGCCCGCCAGACTGGCACTGGCCACGCCGCCGGCTGCCCCGTTGGCCAGGAGGGCGGCACCATTGCCGCCCGATCCTCCCGTGCCGCCTGAAGCCTGGCTGCTCAGGCTGAGGCTGCCGCTGCCGTAGACGGTCAGGCTGGCCGTGCCCGCGGCGCCGCTGCTGGCCGTGCCGGTGCCCGCTGCACCGCCGTTGCCCCCCACGGCGTACGACGTGGCGGTCAGCGAGCTGGCACCGTTGGGCGTGCCGGCGGTGCCCACCGTGAGGCTGCTGCTGCCCGTGCCCGCAGCACCTGCGGTACCGCTGTCGGTGCTACCGCCGGCCCCGCCGTAGGCGTACTGCGTCAACGAGAGCGTGCCGCTGGTGCTGCCGCTGACGGCGTTGACCAAGGAGACGGCTGCGCCCGTGCCGCCCGAGGCCCCGCCACTGCCCGAGCCACCCGCGCCGCCGCCGGCCGAGACGCTGGCCGTGGCCGCGCCGCTGCCGGACTGCGCAGCAGCCGTGCCCGTCGCGCCGGCACCTGCGCCGGCCTGAGCGCCCGTTCCAGTGGCGCTGCCCCCGGCGCCACCGGAGGCGCTGACGGTCGAATTGGCCGAACCCGATCCCACCGCCGTGGCATTGGCCGACGCGGTGGCGGTGGCACCGTTGCCGCCCGCGCCCCCGCTGCCAGCGCCGGCACCGCCGCTGGTGCCCGGTGCGCCGCCGGCACCGCCTGCACCGCCGGCGGCCGTGGCCGATGCCGAGGCATTGCCCGAGCCGGGTGCGGTCGTGGCGCTGGCCGAGCCGCTACCACCGTTGCCGCCATTGCCCCCATTGCCACCGCGCGTGGCGCCATTGCCTGCCGCGCCGCTGCCGCCTGTGCCGCCATTGCCGCCGTTGCTGGAGGCCGTGTTGGACGGGTCCGAATTGCCGCCGGCCGTGGCATTGCTGTTGCCCCCCGTCCCGCCGTTCGTTCCCGACTGGCCCACCGACGTGCCGTTGTTGCCCGGTGCGCCTGGTGTGCCCGTGTCGTTGCTGTTCGCGGCAAAGGCCTGAGCGACCGCCAGAGACAGCAGCAGCGGCACCGCCGCACGGCAGGCAAAGGGCCCGACGCGGTGACCGGTTGAGGTGGCACGATCAGCTTTGTGCTGGCCGGCCCGGGGGGTGAAACGCTGGATCATGCTGCAGCCTCCAAAGGGGGACTGGCAGGGTCCGACATCGGCCGCGCGCCGACAACCCCAAAGGTTTTCAAGATCACCCCCCCGTTTGCGGGATTGGGGGCTGTGGTGATGCCCCGCGAGGTGGTGTAAGTTTTTAGGCGAGGCGGCCCGTAGAGGGTGGCCATCGTGGTCCCGGATAAGGTTGAGGTGCGACCCACCA
>RXJW01000170.1 GCA_003963005.1 Burkholderiales bacterium
TCAAGTCCTTCCGCGGCTCGGCGGACTCCAAGGGGGAGTGAAGGAACAGCCACGACCGCAGGGATGTGGCGTTTGGCTGTTGGCTGTTTCGGCTGTTTGGGGTCTCCCCTTCTAAACCGCCGAGAAGCGCAGAAGCCCGGGGGGCGTGCGCAGCACGCTTCAACACCTGACTTCGCCCGGTTGTCTGAGCGGAGCGTCGCGCAGCGAGTTCCGGGCGACCCCCGGGCTTCGAGCATCGCAGGGAACCCCGAAGGGGCGGTTTTGCAGCGGCGACTTTTTGCCTACTTTTTGGTCGCCCAAAAAGTAGGTCGCCCGCCGGGGCGAATTCCCGGCACGGTGCACCGAACACAAAGGTTTCGGGCAAGAGCACCCAAGCAACACGGAGAGCGCTCACCCCACCCCCTCCATCAGCCCCCTGAGCACCTGCACCGTATCCGCCTCCGCCACCGGCTTGTCCCCCCGAATCCTCAGCATCCGCGGAAACCTCACCGCGATGCCGCTCTTGTGCCGCGTGCTGGCCTGAATCCCCTCGAAGCCCAGCTCGAACACCATCGTCGGCCGCACCCGCCGCACCGGCCCGAACTTCTCCACGGTGGTCTGCCGCACGACCCGGTCCACCTGCCGGATCTCCTCGTCGGTGAGCCCGGAGTAGGCCTTGGCGAACGGCACCAGCTGCAGATCGCTGACGCCGCCATCGAGCGCCGCCTCCGCCTCGGCCGCATCCCGTGGCGTGCGGCTCCACACCGCAAAGCTGTAGTCGGTGTACAGGTTGGCCCGCCGCCCGTGGCCCGCTTGCGCATAGATCAGCACGGCGTCCACGCTCAGCGGCGCGATCTTCCATTTCCACCAGGCACTGCCGGTGCGGCCGATGCCGTAGGCCGAGTCGCGGTGCTTGAGCATCAGGCCCTCCACCCGGCGCTCGCGGGAGCCCTCGCGCGCGGCGGTCAGCCCGGCCCAGTCGGCGGCCTCCACCAGCGGCGATACCGCCATGCCCAGGGCCAGCAGCCGTGCCCGGCGCTCGTGCAGCGGCTCGGCGCGGCGGTCGACACCGTCGCTCTCCAGCAGGTCATACGCCAGAAGCCGCACTGGCGCCTCGGCCAGGATGGCCCGGCTCAGCTTCGTGCGGCCGATGCGCTTTTGCAGCAGCGCGAAGGGCGCCGGCTCCGCCTCACCGTGGCGCCAGGCCAGCAGCTCGCCGTCCACCACCGTGCCGTCTGGCCAGGTGGCCGCCTCCAGTGACACCTCGGGGAAGCGCTCGGTCACCAGCTCCTCGCCGCGCGACCAGATCCACACCTGGCCGTCGCGCTTGACCACCTGGGCGCGGATGCCGTCGTACTTCCATTCCGCGAGCCAGTCGTCGCGCGCACCGAGCGTGTCGGCCGGCGCACCGGGCAGCGGATGCGCCAGGAAGAACGGGTAGGGCTGACCGCCGCGCGAGGCGCCGGCGTCGGCACCGTACAAGGCCTCGAAGCGCTCGGCTGTGGGCGGCGTGTCGATGTCGGTGTAGCCCATCATCCGCTGCGCGATGACGGCCGCGTCCGTGCCGGACCACTCGGCCAGCGCCCGCTGCACCAGCAGCTTGCTCACGCCCACCCGGAAGCCTCCGCCGACCAGCTTCACGAACATGAAGCGCTCGTCCGCCGACAGCCCCCGCCACGCGGCCAGCACCGCCTCGCGCCGTGCGGCCGCGTCGAGCCCGCGCAGCGGCAGGATGCGCCCGGTCATCCAGATCGACAGCGGCGCGTCCAGCCGGTCCACCGGGTCGGGCAGCACATAGGCAATCGCCTCGGCGAGGTCGCCGGTGGCGGCATAGCCGGCCTCGAACAGCCACTCGGGCAGCCCCGCCGCCTCACAGGCCAGCGCGCGCAACTCGCCGGTCGGCACCGCCCGCCGCGGCGTGCCGCCGGCCAGCAGATACACCGCCCAGGCGGCATCTGGCGCGGGCGCCTCCGCGAGATAGCGCTTGAGCGCCGCCACCTTGGCCAGCGTCGACGTGCTCGCGTCCAGCGCCAGGTACAGCGCGACGAAGCGCTTCATTCGGCCGCCTCCACGCCATGGGCTTCATCGCCGTACTCGGTCACGAAGGCCTCGGCCTGCAGGCCCTGCTCGGTGAGGTGGCGGATCAGCGCGCCCTCGTCGCCGTGGGTCACGATGACGCGCCGGGCGCCCGTGTCGCGGATCGCGGCCAGCAGCCCGGGCCAGTCGGCATGGTCGCTGAACACGAAACCCCGGTCCACGCCGCGGCGGCGCCGCGCACCGCGCAGCCGCATCCAGCCGCTGGCAAATGCGTCGCTGTGCTGGCCCAGCGCCTTGGCCCAGCGGCTGCCCTGCACGGCCGGCGGCGCGATGACGAGCGCGCCGCGCAGCGACTTGAAGCTCGTGTCGGCCGACACCGTCTCGACCGCGGGCAGCGCCACACCCGCGGCGCGGTAGGCGTCATTGAGCCGTGCGACCGCGCTGTGCACCAGCACTGGCCCCGGCGCGTCCGGCGTGGCCAGGCCCGCCACGAGGCGCTGCGCCTTGCCCAGGCTGTAGCCCATCAGCAGCGCATGCCGGCCTTCGGCGGCGCAGGCGGCCCACCAGGCGCGCATCTCGGCCAGCACCTCGGTCTGCGGCGCCCAGCGGTAGATGGGCAGGCCGAAGGTGCTCTCGGTGATGAACACCTCGCAGCGCACCGGCTCGAAGGGCGCGCAGGTGCTGTTGACGTCACCCGCGCCGCTGACGAAGTAGTCGCCCGACACCACCCACACCTCGCCGCGGTGTTCCACGCGCACCTGCGCCGAGCCAAGCACGTGGCCGGCAGGGTGCAGGCTGACGCGCACGTCGCCGATCTGCAGCGACTCGCCGTAGCCCAGGCCCTGGAAGGCGATGTCCTCCCCGAGCCGCGAGCGCATCAAGCCTTCGGCGTCGCGGTGGGCAAGGTAGTGCTGGTGGCCCCAGCGCGCATGGTCGGCATGCGCGTGCGTGATGACGGCACGCGCCACCGGCCGCCAGGGGTCGATGAAGAAGCCGCCCGGCGGGCAGTAAAGACCCTCGGGGCGGCGTTGGATGAGATCGTCTCGGGCGGGCGCGGCGGTCATCGGCGGTGGTTTGCGCCTGCAGTGTGCCCAAACCACCACCCGGGCGGGGCTGCGGGGTCTTGCGGCCGCGCCCCGTCCCGGCGGGCTTCAGCGGATCAGCCGCGGCCCGGCGACGAGTGCTTCTGCCCGCCGCAACCGTCGATCTCGATGCGCGTGGCGGTGAGCGTCGTGCCGTTGAGCGTGCCGCGCAGCTTCACCTGTGCGCCCACGACGAGGCAGCTCGCCGTGCCCGATTCGAACTCGGCCTTGCTCGCATCCACCGTGTAGGTGCCGGCCGGCACGTTGGTGGTGGCCGCCGTGACGCTGATCGTGAACGACGTGCTGCTCGCCACCGTCGCCACCTTGCCGACGACGCCCGGGTTGAACTTGCCGTCACCATTGCCGCCGTTGGAGGCAGCGCCATCCACGTCGAACACCGTGGCCGCAATGGTCGTCGTGCCCGCGCCCGTGGTCTTGCCGGCGAAGCGCACCGAGGCGCCCACGATCACGTCGCTCGCCTGACCGTGCGTGAAGCGCGCGGCGTCGATGGTGACGGTGATGATGTTGCTGCTCGGCAGGAAGTTGGCGTCGGTCAAAGACACCGTCACCTTCGTGCCGCTCACGGCAGTCACCGTGCCGGCGCCGCGCAGCCGCGGCGCATTGGCCGTGCCGTCGCCCGAACTGGCGGCCGGCAGCACATGCACGACCGACGCGGTCACGGTGCTCGGGTCGGCCGTCGTGGTGCCCGGTGTCACCTTGCCCTTGACCTCGACGTTGGCGCCCACGCTGAGGTCGGCAAGCGTCAGCTTGGCCTGCGTTTGCTCGTTGACGATCGTCGCGTCGGCGGCCAGCGTGACGACGACGCTGCCCAGCCGGTTGTCCTTGACCGTGAAGGTGCCTGCCGTGGTGTTCACGGCGGTGACGCTGCCGTGCACCTCGGCCTGCTGGCGCACGAACTTGCCGAAGGCTTCGCCGGCATCGCGGCGTTCCACCACGGCGGTGACGATGCCGGTGCTGGCGTCATACGTGAACTTGGCGAGGTTGAAGTCCAGCACCAGCTGGCCGCTGTTGGCCGGGTTCAGGTCCAGGTCGCGGATGCTCAGCACCTGGTCGCCCCCCGTGCTGTTGAAGCGCGCCGACAGGGTCTTGCTGCCGTCCAGCGAGACGAGCTGGACCGCGTTACCGAGCGTGACCTTGATTTGCGAATAGACACCGGCCGGCAGCGTCACCGTCGACATCAGCTGCCCCACGGCGGCGAGCGATGACAGGTTGACCGTGACCGGGCTGGCCGTCGCGTCCAGCAGCGTCACCTCGGTGCCGGCACCGTCGACCGCCGTGATCTTCTTGAGACTCACCCACACCTTCGAATACTCGGTCGCCAGGTTGTCGGTGATGTAGGTCTGCAGCTGATAGGACAGCGGGGTGACCGAGGGCGCGTCGGCCGTCGTGCTGCCGCCCCCGCCGCCGCCACAGGCGGCGAGCAGGGCAGCGGTGGCGCTGGCGGCCAAGGCCAGTCGAAGAAGGGAAGTGCTCAGCGTCATCTTGGATCTCCGCAGTTGAGCCGGGCGCCATCTCGAGCCCGGTTGCTGCGGAGAACGATGATCCGGGCGCTTTTGTTCCCTGCGCAGGCGCCGGGATGTGACGAAAGGTCAGTGCGCCGCCGCCAGCGCCGTGGGCGACAGGCCCACCACGCCATGGCCGTAGACGCGGTCACGGCCAGGCTCGCCGGCGTCGGTGGCGGCACGGGCGAGCTGGGCGACAGCCGCTTGCGCGGTGACGGGGTCGGGCGCCGTCAGCCGCACCGCCAGGGCAGCCGCCACGACCGGCGCGGCCAGCGAGGTGCCACGCCAGCTGCGCAGGCTGCCGTCAGCCCCCGGCAACTCGACAACTCCGGGTGCGGCGAAGGCCACGTGGTCTCCGCGGCCAGCTTCCACCAGCACACGGCCCTGTGCGTCCACCGCGGTCACGCCGACCACGCCGGGAAAGGCCGCCGGATACAGCGGCGGTGCGGCCGGCCCGTCGTTGCCGACCGCAGCCACGAGCAGATGGCCCCGTCCGATGAAGGCCGCGACCACCGCCGCCAGGACGCGGTTGTACGGCCCCACCGCGCTGACGTTGACGACCGGCACGCGCTCGGCATCCATCGCCTGAAGGGCCGCCGCCATCGCGTCGACGGCACCCTGGCCGCAGCCGAGGTCGGCCGCGTGCAGCACCGGCCGCCGCCCGGCCTGCTGCACGCTGCGCGCCAGCACGGTCGCGACCGCCGTGCCGTGCCCCTGCGGCGGCGGCGCGTTGCAGCGGCGCCCGATGGGGCGGACGTCCGCAAGCGAAGCAAGGGCGGGCGCAGGCAGCACGGTTTCGTCGATGAGGCCGACGTGGACCGGCTCAGGCGCGCTGGCTGTGACCGCGGGGGCCGGCGCCGCCAGCCGGACCGGTTCGACGCGGCCGCTGGCGAGCAGCACGTGGTTGAAGTCGATCTCGGCCTGCGGCACGAGGCGGCGGCCGAGATCGACGGCCATCGGCAGGGTCAGGTCGGCCGGCGTGCGCAGCACGACCAGGCGGCGGCCGAGCACGAGGGTTTCGCGCACGGCGATGAAGCCGCGCCGCGCGAGGCTGTCCGGCAGGTCGGCGTCGGGTGGCAGCAGCAGCGTGATCTCGGCGCGCAGCACCGGTGCGCCGATCGGGTCGCGTTCGTAGACGAGCGGCTGGCTGCGCACCAAGCGCTCGCCGCGCTGCCAGCGGTTGTCGGCAGCCTCCGACCCGGGGCGTGCCGTGCCGGAGTTGCCGCGCTCATCGGCCTCACGCCGCGGCGCACCGTCCCGGCCGGCCGGGCCGTCCCTGCCGGTGTCATCCGCCCGCGAGCCGTCCTTGCCGTCCTTGCCGCTGCCGCTGTTCGGGCTCGGCGGCGGCCGGTTGCCGGGGCCGTTGCCCGGGCCGTTCGGTGAGCCGTTCCCGATCGAGGGCACGGGGAGGTTGATCGGCCTCGACATGCCGCTGCCCGAACCGCTGCCCGTGTTGCCACCGGGGCCGCTGTTGCCGCCCGCCGCCGCAGGCCAGGTGGCGCTGGCCAGCAGCCAGACCACCCAGCCTGCCCGTCGCCAAGCGCCCGTCATCGTGTCCATGCCGCATCATCGGTGATCGACGGCCGCCAGGTGTTGCCAACCGCAACCCCGCGGGCCGCCCACGCCACGGCGATGGCCGCGGCGAGCGCCATCAGCCCGGCCAACTGTCGGCGGCGAGGCCCGCGTTTCATGGCGCCCATCCGGCGTCGCGGGCGCGGCGTTCCTCGGCGGCATCCAGTGCCAGGCCGGCAATCCGCTGCTCGACGGCGCCCAGCACCGCGGTCGGCAGGTCGCCACTGGCGAGACGAAGCTGATCACCCGACACCGGGGCGGCGGCCGTGGCCGGTGCCGTCAGCACGACGACCTGCCAGCGGCCGTTGTCGCGACAGGCCAGGCCCCGCCCGACCGGCGCGGCGAAGCTGCGACAGAACTGGCCGCTGCGGTCGCGAAAGCTCAACAGCAGCCGCGTGCCGTCCGCACGGGGGGCGCCGGCCAGGCCGTGTTCCAGCGCATCGCCCAGCGCACCGCGGGCGAGGAGCCGGCCGTCGGCCTGGGCCTGCACGCTGGGCTCGGTGCCGCTCGACCATGGCGCCAGGCGCGGTGCCACCGCCACGGTCAGCAGCACGCCGGCGGCGATGCCGCCCCACGCCGCCCAGCCCAGCTTCCGGCGGCGCGGGGTGAGCGGGTGGACCGTCGCGCTGCCGGCCGAGGTCGACGCCGGCTCGCCGCGTGCCAGGGCGGCGAGGGCGGCCGGCACCGGCTCGGCCAGGTCGGTGGCGAACGCCTGGCGCAGCTGCTGGTTCAGGTGTCGAAGCCGGGCCGCCCGGGCCGCGAGTGCGTCGTCGGTCGCCACGGCGGCGGCCACACGGTCGGCCTCGGCGGCCGGCAGTTCACCGTCCACCCAGGCCATCAGGTCTTCGTCGGTCACGCCGAGCATGGGCGGTCCTCCTCTGGCGCCAGCAGCGCCTGCAATTGTTCTCGGGCCCGGGCGAGCCGGCTCGTCAGCGTGCCCATCGGCACACCCAGCACCGCGGCCGCTTCCTTGTAGGAGAGGCCTTCCACCAGCACGAGCGCGACGGCGGCGCGCTGGTCGTCGTTCAGCCGCGCCACGGCCTGGCGCACGGCCAGCGCATCCAGCTGCGAACCTTCAGGCGCCGCGGCGGTCTGCACGTCGGCGCCGTCGACCATCACCTGCGCCTGGCGCTGGCGGGCGCGTATTTCATCGATCCAGGCGTTTTGCATGATGCGAAAGACCCAGCTGTCCAGCCGGGTGTCCGGCGTCCAGCGGGCCTGGTGCTGCCAGGCGCGCTCCAGGGCGAGCTGCACCAGGTCGTCCGCGTCGTGCGGATGACCGGTGAGCAGCCGTCCGAAGCGGCGCAGGCGCGGCACCAGAGCCGCCAGCTCGGACCCGAATGAGGCGGGGGAAGCTGGAGTGGGGTTCATGACATGCCCCGACAACGACCGCGGTGCCGGGTTTCTTCCCTGAATCGATGGACAGGCAGTGTGCCGCCTGCATTCGAGGGGGGCCTGGAACTCAATCGCCCGGGCCGTGACTCATCCCACGAGCGACCCGCCCGCTCGACGGCAGCCCCCTGCCTCCTCCTCCAGACCCTGCCTGCCTTGCTGCCCGTTCGCCGTCACTGCCGCCTGCTTCTCGTGCCACCGCTGCTGGCGGTGCTGCTGGCCTCGGCCGCGCGTGCGGCGGCCCCGCCCGGCGTGCCGACACCCGCCGAACTCAGCCGCCCGCCCGAGCCCGCACGGCCTGCCGACCTGCCGCCGCAACGCCCGGCTCCCGCGCGCGAACTCGGCAAGCCGGACGACGACATCCGCCTGGACGTGCCCGCCTACCGCGTCGACGCCGACGCACCCGCGGCGCTGCGTGAAGCCCTGCCGCGGCTCACCGCCGCCTTCACCGGCCCGGGGCGGGGCTTCGAAGACCTCGTCAACGCCGCCAACGAAGTCACCCGCTTCCTGCAGCGCGACCTCGGCTACTACCTCGGCTACGCCTACATCCCCGAGCAGGTGTTCGACGGCCGCAGCGTGCGCATCGCCGTGCTGGCCGGCCGGCTCGACCGCGTCGTGCTGAACTGGGCCGAGGGCCTGCCGGTGGACCGCGCGGTGGTGGAGGGCTATCTCGCGCGGCTGCAACCCGGCGAGGTGCTCACCGTGGAGGCCGTGGAGCGCACGGTCTTCCTGATCAACGACCTGCGCGGCATCGTCACGCGCGCCGAGGTCAAGGCAGGCGCCACGCCCGGCACGGCCATCCTCGAATTCACGCCCCGGGCCGAGAGCCGCCAGGCCGGCAGCGTCGATGCCGACCTCAACGGCTCGCGCTACATCGGCACCGCGCGCCTGGGCGGCCAGGTGGTCGTCGCGAGCCCGTTCGGTCGGGGTGATGGCCTGTCGGCTTCGGCGCTCAGTTCCACGACCGGTGGCCTGCGCTTCGCACTGCTGGGCTACACGAGCCCGGTCGGGGCGGACGGTTTCAAGGCCGGCGTGTCCTTGTCGGCCGTGCGCTACCAGCTCGACCGCGGCGAGTTCCCGCTCGGCCTGGACGGCACCGGCACGACCCTGAACGCCTTCGCGCTCTACCCCTGGGTGCGCTCGCGCAACCTCAACCTCTTCCTGCTCGCCGCAGCCGATGCCAAGCAGTACAGCGACCGTGTCGCGTCGCTCGCGACCGCCAAGCGCGTGGACGACGTCAACCTGGGCCTGAGCGGCGATTTCCGTGACAGCCTCTTCAGCGGCAGCGTCAACACCTTCGAGGCCAACCTGATGCAAGGGCGGCTGCGCTTCGCCGACGGCCTGCCGGCCGGCAATGACGACGATGCGCGCTTCACGAAGCTCACCCTCAGCGTGTCGCGCCTGCAGAACCTGCTCAGCAACCGGCTGCTCGCCTACGTGACCCTGCGCGCGCAGTGGGCGCTGCACAACCTCGACTCGACCGAGCAGTTCCGCGCCGGCGGGCCGACCGGCGTGCGCGCATTCGCGCCGGGCGAGGGCACGGGCGACAGCGGCGCCGTCGCGAGCCTGGAGCTGCGCTGGCTGCCCCCCGCGAGCCTGCTCGGGCGCTGGGCGAGCGAGCTGGTGCTGGCCGCCTTCTACGACGCCGCCTGGCTGCAATACCGCCACGACCCCGACCGCGTCCTGCGCGATCCCGGCTACGTCAACCGCAGCCACCTTGGGGGCGCCGGCCTGTCCCTCGTCTGGGCGCGCGGCAGCCAGTACGCACTGCGCCTGAGCCTGGCCACACCCACGTCGGGCGCGGCGCGGGGCGAGGCCGCCTCGCGCCACCTGCGCTGCTACGCGCAAGGCAGCTGGAGTTTCTGATGCGCCGCCTCCGACCCCTCGGCCTCGCCCTCAGCCTGGCGCTCGCCTATCCCGCCGCCTCCGCGCTGCCGCAGGGCGCGCAGGTCGTGCAGGGCCAGGTGGCGGTGAGCCCCGGCCTGATCCGGCAGGGCAGCGACAAGGCGATCGTCAACTGGCAGAGCTTCTCCATCGCCGCCGGCGAGACGCTGCGCGTGCAGCAGCCGGGCGTGAACGCGGTGCTGCTCAACCGCGTGGTGGGCGGCGACCCGTCGCTCATCCTCGGGCAGTTGCAGGCCAACGGTCGCGTCTTTCTCGTGAACCCGCGCGGCCTCGTGTTCGGGCGGGGCTCGCAGGTGGACGTGGGCGGGCTGGTGGCCTCCACGCTCGACCTGTCCGACACCGACTTCCTGGCCGGCGCCTACCGCTTCAGCGCGGGCCGCGAGGCGGGCGCCCTGCAGGCCGATGGCCGTCTCTCGGCGCCGGGCGGCACGATCGCGCTGGTCGCACCGCAGCTGCAGGTCGGGGGCAGCCTGGCCGCGCGACGTGTGGGCCTCGCCGCGGGCAGCACCGTGCAGGTGGACGTGGAAGGCGATGGCCTGGTGCTCTTCAACCTGCGCAACGACGATGCCCGCGAGGCCTCGCTGCGCCTGAGCGGGCGTGTGCTGGCGGAGGGCGGGTCCGCCGAACTGCGCGCCCAGGCCCGGGCCGGCGCGGTGGGCCAGGTGCTGAACCTGGACGGCGTCGTGCAGGCGCGTGGTTTGCGGCAGCAGGGCGGGCGCGTCGTCATCGACGGGGGCACCGCCGGGGTCACCCAGGTGGCCGGCCAGGTCGACGCCCGCGGCGAGCACGGCGGCGACGTGACCGTGCTCGGCCAGCAGCTCGCGCTGCTCGACGGCGCGCGGCTCGACGCCTCGGGCCGCCTGGGCGGCGGGCAGGTGCGGGTGGGCGGCGGCTTCGCAGGCCAGGGCACCGACCACAGCGCCGAGCGCACCTGGATCGGGGCCGGCGCCGAGATCCATGCCGATGCGCTCGAGCAGGGCGACGGCGGCCGCGTGGCCGTCTGGGCCGAGCAGCGCACCGACATGCTCGGCCGCATCAGCGCCCGCGGCGGCTCGCGGGGCGGCAACGGCGGCTTCGTCGAGACCTCGGCCCGCGAGCGCCTGAACGTGACGGGCCCGGTGGACGCCAGCGCGCCGCGGGGCCGTGCCGGGCAGTGGTTGCTGGACCCGAACGACATCGTCATCCGGGCCAACGGTGGCAGCCACGCCAACGTCGGCACGGCACCGAACTTCGACAGCACCAACGACGCCGCCGTCGTCGATGTCGGCCTGCTCAACGCGGCCCTCACGGGTGGCACCGCGGTGCGCATCGAGACCAAGTCAGCCGGCACCAATGCGCAGTCGGGCGACATCGAGGTGCAGGGGGCGATCCAGCCTGCCGGCGCGGCCTCGCTGAGCCTGATCGCCGCGCGGCACATCACCTTCAGCACCGGCAGCATCCTGGCCGGGGGCGGCGCGCTGGACGTGCTGCTCTCGGCGGGCGGCAACATCACCGGCACCCAACTGCACACCAACGGCGGCAACCTGCAGGCGTCAGCCCCCGGCAGCATCGCGCTGGGCAGCGTCCAGGCCAAGGATGTGACGATCAACGGCGGCGCCGGTGCCGTCACCCTGCCCGGGGGGCAGGTGAGCGGCACGCTGACGGTCACCACGGGCGGTGCGATCCAGGCCGGCGGCAGCCTCGCGGTCAGCGGGCCGGCGCACCTGACGACGGGGGCCGCCACGGTCACGCTCGGTACCTTCGCCAGCCAGGGCCTGGACGTGACCACCACGGGCGGCGCCGTCACGCTCGGCACCGGTGCCATCCAGGGGGCGCTCAGCGTCCACAGCGGCGGCGCACCGATCGGCCAGGTGGCCGGGGGCGTCACCGTCACCGGCACGGCCAGCCTGAACGCCGGCAGCGGCAGCGTCGTGCTGACCGACCCCGGCAATGCGTGGGGCGGTACCGTCGATCTGAGCGGCGGCAGCAGCCAGCTCTACAGCATGCTCACCGCCAGCACCGCGCTGACGCTGGGCAGCATCAACACCGGCAACCTGGACGTGCGCACGGCCGGCGGCCCGCTGAACCTGGGCGGAGGCCATATCGGCGGCACGCTGCTGGCCCGCACCGGTGGCGGGGCGCTCACCCAGGGCGGGGCACTGACCGTGACCGGCGTGGCCACGCTGGACGCCACCACCGGCGGCGACATCACGCTCGCCAACACCGCCAACCAGTGGAACGGCCTGCACCTGACCGGCAATGCGCTGGACGTGCGCTCCAGCGGTGACATCGCGCTGCTGAGCCTCAACCAGCCGGCCAACCGCGCGCTGACACTGTCGGCCGGCGGCAACCTCGCGCTCGGGGGCTCCGCCAACATCGACACCGGCACGGCCGACCTGACGCTGGCCAGCCTCGGCGGCAGCTTCACGGTCGGCGGTGTGCTGAAGGGGCATGACGTGAGCCTGCAGGCGCAGACCGGCCTGAGCCTCGGCCAGAACCTCACCGCCACCGGCAACCTGACGCTGTCCACGCTGAGCGGGGGCGTGCTGCAGGGCGGCGGCAGCGTGCGGGTGACCGGCACCACGTCGGTGTCGGCGGGCACGTCCAACATCCAGCTCTTCGCTGCCAGCAACGACTTCGGCGGGGCGGTGAGCCTCACCGGCGGCACGACGACCGTCCAGGACGCCAACGCGCTGAGCCTGGGCACGCTGAACACCGGTGCGCTCACGGTCGCCAGCGCCGGCCCGCTCAACCTCGGTGAGGGCGTCGTCTCCGGCAACCTCCATGCCAGCAGCGGCGGCGGCGTCATCACGCAGGCGACCACCGCCGGGCTGCGGCTGCGCGTGACCGGCAGCACCACGCTCAACGCGGGCAGCGCCGACATCACGCTGCTGCAGACCACCAACGACCTGCAAGGCGCGATCACGGCGACCGGCGGCGGCGTGTCCCTGCGCAGCGCCGGCAACCTGCAGCTCGTCGCGCTGACCCAGGCGGCCCACCAGGCCCTCGTGCTGGATGCCGGCGGCACGCTGACCCTGCCCGCCGGCACCGGCAGCATCGACACCGGCAGCGCGGCGCTGACCCTGTCCAGCGGCGGTGCCTTCAGCACCTTCGGCACCTTGCGCGGTGGTGACGTCACGCTCAAGGGCACGACCGCCACGCTCTCGCACGACATCACCGCCACCGGCAACCTGGACGTGCAGGCCACCACG